>FR901468.1 GCA_000438355.1 Clostridium sp. CAG:273
GAAAGATATTAAAAAAATAGTCTAATAATAAAGTAGAAATACATAAGAATACTTTATATTAGACTATTTTTTTATTTTATTGTTGTAACAACATAGGACCAATATTAGTTACAGTTCCAGCTCCTAAAGTAAGAACTATATCATTTGGCATTGCACGTTCTTTTATATATTTAACTATATCATCAAATCTAGGAATATATATAGCTTTTCTTCCGAGTTTTTCAATTTCTTTAACTAGATCTTCAGCAGAAATATTGTAAATATTATCTTCTCTAGCTGCATATATATCTGTTATTATGATATTATCAAAACCAAGTAGGGCACGAGCAAAGTCTTTTAATAAGTTTTTAGTTCTACTATATGTATGTGGTTGAAAAACTACCCAAGATTGCCTATAAGTTTTTTGTTTAAGAGCATTTGCAGTAGCAGCTATTTCTGTTGGATGATGACCATAATCATCATATATGTTTGTGCCTCTATAAGTTCCGACATATTCAAACCTTCTATGAGCACCAGTATATTTTAATAAAGCATCTTTTATTTGTTCTCTTTCTAAACCATAGTAATTGCATACAGCAATACATGATAGGGCATTTAAAACATTATGCAATCCTGGAATAGAAAGCTTAACAGTAGCCCAGAAAAAGTTATTATGGTATACATCAAAAGAAGAAAAACCATTTTTGTCAAAATGAATATTTCTTGCAATATAATTAGCATGGTCATTTTCTATACCATAGGTAATAGTTTTAGCTGCACATTCCTTTGCTACTTCTTTACAACGAGCATCATCAGCATTTACAACAAGTAAACCATCAGAAGGAAGTAATTTAACATATTTTTTAAAAGAAGCTACTATATTATCTATATTTTTAAAATAATCCAAATGGTCATTATCTATATTTAAAATAATTTCTGTTTTAGGGAATAACTTTAAATAACTTTCTACATATTCACAAGCTTCAATTATAAAATATTCACTTGAACCAACTCTATAATTTCCGTCAATTTGTTTTAAATATGCACCTACTTGAATAGATGGGTCTTTGTGAGCTTCTAAAAAACACACTGAAATCATAGAAGTGGTAGTAGTTTTACCATGAGTTCCAGAAACACAAATGCTGTTAGCAAATGCTTTTGTTATTTTTCCTAAAAAAGTACCTCTAGTAATAATAGGAATATTTAAATTTTTAGCTTTAACAAGCTCCGGGTCATCATCTTTTACTGCTGCACTATAAACAACTACATCTGCTTTAGCAACATTATCTAAATCATGCCCAATTATAACAGGAATACCTTGAGCTACTAACTTATCTGTTATCTCAGATTTGGTAGTGTCAGAACCTGTAACAGTAAGCCCCCAATGTTTTAAAATTTCAGCGATTCCACTCATACTAATTCCGCCAATACCAATCATATGTATGCGATTGTAATTCCTTAATTCATCTATATTTGCCATAAATAAATTGCACCCCTCCAAAATTTAACATAACTTGCGTGAATATTATATACTTAATTTATATATAATTCAATGCTTTTGTAAACTTTTTTATATATATTATGTAACAGATTAAAATAAGTTAAACTTAAAATTTGTATACACAAATT
>FR901469.1:0-1740 GCA_000438355.1 Clostridium sp. CAG:273
TTATTGTACAGCATACATATTCTTTTTATATTTCTGAAAAATTTCTTAAAATACTTTCAATTTTATGCAATATATTATATAATGAATTTGTTTAAAATATCCTAAGGAGGAAAATTTTAGAATGAGTACTGGAAAAAGAAGCAAAGATGATGGAAAAACAAAGATGTATAAAGTTGTAAAAGAGGATACAAAGAGAAAGAAAACAAAAACAAAACCTAAAACAAAAGAAGATTATGTAAAAGAAAGTGAAGTTAATAAAAAGAATAAAAAAGGAAAGAAAAAGGGTAAACATCCTAAGCTAAAAAAAGCTTTGATTATAATTTTTATAATCTTTATTTTATTATGCTTAATTGGAGTAGGTATTTTGGCTGGAGTATTTTTTAGCGATAAATTAAAGTTAACTAAAGCAGAATTAACAATAGGACATAATAACTCTGTTGTTAAAGATATAGATGATGAGCAAATATTTGACCTATCTTCTGGAGATATAAACAGAAAAATTATTACATATTCAGAAATGGGACCATATTTACCAAATGCCTATGTTGCAATTGAAGATAAAAGATTTTATGACCATTCTGGAATAGATTTAACAAGAACTATGAGTGCAGCAATACAGTATGTACTAAGAGGAGGACATTCTTCTTATGGTGGAAGTACTATAACACAACAATTAGTTAAAAACTTAAAGAGCGATAAAGATGACACTGGTTTTGCAGGTGTTACAAGAAAAATAAGAGAAATGTCTAGAGCATATCAAATAGAACAAATGCTTTCAAAACAACAAATATTAGAGCAATATTTGAATATAATTTATGTAGGTGGAACTACAATATGTGGTGTTGAAAATGGTGCTAAATATTATTTCTCTAAATCTGCAAAAGATTTAGATTTAGCAGAAGCAGCATTTTTAGCAGGTATAAACCATTCACCAAATAGTTATAATCCTTTCTGGAATGAAGGAGACGAAGAAGTTACAAAAGCTATAAAGACTAGAACCAAGACAGTTTTGGCAGAAATGAAAGACCAAAATAGAATTAGTGATAATGCAGAAGAAGCAGAAAAACTATATAATGAGGCAGTAGCAGAAGTAGAGGCAGGACTAAAATTTAAAGAAGGCTCATTTAATAATGCAACACAAATGTCATACCACACAGATGCAGCTATAAAAGAAGTTGTATCAGATTTAGCAGAATTAAAAGATATAGATGAGAAAGCTGCAAGAAGTTTATTAGTATCTGGTGGATATAAAATATATACAACTCAAAATACAGAAATTCAAAAGAGAATGGAAAAAGAATATGTAAAAGATGAGTATATATATTATGCAAGAACAACAGGAGGACCAAAAGAAAACAAAGAACATACACAATCTGGAATGGTAATAATAGATAATAAAACAGGATATGTTATAGGTTGTATGGGTGGACTTGGAACAGATGTTGATGCTACAGGTTATAATAGAGCTATTCAAGCAGTAAGACAAACAGGTTCTGCAATTAAACCATTAGCAAATGTTATACCTGGACTAGAAGAGGGAGTTATTACAGCTGCAACAGTTTATGATGACCGTAGAGCAGATTTTGGAGGTGGATATGCACCTCGAAATGTTGCTAACTATAGAGGGTTAACAACTGTAAGAAAGTCTATAGAAGTTTCTTCTAATGTTGTAAATATGAAAATATTATCAAATGTAGGACCATCAACAGCAATAAAATATTTGCAAGATATGGGGCTTAG
>FR901469.1:1804-2158 GCA_000438355.1 Clostridium sp. CAG:273
GGAGGAATGAGCCAAGGTGCAACACCATTAGAAATGGCAGCAGCATATGAGGCAATAGCAAATGGTGGAGAATATACAGAACCAACATTTTATACAAAAGTTGAAGATAGTAATGGAAATGTTATATTAGAATCTAAACAAGAAAAAAGAAGAGTAATGGAAGAAACTACAGCATATATTACAGCAGATATATTAAAAGATGTTGTAACAGGAAGTAGCGGAACAGCTTATATGTGTAAAATAAGTGGGATGGACGTAGCTGCTAAAACTGGTACAACAGATAGTAAAAAAGATAAATGGCTATGTGGATTTACTCCATATTATTCAGCAGCTACATGGGTTGGATATGATAAA
>FR901469.1:2184-17413 GCA_000438355.1 Clostridium sp. CAG:273
TAGAGATGGTAATGCAAATGCAGCACAACAAATTTGGGCAAGAATTATGAAAGATATACATTCAGACTTGAAAGATGCTAAGTTTGTTAAGCCTTCTGGTTTAACAACTGCAACAGTTTGCTTACAATCAGGTAAACTTGCTACAAAAAGCTGTACACAAAAATATACAGAAATATTTAAAGCAGGAACAGTGCCTAAATATTGTGAAGGACATGACAAAGTTAAAATATGTAAAGAAACAGGAAAACTTGCTACAGAATATTGCCCAGAAGTAGAAGAAAAAGGCTATGCAGTAACACCAGATAAAGAAAAAGATCCAGCTTGGAAGAGCCTTTCAGGAACAACATATACAAGACCAACAGAAGAGTGCAATAAACACACTGCAACTAATATGGTAAAAGTAAAAAATGTAGTTGGTAAAACTGAGGCAGCAGCAAGAGCAGATTTAGCAGGATTAACAATTAAAGTAAAATATAAAGAAAGTACAAAAACACCAGGATTGGTTATTTCACAAAGTATAAAGGGAAATGAAGTTGTTACTAAAAACACAACTATTACTTTAACAATAAGTAAGAAAAAAGAAACAACAACACCTCCATCAGGAGGAAATACAGAACCTCCATCAGGCGGGGGAGAAACAAATACAGAAAATCCACCATCAGGTGGTGGCAACACAGAAAAGCCATCTGGTGGAACAGGTACAAACACAGTTGTAAATAATGCTTAAGTAGAAAAAATTTAGGTTAAAAGTTATGTGTTTAGAATTATAATGAGGATATTATATACAACTGTTTGAGAAAGGGGATTTATGAATATTAAGTTATATAATACTCTAACAAAAAAAGAAGAAAATTTTACTCCATTAGAAGGAAATGAAGTTAGAATTTATAGTTGTGGGCCAACTGTTTACAGTTATGCCCACATAGGTAATTTTAGGTCATATGTATTTATGGACAATTTAAGAAGAGTTTTAAAATATAATGGTTATAATTTAAAACATGTAATGAATATTACAGATGTTGGACATTTGGAGTCAGATGCAGACGAAGGCGAAGACAAAATGGAAAAAGCAGCAAGAAAGGAAAATAAAAATCCATATGAGATTGCGGAATTTTATACAAAAGCTTTTTTCGAAGATATGGACAAATTAAACATAGACAGACCTGAAATTATAGCAAAAGCTACAGAACATATACCAGAAATGCTTGAATATGTAAAAGAAATTATAAAAAATGGTTATGCATATGAAACAAGCAAAGGAATTTACTTTGATATATCTAAATTAGATAAATATCCTGTTCTTTCAAATAGAAATTTGGATGACCAAATAGCAGGTGCAAGAGTTGAAGTGGATCCAGAAAAAAGAAATCCATATGATTTTGCATTATGGATAAAAGCACCAGAAAATCATATAATGAAGTGGGAAAGCCCATGGGGACTTTCTTATCCAGGTTGGCATATAGAGTGTACTGCAATGGGAAGAAAATATCTAGGAGAAGAATTTGACATTCATACTGGTGGAGTTGACCATATACCAACACATCATGAAAACGAAATAGCACAGGCAAAAGGTGCAACAGGTAAAATACATGCTAAATTATGGATGCATGGTGAGTTTCTACTAGTAGATGGTGGAAAAATGTCAAAATCTTTAGGAAATGTTTATACAATTTCACAATTACAAGAAAAAGGAATAGAACCATTAGCTTACAAGCTATTTTGCTATTCAGCTCATTATAGAACAAAATTAAACTTTACTTTTGATGGTGCTATTGCTTCACAAAAGGCATTAAATAGGCTTAGAGAAGGATATTTGAAACATTTAAATGGAAATAATGAAATTAGTCAAAAAAATATTGAAGAATATGAAAATAAATTTTTGGAAACAATAAATGATGATTTAAACATTCCGGCTGCAATAGGTATAATTTGGGATATTGTTAGAAGCGATAAAAAGTCAAAACAATATGCAAAATTATTGGAAAAATTTGATGAAGTTTTAGGACTAGATATAAAGAATTCAGAAAAATATTTAGAAGAACAAAAAAATATAGAACTTCCAGAAGAAATAGAAAAGCTTGTAGAAGAGAGAAAACAGGCAAGACTTGAGAAAAATTGGGCTTTATCAGACGAAATTAGAAATAAATTAATAGAAAATGGCTATCAAGTAGAAGATAGTAAAGATGGAATGACTGTTAAAAAAATGTAGAATTGTAATGGAGGAAATTGCCGTGGAGACAGAAGAAAAGATAGGTTTTTTTGAAAGACTAAAAATAGCAATATTTAAATTTGAGGATTATGCAAAACTTGCTGCACAAAAAATAAACAAAGCTGTTATTTATATGCTAATTTTAATGTTAGTATTTGCTTTATGTGTAAGTACAGCAACTACCTATAAATTTTCTCAGAGTTTAAATGGTTTAGCAAGTTATATAAGTAATGAAATAGGAACATTACAATTCAAAGATGGAATTTTAAGAATAGTTCCATCTAATGAGAAGGACAAGCCTATAATTATAGAAAATGAAGAACTGCCAATTGGAAAAATTATTATAGACACAGGAGACCTGGAACAATCAAAAATAGACGAGTACAACGACCAAATAAAGCATTATACTACTGGTATTGTTGTTTTAAAAGATAAAATAATTACCAAAACAGATATGGCTGCTATTACAACAACTATGGCATACAGAGATATTTCAGAACAATATGGAATTGGTGAATTTAACAAAGAAAATATTATATCAATTATTACAGGTGAAGGAAGTATAAAGTTATGTATGTCTTTCTTTGCAATAACAGCAATTTACTTGTTTATAATATATTTTTCTACAGTATTAATAGATGCAATTTTCTTAGCTTTACTTGCATATATTACATCTATTATAGCAAGAGTAAGGTTAAAACCTGCTGCTGCATATAATATTGCTGTATATTCTTTATCACTTCCTGTTATACTAAATTTAGTATACATTGTAGCAAATATTCTTACAGGTTTTGTAATAGAGTATTTCCAATTAGTCTATACAGCAATTGCAAGTATCTATGTTGTTGCAACAGTTTTAATAATTAGAAGTGACGTAATAAAGAAACAAGCAGAACTAAATAGAATTATGTCTGAGCAAGAAAAGGTAAGACAAGAAATGGAAAGAAAAAAGCAAGAAGAAGAGGAAGAAACAGAAAGAGAAAAGGCTAAAAAAGAGCAACAAGAGAAAGAAAAGCAGGAAAAAGAACAAGAAGAAAAGCAAAAAAATAAAGAAGAAAAGAAAGAAAAAGGTAGCGGAAAAAGCGGAGGAGAAGAACCAGCATAAAATATTTATACAAAAATAGCTACATTAAATAAATTTTATATATAGTTTTTATAAATTTATATGGATAATTAAAAATTATATATGCAATTGGGAAATAGTATAACTCAAATAAAAAGCGAAAGGATTTAACTAGATGAAGGAAGAAGAAAAGAAAAATAATAAAAAGAAAAATCTGTATTTCGTAATAACAGCAATAGTTTTAATAATTATAGCTGCGGCGTTAACAATATATGTTGTTGCAACAAACAAAAAAGGTGACAACACTGAAATAGCTTATACAGAGCTTATTAGAGAAATTGGTGATGGTAATGTAGAAAAAGTAGAAATGACTACAGGTAGTACAACCGTTAAAGTTAAACTAAAAGATGAGACAGATGAAAGAAAATGTATTGTGCCAAATACTCAAGCTTTTGTAGAATTAATTCAAAGTAAAGTAGAAGATGGCAATAATATAGAGTTAAACCAAAAAAAGCCTAATGTATTTATAACAATATTTAGTAATTTATTTACTTTGTTACCAACAATTCTTTTAGTAGTTTTATTTATAATGTTATTTAAATTGCAAGGATTAGGAGATAAAAGTAAAGTTTATGATACAGAGACAACTAAGTCAAAAATAACATTTGGAGATGTTGCAGGATTAGATGAAGAAAAACAAGAAATGATAGAAATTGTAGATTTCTTAAAAAATCCTGACAAATTTTATGAAATGGGAGCAAAAATTCCAAGAGGAGTACTTCTTTGTGGAAAGCCTGGAACAGGTAAAACTTTAATTGCTAAAGCAATTGCAGGTGAAGCGAATGTACCATTTATTTCTATGAGTGGTTCAGAATTTATAGAAATGTTTGCAGGACTTGGAGCTTCTAGAGTAAGAAAATTGTTCGAGAAAGCAAAGAAAATAGCTCCATGCATAGTTTTTATAGATGAAATAGACGCGGTTGGTTCTAGAAGAACAAGTGGTAGTGGTGCAGAGTCAGAAAATAACCAAACATTAAATCAATTATTAGTTGAAATGGATGGATTTGATACAGAAGAAACAATTATAGTTTTGGCTGCAACAAATAGACCAGAAATGTTGGATAAAGCACTACTTAGACCAGGAAGATTTGACAGACAGATAAATATTGCACTTCCAGACTTAAATGGAAGAGAGGCAATATTAAAAATACATGCTAAAGACAAAAAGTTTGCAGAAAATATTGACTTAAAGAATATTGCTGAAGATACAGCAGGATTTTCTGGTGCAGAGCTTGCAAACATTTTAAATGAAGCTGCAATTATTGCTACAATAAACAAGCACAATGCAATAACAAATAAAGATATAGAAGATGCTACAAAAAAAGTAACAATAGGTATTGAAAAACATAGTAGAGTTGTTTCAGAAAAGGATAAAAAATTAACAGCATACCACGAAGCAGGTCATGCTATAGTTAGTAGTCAATTAGAAACACAAAAAGATATTAAAGAGGTATCTATAATACCAAGAGGTGTAGCAGGTGGATATACAATGTATAAATCGAATGAAGATAAATATTATATATCTAAAACAGAAATGGAAGAAAAATTGGTATCTTTATTAGGTGGACGTGCTGCAGAAAAGATAGCTTTAAATGATATCTCAACAGGTGCAAGCAACGATATAGAAGTTGCAACACAAATTGCTAAAGATATGATTGTAAAATATGGAATGAGTGACGATTTAGGACCAATTTATATAGACACAGAAAAAGACCCATATGAATTACAACTATTTGGTGAAAAATTTGGAGATGCAGTTGGTGCAGAAGTAAAAATAATGATAGACAATGCTTATGTAAAAGCACAAAAACTTATATTAAATAATATGGATAAGCTAAATAAAGTAGCTGAAGCTTTAATAGAGAAAGAAATAATTTCTGCTGAAGAATTTCAAGATTTAATAAAATAATAAAAAGTAATAGAGACAAATGCTTTTTCAAATTTAGGAAATTAGCATATGTCTCTATTTTTTGTAAGTTGCTTTTATTGTATAATTGCCTTTAACTTAGTTAATTAGTAAATTAAATTTGTTAATTAATTCTTTTGGTAAGACAAATTCTTTTTCATTTAAGTAATTTAAACTATGTATAAAGTTGTCTGTGGAATAATTTTTAATATTACTGTGAACATCTAGATAATCTTCTTTATAATATTTATTATCGTAATGTTTTTCGTCTGTTTTAAAATTAAACTTTATTTTATAACTACAAAGATTTTGAGTTTTAAATCCAAATTTTTTGTTTATTTCGTTTTTTCCGTATTTTCCATCACCAATTATAGGGTAACCAATATGTGCTAAATGAGCACGAATTTGATGAGTTTTTCCTGTTAAAAGTTCAATATCTAATATAGAATAATTTTTAGCTTTATTTATATTTAAAACAGTGTATTTTGTAGTAATTGGTACATAACCTTTTTTAGGAGTATCAGATATATACACTTGAGATTTTTTATTATCTTTAAATAAATATGCTTGTAATGTTTTTTGTTTATCTGAGAGAATTCCATATACCATAGCTAAATAATGTTTTTCAATTTCATGATTTTTAAATTTGTTTAATAAAATATTTAAAGCTTCTTGATTTTTTGCGAATAATGTTAGTCCAGTAGTATTTCTATCTAATCTATGACAAGGCTCTAAAAATTTAAAGTTATGTTGTTTTTTTAATAAGCAAGTTAAACCGCTATCTCCTGTAACTTCAATTTGTTCTGGTTTATTTGCTATTAAAATATTGTTATCTTCATAAATAATATTTATTTTAATTTGTGTATTTGGTAGTAAAAGTTCATCAGAAATGTATACTTTTACATTATCATTAGTATGTAAAAGTATATTTTCGCTTATTCTTATGTTATTTATTTTTATATCTTTTTTACGCAAGGTTTTATAAAAAAGTGAATTTGTTAAAGAAGGAAAATTGTGCATTAAAAAAGATTGTAGTTTTTTATTATTAAATTTATTTGGAACAACTAATTCTTTCATATATTTTATAAACTCCTGTATATTTTAATGAAAAAGATGCTCCAAGGTAGGAGCACCTTTTCGTAGGCAAACTGTTAACTTTAATAGACTACAGGTTATAGGAAATGAATTATAAAAATGCATTACATACTTTGCATGTTTACAATACATATCCATTTGGACGGTAAGAAATAAATTAATAACCAGCCTTTTTCAACCGTTCTACTTCTTCTCTTGTCCAAGAACCTAAAGGGAAGCAGGGAAAGTTATATTGATTTATCAATCCTTTCTTTGCAAGTTCGGTAAACCGAGACTTATCACGAGAATTAATGGCTATCTCTAAATCATTGAGCCAAATACGTTCTCGACGTTCGTCTTCACGGGCCTCCCAATCATGCATGCTTTTACCGTACGTCATAAGTTAAGCCTCCTTTATAATAAAGTTTGCATGAGTTAATTATAACATTTATCTACAAATTTAGCAATCTTAGTCGAATTTTCGTATGAATTTCTGTGACATAATTATCAAAAAAATTCCTTGACTAAGATATGTAACAATGATATACTTTATGTGGAAATTTAGTACAAAAGGAGGAAAAATGTTGAAAAACATTTTTAAGGAAAACGGTAGAATTATGTTAAGAAAAATGTTATATATATTCATAATAATTAATTTATTGTCATACATATTTATATTCTTACTAGCTAATGTCTCTAAGGCAGCAACAGATGATTTTAGCAAATATCCAGGGTATCAAGAACTTATAAATGAATTAAAAAAAGAATTTCCTAAGAGCGAGTTTAAAATGCTTAAAACTGGATTAGACTGGAATCAAGTTATAAAAAATGAGACAACAGCAAGTCATGGTAGAAATTTAACTAGTAATAGTGCATCAGAATGGGTATGCCCAGTATGTAAAAATAAGCAATATGAACCCGGCTGGTATTGTGCATCAGAAGCAACTGTAGCTTATTATATGGATCCAAGAAATTCTTTAAATACAAACGATGTTTTTCAATTTGAATTATTAAATTATAATAGTGATGTACAAGATGAATCTGGTGTTAAGTGGATTGTCTCAGATTGTAAATATTTACAAGGAAAAATAAATTATACAGCAACAGATGGTTCTACAAAGACTATTAACAAAACATATACACAAGTAATAGTAGATGCAGGAAAGAAATTTAATATAAGCCCATATCATTTAGCTTCTAGAATAAGACAAGAACAAGGACCTGGTAATGCTACAGAAACTGCAACTGGTAATGGAAAAGGTAAGTATAATAAAGGATATGCAGGTTATTACAATTATTATAATATTGGAGCAACAGGTGGAACTACTGCAACAATAATAAAAAATGCATTAGAAAAGGCAAAAAAGGAAAATTGGACAGACCCAGAAAAAGCAATTGTTGGTGGTGCAGAGTTTGTAAGAAATGAATATATTGGGTATGGTCAAAATACATCATATTTACAAAAATTTGATGTAGACAATAGTGATGGGGATTTATATTGGCACCAATATATGACAAATGTTTCTGCTTCTAAAACAGAAGGACAAGAGACGAGAAATGCATATAGCAAAATGGGTAAGTTAAATAAAAATTCGCATTTTATATTCTCTATACCTGTATTTGAGAATATGCCAAAACAAAGATGTGAGCTTCCAGGAACTAATTCAATTGTTACACAAAATGTTGAGATTAATTCAGATAATGTTCGTGTAATGGAGAAAAAGGGAGAAGGAAAAGAATTAGCTAGATTGAATAAAGGAGACAAAATTTTAAGAATAGAATTGGCACAAACTCAAAATCCAGATGGAAGATTTATGAGATATTGGGACAAAGTTGTTTTAGCAGATGGAAGAAAAGGTTATGTAGTAAGAAATTATCTTACTCAAATTGCAGATATTACAAATTGTAATGAAAAATACATTGTTACAGCATATACAAATTTTAGAAACGGACCAGGAGTAACAAATACTACAATAATAGAAACTTTATCTCCAGGACAGGAACTTACAGTAATAGAGAAAGATAAATATAAAAATGTTGATGGAGAAAGTTGGTATAGAGTTAAACTTCCAGATGGAAGGCAAGGATATGTTGGAAACGGCTATATAGAAAAATGGACAGATACAAGTGGATATGACCAAGTAAAAGTTGTAAATAATTCGGGAGTTAATGTAAGAGAAACACCAGGTACAGGCTCTAAAGTACTAACTACAGCATACAAAGGCGATATTATGACAAGAATGGAAAAAAATGCGTCAGATAAAGATGGTTATATTTGGGACAAAGTAAACTATAATGGTATTATAGGGTATGTAGCAAGAGGAGACAGCAAAGAAGATTATATAGTTCCAGTAGACGAAGAAGGAAATGGTGACAACAATGGAAGTGGAGATGAAAATATACCAAGTAAAAATAATCAAGTTAAAATGGATGGAAAACAAGTTATATGTGACGCAGTATCAAATGTAAATACGATAAAGAGTGCATTTAGTGGTGCTGTTGTAAAAGATGGTAAAGGCAAAGAGATTACAGGAAAAACAAATGTAGGAACAGGATATACAGTTACAATAAACAAGAAGACTTATGCTATCGTAAAAAAAGGCGATGTAAATGGAGATGCAAATATAACATCTGCGGATTATGTTAGAATAAAAAATTATTTAAGAAAAAAAGTATCTATAGATGAAAACCAAAAAAGAGCAGCAGATGCCAATAATGATGTAAATATAACATCTGCGGATTATGTTAGGGTAAAAAACTATTTAAGGGGTAAAGCAGAAATAAATGTGTAATAGTGAAAGGAGAAAATAAAATATGAAAATTAAATTTTCTAAGATATTAATTGTTATAATAGTGTCAATATTATTTTTATTTATGATTAATAATGTGAGTCAAGCAGCATCCTTTAGTGCAAGCATTTCAACTACAGAAGTTAACGTTGGAGGCACTTTAACTCTTACTTTAAATGCTAATAATGCTGCTGGTATGTATGATGTTTCAGTTAGCAATTCTAATGTTTCAATTATAAGTGGTGCAACATCTGAGTTTTTGGAAGCAGGGAGCACAACACTTACTTTTAAAGCCGAGAAAGCAGGAACGGTAACTATAACAGCAAAAGCTAAAGATATGACAGATTTAGATGATGATAAAATAGTCGTTACTGGAAGTAAAACATTTAATATAACAGTTAAAGAAAAAGAAACTTCTGGTGGAGGTTCTAATTCAAATACAGGTTCTGGGTCTAATACTGGAACAGGGTCTAACACAGGTTCTGGGTCAAATCAAGGATCAAGTGGAAGCTCTAGTTCAAACTCAGGTTCAAATAATAATTCAAGCTCTGGAAATTCATCAAATGCACCAAGTTTTACAAATGTAAATGAAACAGTTTACGCAACAGGAAGTGTAAATGTAAGACAAAGTTGGTCAACAAGTAGTAAAGTAGTAGGTTCACTTTCAGAGGGACAGAGTATTACAAGAACAGGAAAAGGAAGTAACGGATGGAGTAGAGTAACATTTAATGGCTCAACAGCATATGTTTCATCTGAATACTTAACAACAGAGAAAAAAGAAGATAAGTCTAAGAATAGTGCATTAAAACAGTTGACTTTATTACAAGGAACATTAACTCCAGAATTTAAAAAAGATGTAACAGAATATACTGTACAAGTAGGAACAGATGTAACAGAATTACAATTAGATGCAGTTCCAGAAGACGAAAAGGCTAAAGTAACTGTAGAAGGAAATACAGATTTAAAAGATGGAGAAAATAAGGTAACTATTACGGTTATGGCAGAAGATGAAAGCAAGACTGTATATACATTAATAGTAAATAAAACAGATAAGACAGAAGAAACAGGTTTAACATTAAATAAATTAGAAATTGCAGGAGTTACATTAAGCCCAACATTTACTCCAGATGTATATTCATATTCTATAAATGTTGCAACAGGAACAACATCAGTGGATATAACAGCTGAAACAGGAACTGAAGATGCAACAGTAGAAATTACAGGAAATACAGACTTAAAAGATGGAGAAAATTTAATTACTATAATGGTTAAAAAGGGTGAAGGAGACAAGCAACAAATTGCAACATACCAAATAACAGTTAATGTAGGTGAACAAGAAACTGTAGTAACTACAGAAAAAAGCTCAGGACCAAATATATTAATAATTATATGTGGAGTAGCTGCAACTATTATAGTTATTTCAATAATTACATTAATAGTAATAAATCGTAGAAACAAAATGGACTATGACGATGAAGACGATGATGAGGATTATGCAAATACAACAATTCTTAACCAAAATTTTAACTATGCAGATGAATTAAAAGCAAAAAGAGAAGAGAAAAACGAAGCAAAAAAGCAAAGTAGAGAAGAATATTTAAATAGTTATAAAGATGCTATTGGTACTAATGACATTAACGCAAATAATGAGATTAATTATGAAGAAGATGATGATACAACAAGAAAAAAGAGAAAGGGTAGACATTTCTAGTTAGAAAGTTGGGGTTAACTCCAACTTTCTAAATTAGAATTTAGACTTGTCTCTGGACTAAAAAATAGAGGCAAGTCTATAATTTATATTTTTGCCAATATAGCTCAGTTGGTAGAGCAACGGATTCGTAACCCGTAGGTCAGCAGTTCAATTCTGCTTATTGGCTCCAATTAAGTAAAATCGTCGAACCAAGAAAAGTATTAATAAATCAACCTAGTCAAAATTCGTATTATAAGACTAAGTACCATATCATTAATACATAATATTTTATATTATTTTAGAGAAATAATATAAAAATGGAAAAATATGTTATAATAGTTTTACATTTATTAATATAAATCGGAGATGATATTTGTAAATGATGAAATTAATAGTTTAGCAATTCAAGACAATTTATCAAATGAAGATATAAAAAATTTAATATATACAATAAAAGGAAAACAAGTTATGTTAGATAGTGATGTTGCAAGATTATATCATTATGAGACTAGAAGAATAAATGAAACTGTAAAAAGAAATATTGAACGTTTTCCAATAGAATTTTGTTTTCAATTAACGACTAAAGAGTATGAAACTTTGAAGTCGCAATTTGCGACTTCAAACAATACAAGAGGAGGAAAACAAAAATTGCCTTATGTATTTACAGAAAAAGGTATTTTAATGCTTTCAGGATTATTAAAGAATGAAGTTGCTATTGAGGTCAGTATAAAAATAGTAGAAGCATTTGTTGAGATGAGAAAATTTTTATCTTCCAATGGACAACTATTTGAGAGATTAACAAATGTGGAATATAGATTGTTAGAGCATGATAAAAAATTTGATATAGTATTTGACCAATTACAACATGAGGAAAATATAAAACAAAAGATATTCTTTCAAGGACAAATATATGATGCATATAGTTTGATTATAGATATTATAAAGAAAGCAGATAGAAAAATTTTAATAATAGATAACTATATTGATGATAGTATTTTAAAAATGCTTACTAAGAAAAATAAAAATGTGGAAGTTGTAATACTAACTTCTGATAAAAGTACTATACAAAAGATTGATATTCAAAAATTCAATAAAGAATATCCTATATTAAAAATATCAACTACAAATAAATTTCATGATAGATTTATAGTGATAGACAATAAAGAAATGTACCATTTAGGAGCTTCAGTTAAAGACTTAGGTAAAAAATGTTTTGGAATTAATAAAATTGAGGATATAAGTATTATACAAAAAATAATAAACATAAGTTGAATATCCAATAAGTAAAATCGTCATATTTAGAAAAAGGCACAGTAATTGATAATTAAAAAAGGGGATTAAAAATATGAATAAATATTTAGTAACTTTAAACGAAGAAATAAGAAACTATTTAAAAATATTATCACCAGAATTTCCAGAATGGTTGTTAGAATATATTTATACTCCAGAAATGCTTAAACTAGATGGAATTGGTATGTCTTGCGGTACGTTATATACAAAAGTGTATAATGACAAATATTTTTATTCTTCACTAACTCACAGTGTTGCAGTTGCACTAATTATATGGCATTTTACACATGACAAAAAACAAACTATTTCTGGTTTATTTCACGATATTGCAACTCCTACATTTAAACATTGTATTGACTTTATGAACGGAGATTCGGAAAATCAAGAATCTACTGAAGAAAGAACAGAACAAATAATTAGAAACTCAAAAGAAATAATGGCATTATTAAAAAGAGATAGTATAAAAGTAGAAGAAGTTTCGGATTATCATATTTATCCTATTGCGGACAATGATACTCCTAGATTGAGTGCCGATAGATTTGAATATACTTTATCAGGAGGTCTTTATCAAGTAAGGGTATTTGAACTTAAAGATATAGAAAGATACTATAATAATATTGTAATTTTAAAAAATGAAGACGGAATAGATGAATTGGTTTTCAATGATGCAAAATTATGTGAAAACTTTATACATAATATTTCAAAATTATGGCCTCGTTGGGTTGAAGATGAAGATAGACTTTGCATGCAATTTATTGCAGATATTGTAAAATCAATGAATATAAAAAATTATATTACAGTTGATGATTTATATAAATTTTCTGAAAAAGAAGTATTACAATTAATCCAAAATTGTGAAGATAATTATATAAGAAATGCTTTTAAAAACTTTCAAAATGCAACAAGAGATTCTGTGTATAAAAGTGATGAACCAAATAATGAAATATACTGTACTAGTGTAAAAGGCAAAAAAAGATACATTAATCCTTTAGTTAATTTAGAGAATAAAGTTAGTAGAATAAAAGATGTTTCTTTAATAGCTAATGATGATATAAATAATTTCTTAAATATGAAAAATCATAAATTTATAGGATTTGATTTTAAATTTAAACCATATGAGATATGAGTTATAAAATATATAAACTGCAAAAATAAAATACCCTTGTTAATTTTAAAATTAAACAAGGGTATTTTAAAATCTAGAAACTAATTATTAATTTTCTTTTGATTCTAATAGTTTGCGTTTATTTTTAAAGTATGCAACAATCAAGTATATTATATAACCTATTATTGTTATAAAAGAAATTACCATACAAATTTTATGAAGTGTTGTAGTATGATATTCTACATTAATGTGTCCTTTCATAGATGGGTCTAAGTTAATTTGTATAAATCCATTATCTGACTCTGTAACTTCTAATTTTACTTTTTCATTTGAAGAATTATTATTGTTACTTTCGGTAGAATTATTATTTTCTTTAGAAGGTGTATATGTTACAACATAGCCTTTATAGTATAAATAAGGTAATTCTACTACAGTACCTTCTTGTACATCTGATATATTAAAGTCTAGCACGCCATTTACTTTACTTTCATCTAATATATTAGCTTTTCCAGATGTAACAATTGCTTTGTTTTCTCTATTCATTGTATAGTCAAAGTTATTAATTGATTTTTGTGGCCAGTATTCTAAGTAAGATGAATATCTACTAACTTGCCAACTATAATCTATAACTTCTGGCTCTTCAAAATATGCATTGTCTTTTACAGGATAGTCTAAGTCTGATATAAAGTGTAATGCATAAAAACCAGAAAATATAATAAGTGAAATTGTTACAACTGTTTTACCTATAATTTTACTTTTTTCTTGCCATTGTTCCATTAGTATATCTATTAAGAGTGCAAAGTTTATTCCTGCAATAATAGAGAAGAAGAATATTATAAGTCCAACCATTCTCCATGGAAATTGTATCATTTGCAATGGGTCTGGCATAAAATACCAAGGGGTAATAAATGTTGCCATAATGCAAGACACAATTCCTGCGATAAGCATAAATTTATATGTAGGAACTTCTTTAGCTTTTTTATATACAAAAGGTGTAATTATTAATCCAACTAATAAAAGTATACCAATATTATAAAAGCGACCTTCTTGGCTAATTCCGTTAAAGTAAGGGAATATTAGCTCTATAGGATTTAAGGCACTATTTTGTACAGATTCGTTTGTATACATTTTTCTAGAAACTTCATATTCTGTTCCTGACATTTGTTCCATTAATGGTCCATAGAAAAATAGTACAGATAAAATTATTATTAATGTAGAAATTACAAAGTTTTTTAATATTTTTTTGTCTTTTAATTTTTTTATATTAACAAGTACATAGAAAAGTCCTATTAAAAAGGTAAGCATTGTACTTATATTATGTGATAAAACCAAGCCGATTGTACCAAATACATATATATATGACTTTTCTGTTTTTCCTTCAAACAGTAAGTATACACCACGCAAAACAATTGGTATAAATATAAATCCTGCAATTTCGCCAACCGCAAGTCTTGTATATGCATTAAGCATGCGATAAGGTGCACACATATAAAGTATAGCAGAAAGCATTGCTGCAAATTTATTATTAGAAATTGTTTTTACCAATTGGTACATTGCTATTCCAGATAGTACAAATGTAAGGAAAATAAATATCTTCATAGCTGTTACAACATTATTTGTTAAAAATGCAAAAACAACGTTAATTATAGTTGAAACAGGTGGATAAAATAAATTCCATGGAAATCCAAAGCCTAAAGAAAAACGGTCTATTATAAATGGATTTTTACCATTTGTTATTTGCTCAATTGTTCCAATAGTTCTAGAAATGTGAAATTCTCCATCATCTCCAGTGTGTATACCCTGCTGAAATAGGGGAATACACATTATTAAAGCTACTCCAATAATTATTAAATAGTAAATTATGTTTTTTGATAAAATTTTTTTCATGTTTACTAATCATTCCTTCCACAAGCATTTTTATATTACACAAATACTATTAAAATATTATTTAAAAATTTGAATATAAAAATGCTACATTTATTTTCAAAATGATTATACACTATGAAAATAGATTATTCAATAAGACAAATAGAATATATAAGG
>FR901470.1:0-5006 GCA_000438355.1 Clostridium sp. CAG:273
AATAATCTAAAGTTATATAAAAATTTTTTTAAAAATGTAGTTACAATAATGAAAAAAAATCAAACCAGGAATAATATAAAAAAATGAAGCTACAGAATCGATTTTAAGAGCTTTTTATAAGAAAGTAATATAGTTTGTTGTTGTAATAATAGGCTGAAATAGGCTTTATTAAAGGAATAGCAAAATTTTGGAGAGAGGACCATTTTGCATGGTTCTATATTTTACTCCTACTCCTTTTTGCACAAAACTTTGATTTTGTGCAATTGGATTTATTCTTTATTAATTATATATAAGTATACTCCCTACACTATTGAAAGGTTTACATTAAATGTTTCTTACAATATTTTATTATTTTTTTAATTCTTTTTATTTATATTTCTGTAATTTTCAAATTAAATTTATCTTCAAATACTTTCTTTTTTGCAATATATTCTTTCGTTTTAAAACCTTTTACATCTATAATTTCATTTGTATTATCATTATAAAAAACTATAAAATCTGCTTTATATTTTAATCCTGGTGCTAATATAAATGTTGGTTGTAAACAAAAACCTTTTATCTCATTAGCTTTCAATTTTAATTTTAATTCACAATAGTAATCCGCCTCTTTCTGGCTGTCAAATCTATGACCGTCTATGGATATTTTATAAGATCTATATTTACTCTTTTTTTTAGATCCATTAGTAAATTCTTTATAATCATCTATGCTCCAGTGCTCCACTTCTACTTCCCCTACTCTCTTAAATTAATAAATTATATTTTGATAAATTATATCATAAAAAATAATTGAAGTATATATTTTATTCAACTTCAATTATTTAGCTTCAATTATTTTTTTACAATATTTTTATCTACTTAACATTATTTTAACTAGTTAAATGTAGAACAAAAATATTAATATGTTTTTATTTTACATTTTTTAAAAATATTGACATTTTTTCTATAAATTCTTCGTTATTTTTAGTAGAAACCATTTCATCTATTAGCTCTTCTGTAACATCTGATATAGACATAGAAGACATAGCTTTTCTTAAAGCAAATACTGTTTCTAGTTCTTTCTGTGTTAAAAGAAGTTCCTCTCTTCTTGTTCCAGATTTATTTATATCAATTGCAGGAAATATTCTTTTTTCAGATAATTTTTTGTCTAAGTGAACTTCCATATTTCCTGTACCTTTAAATTCTTCAAATATAACATCATCCATTCTGCTTCCAGTTTCTATTAAAGCTGTAGCTAGAATTGTTAAGCTACCACCATTTTCTATATTTCTTGCTGCTCCAAAGAACTTTTTAGGCTTATGTAATGCACTTGGATCAAGTCCACCAGATAAAGTTCTTCCAGAAGATGGGATAACAAGGTTGTAGGCTCTTGCAAGACGTGTAATACTATCTAATAATATAACAACATCTTTTCCTTGCTCTGTAAGTCTTTTTGCTCTTTCAAGAACCATTTCTGCAACTTTAACATGGTGTTCAGGAAGTTCGTCAAAAGTAGAATAAATAACATCCCCTTTTATAGATCTTGTCATGTCTGTAACTTCCTCAGGTCTTTCATCTATTAGCAAAACAATTAATTCTACTTCTGGATTATTAATAGAAATGCTATTTGCAATTTTTTTAATTAATGTTGTCTTTCCAACTTTAGGAGGTGCAACAATCATACCTCTTTGTCCTTTTCCAATAGGTGATATTAAATCTATAATTCTCATTGCATATTCATTTGGAGTAGTTTCCAATCTAATTCTCTCATTTGGATGAATAGGAATTAAATCATCAAATTTTTTTCTTCTATAAGCCTTTTCTGGAGATTCACCATTTACTTCTCCAACAAAAATTAGTGCAGGAAACTTGTCCTTTTCTGTATCTTGTGGAACCCTTGCAATGCCTTTAATTTTGTCTCCTTTATCTAGTCTAAACCTTCTTATTTGAACAGAAGATATATATACATCTTTAGGACTAGATAAATAGTTTTTTCCTCTTAAAAATCCGTAACCATCTGGCAATACTTCTAATATACCCTCTACTATTTGGTCATCTTCATTTGTAAGTTTATAACCTCCTTCTATACGAGTAGTGGCATTATTATTTTTTATAGAATTATCTGTATTTTCACTATTTCTTACATAACTTATACTATCTTTATTTTTTTCAATATCATAAATTTCATCATCGTTTTTTCTAACAGTTTCTTTTAGATTACTTGTTTCGTTAACATTTGCAAGTTTATTGTCTTCTGTAACATTATTTTCTTTTTTATCATCTATATTACTGCTATTATTACTAAATAATAAGTCTAATAATTCATCTTTTTTTAGTTTTGAGACATTTTTAATACCTTTTTCTTTTGCCATTTGGCGCAATTCAACTAATGTATAATTTTCCATTCTAAGCCCCCATAAAATAAATAATTATATATAATTTAAAGTTTTATTTAATTGTATATTGAAAGGAATATTAAGATAAAAAACTTTAGAAAAAACAAATTTAAAATAATTTTGATTAATTTACAACATAATTTGAAAACAAATAATATATAAGAGGATATTACCTCTTATATAATTTATTTACTGATATCTATGTAAACTTTTTCATTTGGTAAATACATATCTAATTTTTCTCTTGCAACATCTTCTATATATTCTTTTGAATCTAAATGTTCTTTTGTGTCAGCAAGTTCTTGTTTTATTTCTTCTGCTTCTTCTATTTGAGTATTAATTTGTTTAGCTTCAGCAGTATATGTATTTAATAATTTCTGTTGTGAAATAAATGTATATATAGCATATATTAAAACAGCTACTATAATAATTCGTTTTAAAAGTTTGCTTTTCATAGCTTCTCCTTAGTTTATTTTTTAAAAGTTCTATATATTATTTTTTCTACATATAAATTTAAAATCCTTCTTTTTTTCGACGATTTTTACATTTTTTTATAGAAAATTTTGGAATTTTATTTCTTAAGTTATTAATAAATTTTGAAAAAGGTCGAAATATATTCCTATTTATAAATTTTAGAACATTTTTACTAAAAAGTAAAGCTTTTTTTATTGGAAAAAGTAAAATTTTCTTAAAAAATGTTAAAATTTTGTCACCAAATTTAATAAACAACTTACTTAATGTACATAAATAAGACAAAATTCCTAATAGAATTCCTAAAAATAAATAAAGTCGTATTTCGCCATTATTAAAAATAAATATCGAATATATTATAATTATTCCAGAAAAGACTCCAAAGATAATGTCTTCAATATATGTAATAAAATCTGGAGTTTTAAATACTTTCCTTAATATTCTAAAAATATCAAATAAAATCGAAATAATTATTCCAACAACAATAAATATAATAAAACAATATATTTGATTCAATTCGTTCCTCAATCCTTTAATGAATATTTTAAAATTGGTAATTTTTAATTTAATAAAATAATTAAATTAAATGTTTAATATTAAATTAAATTATTTAAATATTTTAGAAAATATCCCTTCTCCTTTTTTATCTACTGTGTTTTCACTATATGCTATTTGCATTATATTTCCATTTACTATTGTTTCAGAAGTATCTATACTTAATTTATTAATTCTTAAATCTTCTCCTTTTATAGTTAAAAGTCCTAGTTCTGTTTCAACTATAATAATTTGATCATCAAAGCTAAGTACATCTAGAACCCCAGATATACTTAACTTTTCTCTATTTTCTAAAACTATATTTTGAATCACATTGTTTGTTTGTAGATTATCTCTTTTCATATCCATTGCCATAAAATCAGCTCCTTGTTCTATTTTAAGTGTCTAATAAATTATATTCAGCCCTTGTCTATTTTAGAACAAAACATCGTGAAATTCTTGTAAAATGCTATCAGTTATCTCTTCTTTAAAGTTAATTGTTATTTTGCACTCATCAATATTAATGTTAAATATTTTTAGATTCTTTTCTATAATAAATTTAAATACTTTACTTAATATTTTATTATCATAAGTACAGCCATATCCAATTATTGAAACTCTACTTAAGTTTTTATTTCTTACTATACTTTTTATTTTTTTCGCTTCTAAATTTTCAGCATTTTTATTATTATTCATATCTGCATCGCCACAAATTGTATTAGGACTATTACAAATTATAGTACCTTTTTTATTACTAAAAGTAGATTTAGTTTCTATAGGTACATTAAATTTTTCTGCGATTGTGACACATCTATTATGAAGAACTTTTGCTCCTTCCCCAGATATTTCTCTCATTTCTTCATACGATATTTTATCTAATTGCTTAGCATTTGCAATTTTTTTTGGATCTGCAGTATAAACTCCTTCTACATCAGAATAAATATAACATTTTTTTGCTCCCAAAGTAGCAGCTATCGCTATTGCTGTAGTGTCCGAACCTCCTCTTCCTAATGTTGTAATGTTGTTTTTATCATCTATGCCTTGAAATCCTGCAATAATTACTATTTTACCCTCATTTAATTCTTTTTCTAGTCTACTTTTTGCTATTTTTTCAATTTTAGCTTCAGAATACTCTTCATCTGTAAAAATGCCTACTTGCCATCCAAGTAAAGAAATTGTTGGATATCCCATTGAATTAAGTAATATAGACATTTTAGTAATAGATATTTGTTCCCCTACACTTAAAAGTGCATCTAATTCTCTCTTATTTGGGCTTTGAGTTAAATTATTAACTTCTCCTATTAAATTATCTGTTGTTTTTCCTTGTGCAGACAAAACAACTACTACACGATTATTTGAGTTATAATAATCTATTATTTTTTCTGCAACATTTTTTAAATTTTTATCGTTGGCTAAAGAACTTCCACCAAATTTTAAAACTATTGTATCCATAAAAATGCACCTAATAAAAAAATATAATATAGTAAATTTAATTATAAAAATACTATATTATATTTTATTAAATTTATGTAAAATTGTGATTTTTGAATATATACTAACTGAAAAAATTGATTTATTACCAAAAATATTGCTCATATTAGATTGATTTATTAACGAACATATCTCTTA
>FR901470.1:5030-5596 GCA_000438355.1 Clostridium sp. CAG:273
TTTAAACTTATTTATTATTAGCAATATGTTTTAAATATGCATCCATAAATTCATTTAAATCCCCGTCCATAACAGCTTGCACATTTCCAACTTCATAATTCGTTCTATGGTCTTTTACAAGTGTATATGGACAAAATACATAAGATCTTATCTGGCTCCCCCATGCTATATCCATTTGAATACCTTTTAAATCTTCAATTTTTTCTTTTTGTTCTCTTTCTTTTAAATTTATAAGTTTAGATTTAAGCATTTTCATTGCTGTTTCTCTATTTTGAATTTGAGAACGTTCTGATTGACATGCAACAACTATATTAGTTGGAATATGTGTTATTCTTATAGCAGAAGATGTTTTGTTTACATGCTGTCCACCTGCACCAGATGCTCTGTATGTATCTATTCGTAAGTCATCTGGATTAATATATACTTCTATATCTTCTGCTATTTCTGGTAACACCTCGACAGATGCAAAGGAGGTATGTCTCCTTCCCCCTGCATCAAAAGGCGAAATACGCACTAATCTGTGTACACCCATTTCTCCTTTTAAATAGCCATAAGCATAGCTGCCA
>FR901470.1:5620-6092 GCA_000438355.1 Clostridium sp. CAG:273
TAAGAAAGTAACACTTTTTATGCCCGCCTCTTCCCCATCTAAATAATCTAATTCTTTAATTTCATATCCATTATCTGTAGCCCATCTAGAATACATTCTATAAAGCATTTCTGCCCAATCTTGTGCCTCTGTTCCTCCTGCTCCTGGATGTATTGTTACAATAGCATTATTCATATCATAATTGCCAGATAAAAGTATAGTTATTTCCAATTTATCAATTTCTTTTTCTGTATATATTGTATTATTTAAAAGCTCTTTTACAAGTTCTTCATCTGGCTCTTGTTGTAGTAATTCGTTCATATCTTTTAAATTTTCAAGACCAGAATTTATCTTCTTAAAATTATTTAATTTATTTTTTAAATCTGTAATTCTTTTTAATACCTTTGAACTATTTTCAGTATCACTCCAAAATTCATTTGACATAGTTTGTTTTTCTAATTCTAACAATTCTTTTTCTTTACTTACTACATCA
>FR901470.1:6132-16001 GCA_000438355.1 Clostridium sp. CAG:273
CTTCATTCTTTCTGATAGTTCA
Source organism: Clostridium sp. CAG:273 (assembly GCA_000438355.1). Classification (GTDB taxonomy): domain Bacteria; phylum Bacillota; class Clostridia; order TANB77; family CAG-508; genus CAG-273. The sequence goes on from FR901470.1 coordinate 6,155, forward strand.
GACAATTTAAAACTATTTTCTTCTAGTTCCAACATATTATCACATCCTTTCAAAATTTTTTTAATTTTTATTTACTTATTCAGTTCTTAATGCTGTTACTGGATCTTGTTTTGCAGCTTTTCTAGAAGGTATTAATCCTCCAATTAATGTTAAAATTACACTTAATATTACTAAAATCGTTCCTCCTGTAAACGGTAAAACAGCAGTAATATCTGTATTAAAGCTATGTATTATAAGATTTATTGGAATAAGTAGTAATATTGTTATTCCAATTCCCATTATTCCAGAAAATAGTCCTACTATAAAAGTTTCTGCATTAAATATTGAAGATATATTCCTTTTTGATGCTCCAATTGCTCTTAATATACCTATTTCTTTTGTTCTTTCCAATACAGAAATATATGTAATAATTCCAATCATAATAGATGATACTATTAAAGAAATACTAACAAAAGCAATTAATACATAGCTTACACTATCTATAATTGTTTTTACAGAAGACATAAGTAATCCTGTTATATCTGTATATTTTATAACTTTTTCTTCATCTTCTTGACCCATTTTAGAATTATAATTATCAATAAAATCTAAAAATAATTCTTTTGAGTCAAAATTCTTAAAATAAAAACGTATACTTGTTGGTTTATCTAAATTTTGATAACCTAAGGATAAGAGATTTGTATCTGCATTATGCACGGCAGCTGTTGTAGACATAGATTGCATTAAACGTCTTATCTCATCTTCATCCATTGTAAATTTAAATGCTTCTGCAAATTTGCTCGTATCTATATTAAATGAAGATGCCAAAGTTTCCATAAGTTTTCCTGTTAATTCTCCAACTTTTGTTAATATTGTTTTTTGCATTGTAGCTTCAGTCATCGCTTGTGCTATTTTAGAAGTTCCAGAAACAATAGAATCTTGTTTTACTAATGTATCTACCATCTTATCTACCATAGCTGGCATTAAAATTGCTGTTGGTTCATTTGGTTTATCTGTTGTATTTTCAGATGAATTATTATTTTCATTTGTTATATCATTTGTTATATTACTTATTATATTGTTTGTTATATTGCTAATACCATTGTCCTCTATTTCATTGTTTATAGTATTATTTCTTTTTTCTTCTTTTAGTTCAGTATTTATTCCTGACATCATTTTTACATATTGTTTTAGGAATCCTTTAATTATTCCATTATACATTTGACTAAAATTCTTTTGTGAAATTACAAATTCTTTTTCCATAGCCGCCAAAATTTTTATATTTTTTTCTTGCTTTAATCCATTATCTACTACGCTATCTACATCGCTAAGTTTTAATTTAGCAAAACCTCCTATTGAGTTTTCTTTAATATAATCGTTTAATATATTTTTAGTAATAGTAGATAAATTATTTATTATCACCTTTTGAGCCTTCGAATTATCTGCAGTTATAGCCTCAGAAATTTCTGACATATATCCTTTAGTTATATTTTCTATGTCATCCTGAGTTATATTAATATCAAATGCTGATTCTAAGGCACTTTCGTCCACACTAACTAAATCTTGAAAATCTATATTTGTACTATTATCTTTTTCATTAAAATTCCTACCATTAAATACATTGATATCTTTATTTTTTAGCTGTTTTTTTACTATTTCAGATTCAGATGCACTATTAATTACATATTTTGTTAAGTCACGTGTATAAAGCACCCCTGTCATATTTAAACTTTCATTTTTAGGTATAACAATACCAACTATATTTAATGGAGTAGCTTTATTGTATACCGCATTCATAAATTCTTCATCATTTGACATATCTTTATATACATTATAGTCTTTATTAAACTTATATAAATTTGATGGTTCAATTAATTTAAGTTCAATTTTCCTTAACTCATCATATGATATTTCTAATGGATTACTTGTATTGTCAATTTTTTCGCCTTTCATAACTTTTGAAACTAGGTTTTCTAATTCACTTATATCTTTTAGTCCTAAATTATATAATAATAAATCTGAAATTGTATTTTTAGTTGGTAAAACAAGGGCTACTTCATTATATGTTTCAGGAAATTTACCCTCTATAATTTCATACTCTGCTTCTGTCATATCCCTGCTTTCAGGTAACTCAGAAAAAATTGACATAGAACTTTCCATCATTACTGATGCTCCACCCATAATAGAAGACATTATATCACTTGGATTTACTTTTACTAATTCATTTTTTAAATTTTTTGTATAAACAGTCGGAGCAACAGAATATTGGTAGCTTGTTAAAGAAACCATTTTATTCACTTCATCTTTATTTTCTTCAATGTATGTTTTAAAAGACTTTAAATCATTTTTTCCTACTGTCCCAAACATTTCTTCCATATTTTGCTTTTCTTCTACAGTTCTATCTGGTAAATCTAAATTTTCTTCAGATTTTCCATTTGATGAAAGTAATAATGATGCCATATCTGTTGTTTCAGATTGAACTGTTAGAGGATATGACGTTAATGTATCTTCTTGTATTTTATCTACATAATTTTGGAATCCAGAAGATAAAGCTAAAATTAATGCTATACCAATAATTCCTATTGAGCCTGCAAAAGATGTTAAAATTGAACGTCCTTTTTTAGTAAGTAAATTGTTTAAACTTAAAGAAAATGCAGTTAATAAAGACATAGAAGATTTACCTAAATTCTTATGCTTTGGTTTTTCTTTATAAGTATTTTCTGGATTAAAAGGATTAGTATCTCCTTGTATTTCTCCATCTTTTAAATTAACAATTCTAGTAGAATATTTTTGTGCTAATTCTGGGTTATGTGTAACCATAATTACTAGTCTATCATTTGCAACTTCTTTTAAAAGTTCCATTACCTGAACGCTAGTAGTTGAATCTAATGCACCTGTTGGTTCATCTGCAAGAAGAATATCTGGATTATTAACTAATGCTCTTGCTATTGCAACTCTCTGCATTTGTCCTCCAGACATTTGGTTAGGTTTTTTATGTATTTGATTCTTTAATCCTACTTTATCTAAAGCCTGAATAGCTCTTTTTCTTCTTTCTTTTTTAGAAACACCACTTATTGTTAGTGCAAGTTCAACATTTGCAAGAATTGTTTGATGTGGTATTAAATTATAGCTTTGAAAAACAAATCCAATTGTATGATTTCTGTAGGAATCCCAATCTCTATCTTTATATTTTTTTGTTGAAATATTATTTATTATTAAATCGCCTTTATCATAATTATCCAAACCACCAATTATATTTAATAATGTTGTTTTTCCTGAACCAGAAGGTCCAAGAATAGATACAAATTCATTGTCTCTAAAATTTAAACTTACATTATTTAATGCAATTTGAACTAAATCTCCTGTTTTATATTGTTTTGAAATATTTTTTATCTGTAACATAATTACTCCTAACGTTAATATTAAATAAGACCCAGTTTTGTAAATAATTATTCATTTAAATTAATTTTATATTAAATTTTACAATATTGCAATATAATTTATTATTATAAAAGAGTATTATCTCTTTTTATTTTTTTAAATAATCGGATTCATCTATAGTTTTTAAAATATAACTTACATCATCATAACGTGAAGTATTTGATTGAGAACCCAGGCTACATATTAAAAATTCTTTTCCGTGCTTTTTATAAAGTACAATTAAATTATAATCATCTGACAATGAACCTGTTTTTACTCCTAGTACATTTTCATTATAGTATTCTGATGTTGAATCAAGAAATATATTTGTATTTTCCCAAGTTTGTTTACTTCCATCTGGTAAAATTGCAGTATAAGATGATTGAGATACTATATCTCTAAACCATTGATGTTTTAACAATTTTTTTACTAATTTTGCTAAATCCAATACTGTTGTTTGTGCATCCATATCATACCCACTTGGATCATACAATTTAGTATTGACATACCCTTCTTTTTCTAAATATTTATTTAAATTATTCATAAATATATTTATTCGTTCTTTAGTTGTTTTTGATTCTTTTGAAAGAATACTACCACAATAATCGGCTACAGCATAAGCTGCATCATTTCCAGATGGTACTAGCATTGCTGCAAATAGGTTTTGAAGATAATATTCTTTTTCTTTTATATTGGCGACTGATGAATCTTGTTTTGTTAATGAAAGTGAAGTTTTAGACTTCTCCTTCATATAATATCTTTTATTTTAAATCATACAAAGCGACAAGTAAATTACATTAATAAATTATTAATTTTCTTTAATAAATTATTAATTTTCTTTTTGAATTAATTTCATATTAGGTAATTTCTTTTAACTTCTCCCATATCTTTTCTCCTCTTCTCTTATTTTTAATATTAAAATACATGTTTGTTATTAAATTAATTATAGCAAGTTTGTTATTAAAATAAAATTACAGTTTTGTAATAATCAAAAAAGAGCAGAATTACTGCTCTTAATATAAAATTCTCAGTTTTAAAAATCTTTCTTATAAAATATTTTACATGATATTTTATAAGAAATAAAATACATTAATATAATTACTCCAACAAGCAAAGGTATTCCATAATTATTTAAAAGATTTTCTATTATTCCTGTATTTATAACTACGTTCGTTTTCATAAATAGGAAAGCTATTCCAGATATAATTACAACCATACCAAAAACTAATACAAACATTTGAATTCTTCCTTTTTCTGCTCCCCATTTATATATACTTGGTATTTGAATTGACTGTATTAAAGCTATACCAAACATTCCTCCTACTGTAGAAATAATTAATCCTCTATAATCTATATTTATTATGTCTTCTGGTTTTATGTAATTAATAATATTAATAACTATTATGGTAATTATTATACCAATTATTCCTCCAATTATTACAGAAGCTATTGCCAAAATAAATTTTGCCTTTACTATTTCATTCCTATTTGTTGGTAATGATAAAATGTATTTATTTGATTTTGCTATTTCATCATAATTAAATGTAGAAAGAGCTATCATCCCGACCATAGTACATATTATAATTGGTCCAAATGTAACTGCTCTTGAACCTATTATTGCAATTCCACAAAATAAAACCATAATAATCATAGATGTTTTATAAGCTGCTAAATTATATAAATCTTTTTTTAGTAATCCTTTTATCATAATTATTTTTCCCCCTTTACATACAATAACATTATATCCTCAATACTAGGTTTATCTATAGTTGTTATATCGTATTTTTTTATAATATTTTCCTTATTATCTGTTAAAACTTCATATTGATATTTTTCTTGTTTAAATCTTATATAATCTTGTTCATCTATTTTTGAAAAATCTTCTTTACTACATTTGATTATTCCATAATTTTCTAATAATTCTATAGTTGGAAGATTAAAAATTATCTCTCCATTTTTTATAAATACAATATAGTCTGATATATGTTCTAAATCTGTTGTTATATGAGTAGAAATGAAAATTGACCTTGTTTCATCTTCTTCTATATAATTTCTAAAAATATCTAAAATTTCGTTTCTGACAACTGGATCTAATCCACTTGTTGGCTCATCTAAAATAAGAAGTTTAGGATTATGAGAAATTGCAGTTGCAATTTTTAATTTCATTTTCATACCACTTGAATAATCCTTTAATAATTTATTTATTGGCAAATTAAATTGTTTTAAATAATTTATATATTTGTTTTCATTCCATTCATTATAAATATCTTTCATAATAGAATTTATTTGTTTAGCTGTTAAATACTCTGATAAAAAGCTATCATCTAAAACGACTCCGATATTTTGTTTTATTTCTTTTTCATACTGTTTTATATTTTTACCTAATATTTTTATACTTCCACTTGAGTTTGTTATATTCAAAATTGATTTTATTGTTGTCGTTTTTCCAGCTCCATTTTCTCCTACAAATCCTACTATACTTCCTTTTGGTACTGTAAAATTAATGTTTTTCAATTCGAAAGTATCATATTTCTTTGATAAATTATTTACCTCTATGTTATTTTCCATGCTATATTTCCCCCTTATACATTAATTTAAAAAGCTCTATAATTTCTTTTTCAGATATATCTGACATTTGTGCTAATTTAATAATCTTTTCTATATAATTTTGTATTTCTTTTCTTTTTTTCTCCTGTACTAACTCTGAATTCTTTGGAGCTACAAAACTTCCCTTTCCTTGTACACTTTTTATATAACCTTCTTTTTCTAATTCATCATAAGCCTTTTTAACTGTTAAAAAACTTATTTTTAAATCATTTGCCATTACTCTAACAGATGGTAACATATCTTCTTCTCTTAATTCATTATTCAATATTGCTTGTTTTATTGATTGCTTTATTTGTTCATATATAGGTACACTACTACTGTTACTTATAATAATATTCATAAGATCCTCCTTTTTTCTTATAACACTGTATAACAGTATATAACATTTGTCAATATCTTTTTTTATCTTTATATAACAAAAAAAGCAAATGCTTGTTTTATTAGCACTTTGCTTTTTTATTGATTATATTATTTTTTACCATTGCTATTACTGGTCTCTTCCACAGCAATTCTTATATTTTTTGCCCGAACCACATGGACATGGGTCATTTCTGCCAACTTTTGGTCCTTGATTAACTACTGGAATATGTCCTAAACTTGGAGCTTGCTTTTTAGTTTTATTATCTCTACTTACATTTTCTATTGTACTATTTGCAAGTGTTGCATTTGTTATTTGTACAGATTCTTGCCTAGTTACTGTATCTTCTCTTTTTCTTGCATTCATTAATAATTTAACAACATCAGATTTAATATCATAAACCATTTGCTCAAACATATCAGAACCTTCTGTTCTGTATTGTACAACTGGATCTTTTTGTCCATAAGCGCGTAACCCTATACCATCTTTTAATTCATCCATATTATCAATATGGTCCATCCATCTGTTGTCAACTATTTTTAAAACTACTATTCTTTCTAGCTCTCTCATTTGCTTTTCGCCAATTTGTTGTTCTTTTTCTTCATAAATTTTTAGAGCTTTATCTTTTAATTCTTCACTAACTTTATCTATATGAATTTTCTTCTCTTTTAAAGCATCTATTTGTGTTATTCCTAAATCTGTTTCAATTTCTTGAATCAATGCTTCTTTTTGAATGTTTAATGGGTCGCTACAATATGTATCAACTATTTCGTCTATTACAGAGTTAACCATATTTAGTACATTATTTCTAATGTTTTCTCCATCAAGAACTTCACGTCTTTGCTTATATATAATTGTTCTTTGAACATTCATAACATCATCATATTGTAAAACGTTCTTTCTTATACTAAAGTTCCTACTTTCGACTTTCTTTTGAGCATTTTCTACTGCTCTACTTATTAATTTTGATTCTATTGGTAAATCCTCATCTGCACCTAATGTATTATATACTTTAGTAATTGCATCTCCACCAAAAATTTTCATTAAATCATCATCAAGGCTTAAATAAAATCTTGACTCTCCTGGGTCTCCTTGACGACCACTACGTCCTCTTAATTGGTTATCAATTCTTCTAGATTCATGTCTTGATGTACCAATTATTTTTAATCCACCAACAGCGACAACTTTTTCCTTTTCCTTAGAAATTTCTTCATCAAATTTATTCTTAATTTCTTGATATTTCTTTCTTAGTGTTAATATTTTTTCATCATCTGTTTCATTATATGCAGATGCGTCTTCTATTTCTTCTGTAGTATATTTTAATTTTCTCATCTGTCTTTTGGCTAAAAATTCACTATTGCCACCAAGCATAATATCAGTACCACGTCCAGCCATATTTGTTGCTATTGTAACAGCGCCAAACTTACCTGCTTGAGAAACAATTTCTGCCTCTTTCTCATGATACTTAGCATTTAATACTTCATGTGGTATTTGTTCTTTATCTAATAATTTACTTAATTTTTCAGACTTTTCAATTGAAATTGTACCAACTAATACTGGTTGACCTTTTTCATAGCTTTCTTTTATATCTTTAATTACTGCTCTAAATTTAGCATCTTCATTTTTAAATATAATATCTTTTTGGTCTTTTCTAATCATAGGTTTATTTGTTGGTATTTCTATAACATCCAACTTATAAATTTCTTCAAATTCTGTTTGCTCTGTCATCGCAGTACCAGTCATACCAGATAATTTATCATACATTCTAAAGTAATTTTGGAATGTAATTGTTGCAAGAGTTTTAGATTCATCTGCAATCTTTACATGCTCCTTAGCTTCAATTGCTTGATGTAAACCATTATTATATCTTCTACCATACATAATTCTTCCTGTAAATTCATCAACAATTAAAACTTGTCCATCTTTTACAATGTAATCAATATCTTTTTTCATAATTCCATGTGCACGAAGTGCTTGATTAACATTATGAACCAATTCTGAATTTTCTATATCATTAAAGTTTTCTAAACCAAATTCTTTTTCAGCTTTTTTAATACCTTTTTGTGTTAATGAAGCAGACTTTGCTTTTAAATCTACAATATAATCATATTTTTCATTGTCTTCTGCCTGTTCTTCATTTTTTACATCTTCTTCTACTAAAACTTTAGGTGTTAATTTTGAAACGAAATTATCAGCTTTTTTATATAAATTAGAAGATTGTGTACCTCTACCTGAAATAATAAGTGGAGTACGCGCTTCATCTATTAAAATACTATCAATTTCGTCTACTACTGCATAATGTAAAGGTCTTTGAACCAATTGTTCTTTATAAATAACCATATTATCTCTTAAATAGTCAAATCCAAATTCGTTATTTGTTCCATATGTTATATCACATGCATAAGCCTTTTGTTTATCTTTAGGTTCCATCCCTGCTATAACTAATCCAACAGACATACCTAAAAATTTATATAATTTACCCATCCATTCACTATCTCTTTTAGCTAGGTAATCATTAACTGTTATAATATGTACACCTTTTCCTTCTAATGCGTTTAAATATGCTGGTAATGTAGCAACTAATGTTTTTCCTTCACCAGTTTTCATCTCTGCAATTCTACCTTGGTGAAGTATAATACCACCTATTAACTGAACATCAAAATGACGCATCCCTAAAACTCTTCTTGAAGCTTCTCTAACAACTGCAAATGCTTCTGGTAAAATATCATCTAATGTTTTACCTTCTGCAAGCATTTTTTGAAATTCATCTTTCTTTGCTCTTAACTCCGCATCTGTTAATTTTTGCATTTCTGGTTCTAATGCATTTATTTTATTAACGATAGGTTGTACTCTTTTTACTTCTTTCTCGCTGTAAGACTTAAATAATCCCATGTCTTTCTCTCCTTTTTACTTTATGTAATTAAAATTTATCTACTTTACTATATCACTTTTGTAAAAAAATCGCAAGAAAAAAATCATAAGATTTTTATTATTCTTTCTTTAATATTTTATCATATTTGCTTAGTTTTCTTCATACGCTTTAATAAATTAAATGAAAAGGTGATTTATATGTTTATTTTTAATGTTAAAGTAAATGGAAATAAATTAGGAAAAGCATTACTTGCTATATTAATTATAATAATTCTAATAGTAACAGGAATTGTGTGCTATAACTTATTTACTAAATCTCGTTTTAAAACAAATGATGTATATAATAAAAATGTTGTATATGAACTTTCTCCTCAAAACTATGCAAATGTACTTCAAACAGTTCATAACAATATAGATGACTATGTTGGACAAAAAATCAAATTTTCTGGTTATATATACAGAATATTTGACTTTACAGAAAAACAATTTGTTCTTGCAAGAGACATGATTGTTTCGTCAGATTTTCAAACTGTTGTAGTTGGTTTTTTATGCGAGTGTAATGATGCTAAAACTTATAAAGACAATGAATGGGTTGAATTAGAAGGAGAGATA
>FR901471.1:0-2858 GCA_000438355.1 Clostridium sp. CAG:273
TTAGCTAACTGTATATTTTTTCCAATTTTAAAACTTACTATATAGACCTTAAGAAAGAAGAAGGAGAGAAAATATATGACAAATGAGTTAAATACAAATGAAGCTAGGATGAAGAAAAAAAATGAAAATAACCTAGCAAGAAAAAATGTTCATAGAACACAAAGAAAGAATACTAATATAAATAAAGAAGAACAAAATGAATTAAAAGATACGAAAAAAACAAGAGTTTCAAAAACAAATGAAGAGAAAGAAATATTAGAAAGTACAAAACAAAGAAAAGGAAGAGAAAATAGAAATATAAATAATACATCTGAGACTAGAGCTAGAAAAAATGAAATAAAGAAAGTAAAAACTAACAAAAGAGAATTAGACTTTTCTTTTAAAAAATCGCGTTTAAAAATTGCACCTCTAGGAGGACTAGGGGAGATAGGAAAGAATATTACTATATTTGAATATGAAGACGAAATAGTAGTAGTAGATTGTGGTTTAGAGTTTCCAGAAGATGATATGCTTGGTGTAGATTTGGTTATACCAGATGTAACATATTTGATAAAAAATAAAGATAGAGTTAAAGGAATAGTTATAACTCATGGACATGAAGACCATATAGGAGCTATTCCATATATTTTAAAACAGATAAATTTACCTATTTATGCAACAAAGTTAACAATAGAATTAATAAAAAATAAGTTAGAAGAACATCATCTTTTGAATAGTACTAAATTACATGTAGTAGAAGCTGGCAAAACAGTTAATTTTGGAAAAATTAAAGCAGAATTTATTAGAAGTTCACATAGTATTCCAGATGCTGTTATGATAGCAATGCATACTCCAGTAGGTGTTGTACTTCATACTGGTGACTTTAAGGTTGACTATACACCAATAGATGATAAAATAATGGACTTAGGTAGAATTGCAGAACTAGGAAATAATGGTATACTTGCTTTACTTTCAGATAGTACAAACTCAGAAAAGAAAGGTTTTACTATGTCAGAAAGTAGTATAGGAGATGTATTTGATAGATTATTTCAAGGAAATAAAAAGAGAATAGTTGTTGCAACATTTGCTTCAAATGTCCACAGAGTTCAACAAATTGTGAATTCAGCTGTTAAATATGGAAGAAAAATAGCAGTTTGTGGTAGAAGTATGATAAATATGATAGATGCAGCAAGAAGACTTGGATATATTGAAGTTCCAGATAATGTATTTATAGACATAGATATGATTAAAAATTATACAGATGACCAATTGGTTATAATTACTACAGGAAGCCAAGGAGAAACAATGTCTGCACTTACAAGAATGGCAAATGGAGAACACAAAAAGGTAACTTTAACTCCAAACGATATGGTAATAATATCTGCTACACCTATTCCAGGAAATGAAAAGGGTGTATCAAGAGTTATTAATGAATTAATGAAAAGTGGAGTAGAGGTAATATATAGTTCATTGGAAGCTATACATGTTTCAGGACATGCTTGCCAAGAAGAACAAAAATTAATTTTAGCATTAGCTAAACCTAAATATTTTATTCCTGTTCATGGTGAATATAGACAGCTAAAAGCTCATATGGAAACAGCAAAACAAATGGGAATAGAACAAGAAAATATTTTTATATTAGAAAATGGTAAAGTGTTGGAACTAAACGAAAACGAAGCTAAGTTTAATGGAACTATTCAATCTGGAAAAATTTTAGTAGATGGACTTGGTGTAGGAGACGTAGGAAATATAGTTTTAAGAGATAGACAACATTTATCACAAGATGGATTAATAGTAATAGTTATGACAATGGACTCTAATACAGGAGAAGTAATATCAGGACCAGATGTAGTTTCAAGAGGATTTGTTTATGTAAGAGAATCTGAAAACTTAATGGATGAAGTAAAGCAAGTTATTGCAGAGGAAGTTAGAAAATGTGAGGAAAATAGTATAAGAGATTGGAGTACTATTAAGTCTAATATAAAAGATACATTAAGAGATTATATTTTTAAGAAAACAAAAAGAAATCCTATGATTTTACCAATTATAATGGAAGTTTAATAAAATGTAGTAATACCAAAACGATAACCACAGATTCTATAATTTGAATCTGTGGTTACCGTTTTAGGATTGATTATCTTTTTCTATCAATGGAAAAAATAAATCCTGTGAGGAATAAAATCACGAAGGTTATTAAAATCAAGATGCACTTAACTTCAGTTCCATCAATTCCATTATAGGAATAAATGAAAGCAAACATTAAGGTGTATACCGTACAAATGAGGAAACCTAAAAGCATAAGGTCTCCAAGGCGTTCCTTGAAATTCCGTTTTTTCATGATGTTCACTCCTCAAAATAAAAATAGCATTGCTGCTTATGCATATTATAACATACTAAACATAAAAAATCTAATAATCACAATAAATTATTGAAAATCTAGTAATTATGGAGTATTATATATAAAATTAATAAACAAAATGAGGAGATAATATGAAACTAAATATTGTAATGGTAGAACCAGAAATACCACAGAATACAGGTAATATAGCAAGAACATGTGCAGCAATTGGCGCTAAATTACATTTAGTAGAGCCATTAGGATTTAAAATAACGGATAAATATTTAAAAAGGGCAGGTTTAGACTATTGGGATAAATTAGATATAGAAATGCATAGTTCACTAGAAAAATTTTTAAATAAATATAAGCCAGAAGAAAATAATATGTATTTTTCCACAACTAAGGGAAAACATTGTTATTCAGATGTAGATTACTCTAATTTAGAAGAAGTATTTATTTTATTTGGAAAAGAGACAAAAGGGCTTCCGGAAGACTTACTGCAGAAATATATAACTAATACAATAAGAATTCCTATGAGAGA
>FR901471.1:2865-3404 GCA_000438355.1 Clostridium sp. CAG:273
TAAGAATTCCTATGAGAGAACATTTACGTTCATTAAATTTATCTAATTCTGTTGCGATAGTAGCGTATGAAATATGTAGACAAGTTGGATTTGATAATTTAGAGCAAATTAGTAAATATTTTGATTAATGTTAAAAAAATATAAATATTATAAAAAATACACATAATAAAATTAATTACAAAGATTAAGAAAAAGGTAAATTCTAAAAGTAAAATATAGTTTGTAGAGCTAAAATAAATCAAGAAAAATGCGGCAAAACAGCTAAAATACTGGACTTTTTAGCTGTTTTGTGGTATAATAATATTGTGTGGTGTTTATAGAAAAAGTTTATTGTGGAGGTAATTTATATGTTTAATGAAAATGAATTTAAATTTAATATAGATAATATAAAAAATGACTTAGCAATAGAAGGAATGGACATTTCACAAAGTGATATAGATATGTATAAAATGTATGCAAATAATGAAATAACAATGCCAGATTTAATAGAAATGATAAAGCAAGAATCACTATAATAAAATTTATAACTTATATAAAAA
>FR901472.1:0-121 GCA_000438355.1 Clostridium sp. CAG:273
CAACCGGAAGCAATAAGTATGTCAGATAGAGTAGTAGTTCTTACAAACAGACCAGGTACAGTAAATAAAATACATGAAATAGATTTTGAAATGGAAAATAGAAATCCTATAAATTGTAGGG
>FR901472.1:153-24348 GCA_000438355.1 Clostridium sp. CAG:273
AGTAAGTATTTTGATACTATTTGGAAGGAGCTTGATGTGCATGTATGAGAAAAACATATCTGAAGAAAGAAAAAAATACTTAAGACAAATAAATAGAAATAAAGTTTTAATTGTGCTTACAAGATTAGCAATAGTAATATTATTTATTGCAGTGTGGGAAATCTTAGCAAATGTAGGTATAATAGACAGTTTTATTGCAAGTAGCCCATCAAGAATATGGAATACATTTTTAAATTTATCTTCATCAGACTTAATGACACATGTGGGAATAACATGTTTAGAAACTTTAATAGGTTTTACTTTAGGTACATTACTTGGAATTGGAATTGCAATAGTACTATGGTGGTCAAAATTTTTATCTAGGGTATTAGAGCCATTTTTAGTTATATTAAATAGTTTGCCAAAAGTTGCTTTGGGTCCAGTTATTATTATATGGGTAGGAGCTGGAATGCCAGCAATTATAACAATGGCACTTCTAATATCACTAATAGTAACAGTTATGGAGATTTTAAATGGATTTTTGGAAACAGATAAAGAAAAAATAAAAATGGCACAGACTTTTAATGCAAACAAATTACAGACGCTAATAAAAATTATAATACCAGCAAATATACCAACATTTTTTAATTCTTTAAAAGTTAATATAGGATTATCACTAGTTGGTGTAATAACAGGAGAATTTTTAGTGTCAAAAGCAGGTTTAGGCTATTTAATAGTTTATGGAGGCCAAGTATTCCAGTTGGATTTAGTTATGACAGGTGTAATAATTTTAGCTATAGTTGCAGCTGTTATGTATCAAGCAGTAGTTATAACTGAAAAGATAGTTGTGAAAAGGGGTTGAGTTTTTGAAAAGGATATTAATAATTATTATAATTATTGCTGTTATTATTACGGGAGCGGTAATATACAGCTTAAATAACAAAACAAATGATGAAACTTTAGAAAAAATTAATGTAAGTGAGGTTGCACGTTCTGTATTTTATGCACCTCAATATGTTGCTATAAACAAAGGATTTTTTGAAGAAGAGGGGATAAAGGTAGAACTTACAACAGGTCAAGGAGCAGATAAAGTAATGACAGCAGTATTAGCTGGGCAATGTGAAATAGGTTTTGCAGGTCCAGAAGCATCTATATATGTTTATAACGAAGGAAAAGAAGATTATGCAGAAGTATTTGCTCAATTAACTAAAAGAGATGGTTCATTTTTAGTAAGCAAAACAGATACAGACAATTTTAATTGGAGTGATTTAAAAGGTAAAACAGTAATACCTGGAAGAAAAGGTGGAGTTCCTTATATGACATTTGAATATGTGCTAAAACAAAATGGAGTAAATCCTAAAAAAGACACTAATTTAGATGATAGTATACAATTTGATTTAATGGCAGGAGCTTTTGCAGGAGGAAATGCAGAATATGTAACTTTATTTGAGCCTACTGCATCAATGACAGAAGACGCAGGAAAAGGGTATGTTGTAGTATCTATAGGAGAGGCATCAGGAGAAATTCCATATACAGCATATTTTGCTAAAAGGAGTTATATAAAAGAAAATGAAGATATTATACAAGGGTTTACTAATGCTGTATATAAAGGACAAATGTGGGTAAAGGAACATACTGCTGCAGAGATTGCAGAAGTAATACAAAATTTTTTCCCAGACACAAAATTAGAAATGCTAACTAGGTCTATTCAAAGTTATATGGATATAGATGCATGGAATGATACACCTGTATTAAAGGAAGAAGCATTTAATAGATTACAAACTGTTATGAAAGAAGCAGGAGAATTAGAAAAAGAGGCACCATATAATCAAGTTGTAAATAATAAATATGCAGAAGAAACAATTAAAAATTACCAAAAATAGCAAATTGTTGTCACAAAGACATATAAAAATAAGCTCAAAATGTCAAAAAGATGGCTATAAATAGCAATAATTACAATATTACAAACTATGGAAAAATATGCTGTTGTCAAAATTGAAAAAATATTAAAAATAAACAATAGAAAATCTAAAACTTTTGAAAATCATTTTTTTAAAAGTTTTAGATTTTTTTAGAAATGAAATCAGTATACAAATTAATAAAATATAGAAATATCAAGCGATTAACAATAAAAAGAAACTAAATATATATTGAAAAACAATCTAAAAAATAAGAAAATAGAAAAAATCATTTTTGAAAAATGTTAAAAAATAAAATGAAAAGATGAAAAGTTGATAAATCCTTATATTTCAATACTTTGACACTAAAAAATGTTGAAATATAAAGGAAAAATGCAAATTGTAATATAATTGTAATAATTCTGTAATATTTCTAAAAAAACTTAAAAAATACTATAAATAAGAGACTTTGAAAAAAAGGATACATAATATTAAATTTATGACATATTGACAAAAACAAACGAAAACGCTGAAAAATAAGCAAAAACACCGTTCGAATTACATAAAAAATATGCGTTTGACATTATAAAAATACTGGATTAATATAGCATTACGAAAACAAAACAAACTAAAATTAAAAAACAAAAATAGAAAATGTAAAAATAAAAACAAATGAATAAAAAATAAAAGTAAAAAATCAAAAAAGTAAGTTCAAAAACAAAAGATAATTTTTTAAAAAAGAGTAATATAAAAACATAACAAGGGGGAACAAAAAATGCAAGTAGTAAAAAGAGATGGAAGGATAGTAGACTTTGACAAACAAAAAATATTAGCAGCTATAGAAAAAGCTAATGCTGAAGTAAAGCCAAGAGAAAGGGCAAACAAGGAAAATATTAAAGAAATAGTTGAATATATTACAGGACTAGATAAAAAAAGAATTCTAGTAGAGGATATTCAAGATATTATAGAAGAAAAATTAATGGAATATGGAAAATATTTTTTGGCAAAAAAATATATTACATATCGTTATACTAGAGAGTTAGTAAGAAAAGCAAATACAACAGACCAATCTATAAAAGAACTAATAGATGGAGAAAGTGAATATTGGAACAATGAAAATTCAAATAAAAATGCAAGAGTTGTAACAACTCAAAGAGATTACTTAGCAGGAATTACAAGTACAGATATTACTAGAAGATTTTTATTACCAAAAGATGTTGTAGAAGCACACGATGAAGGTATAATTCATTTTCATGATGCAGATTATTTTGCACAAAATGCATTAACAAACTGCGAATTAATTAATTTAGATGACATGTTACAAAATGGAACTATCATGAATGGAGTTATGATAGAAAAACCACATAGATTTTTAACAGCTATGACAATTGCAACACAAATAATTTTAGCAGTTACATCTTCTACTTATGGTGGAGCAACAGTATCACTAACACACTTAGCTCCTTTTGTAAAAAGTAGTTATGATAGATATTACAAAAAATATCAAGACAGAGGATTGAGTGAAAAACAATGTAAAGAATATGCAGAACAAGACACTAAAAAGGAAGTATCAGATGGAGTACAAACATTTAATTATCAAGTAAACTCTATGACAAACACAAATGGACAAGCTCCATTCCTATCTGTTTGTATGTATTTAGGAGAAACAAAAGAATACAAAAAAGAACTTGCAATGATAATAGAAGAATTCTTAAAACAAAGAATGGAAGGATTTAAAAACGAAAAAGGAGTTTATATTACTCCAGCATTCCCTAAGTTATTATATGTATTAGAAGAAGACAACATTGTAGAAGGCAGACCATATTACTACTTAACAGAACTTGCAGCCAAATGTACTGCTAAAAGAATGGTACCAGATTATATTTCAGAAAAGAAGATGTTAGAATTAAAAATAGACAAAAATGGTAATGGAAATTGCTATCCTTGTATGGGATGCCGTTCATTCTTAACACCATATGTTGATGAAAAAACAAATAAACCTAAATATTATGGAAGATTTAATCAAGGCGTTGTAACAATAAACTTAGTAGATGTAGCATTATCATCAGAAAAAGACATGGACAAGTTCTGGAAAATATTTGATGAAAGACTAGAACTATGTCACAAAGCACTACAAGTAAGACATGAAAGACTAAGCAAAGTAACAAGTGATGTAGCACCTATATTATGGCAAAATGGCGCATTAGCAAGATTAAAGAAAGGCGAAAGTATCCATTCATTATTACACGGAGGATATTCAACAATATCTCTAGGATATGCTGGACTATATGAGTGTGTAAAATATATGACAGATCACAGTCATACAGACAATGGAGAAGGAAAAGACTTTGGAGTTCAAGTAATGCAAAAATTAAATGATAAATGTAAAGAATGGAAAGCAGTAGAAGATATAGATTATAGCGTTTATGGAACACCAATAGAGTCTACAACATATAAATTTTCAAAATGCTTAAAGAAAAGATTTGGAGTAATAGAAGGAATAACAGATAGAGATTATATAACAAACTCTTACCATATTCCTGTATTTGAAGAAATTGATGCATTTTCTAAATTAAGTATAGAAAGCCAATTCCAACAATTAAGCCCAGGAGGAGCAATTTCTTATGTAGAAACACCAAACCTACAAAATAATATAGAAGCTGTATTACAAATTATTAGATTTATTTATGACAATATTATGTATGCAGAATTAAATACAAAATCAGATTATTGCCAAGAATGCGGATTTGATGGAGAAATTTTAATAGATGATAATTTAGAATGGTATTGTCCAAACTGTGGAAACAGAAATCATGATACATTAAATGTAGCAAGAAGAACATGTGGATACATAGGAAGCCAATTCTGGAATAAAGGAAGAACACAAGAAATAAAAGAAAGAGTGCTTCATATAGATAATAAAGATGCAGAGATGCCAAAGAGAGAAAAAACAAAAGCTGCTGTTTAAAATTTAAAAAAATATAAAATGCATATAAAAAAATAAATGTATACAGATATAGTGATATAAATTTATTATATTTGTATACATAAAATAATTTTCTTCGTTTTTTAAAATATAAAAGAAAGAATATATTTATAAAACTTATATTAATAAATCTTGTAAATATATTATATGAGGTGCTAGTAAAATGAGATATAATAAAGTTAGAAAAATGGATATTTCAAATGGACCAGGGGTTAGAGTATCTATATTTATGCAAGGTTGTACTTTTCATTGTAAAAACTGTTTTAATCCAGAAACACATGACTTTATGGGTGGAGAAGAGTTTACAGAAGATACAATAGACCAAGTTTTAAAATTATGTGAAAATGCAAATATAGAAGGGCTATCTATATTAGGCGGAGAACCAATGCATCCAATGAATATTGAAGGAACAACAGAGCTTGCTAAAAAATTTAAAGAAAAATTTCCAAATAAAAACTTATGGGTATGGACAGGTTTTTTATTTGACAGAGATTTACAAAATAAAGAAGTATTAAAATATATAGATGTTTTAGTTGATGGTCAATATGTAGACGAATTAAGAGATCCAAGATTAAAATACAATGGTTCTTCAAATCAAAGAGTTATAGATGTACAAAATAGTGTAAAACAAGGAAAAGTAATATTTTATAAAGATAAATAAAATATAAATACATTAGGGTTTATGTAAGATTAAATTCAATTTACTATTTGCTTTTACTTTTTCACTTGACTATTTTTAGAAAAATATAAATTCAGAAAATTAAATTTTTTAGAAATATTGACAAATTTAACCAAGATTAGTATAATTAAATGCATGAGCATAAATATGTAAGTTTAATGTTCATAAAAGAAAATCCCACACGTAAGAGTGTAATTACTGAAGGGAGGGGAAATTATGTCAGAAGTTAAAGTTAATAATGGGAATATAGAGGATGCCTTAAAAAGATTTAAAAGACAATGTGCTAGAAATGGAGTTCTTCAAGAAGTTAGAAAAAGAGAACACTATGAAAAGCCAAGTGTAAAAAGAAAGAAAAAATCAGAGGCAGCTAGAAAAAGAAAATTTTAATTAATAGTTACATATATTTAGGCGTTTTTCAAAATTATTTGAAAGCGCCTTTTAATTTTTTAATACGGATTAAAATTTATAAATAGGAAATATATATTATTTAGATTATATAGTCATATAAAAGATAAAAAATAAAAGAAAATAATCCACTTAATGTATATAAATTGTGAATTATATGTGTTATTTAATATTAAAAATGTGTAAATACATTAAATTGAAAAAATAAATAATATTTAATGCGATTTAACATAATTTTTACTATAAAATAAACTCATAAATTATATAAATAAATTTATATAAAGTGTATAAAATTTCCAAAAATGTATTATAATAAGAAAAGCAATAAAATCTAAAAGAAAAATAAATAATTATTACTATAAAATAACTTGTAATTCTAAAATAGAAAGGCAAGAATATAAAAGAAAGGAATGAAAAAATATGGAAGGAATAAAAATTCATAAAATAGAAACAAATCAATTTAAAACAAACTTATATGCAGTTTTTTTAGCAACTCCATTAAAAAGAGAAAATGTTACTAAAGATGCTTTAATTGCAGCTGTTTTAAGAAGAGGGACAAAAAATATAATATCTCAGGACAAAATTAGCAAAGAACTAGAAGAGATGTATGGAGCAAGTTTCGACTGTGGAATAGAAAAAACAGGAGATAATCATATTATAAAGTTTTATTTAGAAGCTTTAAATGAGGAATTTTTACCAGAAAAAGAAGAACTCACGCAAAAATGCATAAACATTTTGTTAGATATAGTAACAAATCCTTTTGTAGAAAATAATGGGTTTAAACAAGAATATGTAGATGGTGAAAAAGAAAACTTAAAGCAAATTATAAATGGAAAAATAGATAATAAAGCAAGGTATTCATTAGACAGATGTATAGAAGAAATATTTAAAGGAGAGCCATATGGATTATATAAATATGGATATGTAGAAGATTTGGAAAAAATAACTCCTCAAAATCTTTATGAATATTATAAAGAATTAATAAAAAATTGTAAAATAGATATCTACTATTCTGGAATATTTGATAATGATAATACGGAAAAAATTATAGAAAAAAGATTACAAGAAAATAATATAGAACCAAGAAATGCCAAATATGTAATAAATAATGAAATGACAGAAAAAAAGCAGAAATCAGAGACTAAAACAGTAGAAGAAAGCATGGATGTAACACAAGGAAAATTGGTATTAGGCTTACAAATAGATGACAATAATAAAAACTCAAGATTTGCAGCATCAGTATATAATGCTATATTGGGAGGCGGAGCAAATTCTAAGTTGTTCCAAAATGTAAGAGAAAAAAATAGCTTAGCATATACTGCAAGTTCTAGTTATATAAGAACAAAAAATGTTATATTAGTTCATTGCGGTATAGACATAGAAAAATATGAAAAGGCTTTAGAAACCATAAAAGAACAAATTGAAGATATGAAAAAAGGAAATTTCACAGATAAAGATATAGAAGATGCAAAAAAATTAATAATATCAAGTGTTAAAAGTATTTCTGCAGAACAGGATACAGAAATAACATATGATTATGGACAAGAATTATCTAATGAACATACAACAATAAAAGATTACCAACAAAATATAGAACAAGTTAAAAGAGAACAAATTGTAGACATAGCAAATAAAATTAATATTAATACAATTTATTTTTTGAAAAACTAATAATAGATAAAAAATGGATATAAAAACAAAATATAAATTAATTGTACAGAAAGGAGAATGTGAATGAAAATAATAGAAAGCTCAAAGATAAGAGAAAAAGCATATATAGAAAAATTAGAAAATGGAATGGATATTATAATAATTCCTAAAAAAAATGCTATAAAAAAATATATAATATGGGGAACACACTTTGGCTCTATAGATAATCATTTTATAATGCCAAATACAGGAGAAGAGGTATATATTCCAGATGGAGTAGCGCATTTTTTAGAGCATAAAATGTTTGAACAACCTAATGGAACTAATAGTCTAGACACATTAATGGCGCTAGGAATAGATGCAAATGCATATACAACAAATGACCATACAGCATATTTGTTTGAATGTACAGATAATTTCTATGAAGGTTTGGATGAACTAATGGATTATGTACAACATCCATATTTTACAGAAGAAAATGTAGAAAAGGAAAAAGGTATAATTGGTCAAGAAATTGGGATGTATGATGATGACCCAGGTTGGCAACTTTATATGAATGCAATGGATTGCATGTATAAAGAAAATCCAATAAAAATAGATATAGCAGGAACAGTAGAGTCAATAAGTAAAATAACACCAGATGTGTTATACAAATGTTATAATACATTTTATAATCCTGCAAATATGACAATGGTAGTTTGTGGAGATTTTGAGCCAGAAAAATTATTAGAAGAAATAAAGAAAAGATTAATAAAAAAAGAAAATCAAGGTGAAAGAAAATCAAGGTGAGATAAAAAGAATATATGCAAAAGAAGAAAGAGGAATTAACCAAAAAGAAAAAGAAGTTAGCATGGAATTAAGTAATCCTCTATTTCTTATTGCATATAAAGACAATGTAGAAAATAAAGAGAACTTTGTAAAAAGACATATAGCAATTGAAATTTTACTAAATATGATAATAGGTAAGAGTTCCGAATTATACAAAAGACTATATGAAGAAAATATTTTACTGAACGAGCCAAGTTTTGACTATGAATTTAGCGATGAATATGCACATATTACAATATCTGGACAATCGAGAAATCCAAGAAAGATATATGAAGAATTAACAAAACAAGTAAAATTATATATTGAAAATGGACTAGATAACGAACATTTTACTAGAATTAAAAAGAAAATATATGGGGATTATGCTATAGAATACAATAGTGTTGCAGATATTGCTAGAATGTTTTTAGCAGATAAAATGAAAGGAATAAATAGTTTTGACTATATAGAAGAATTTAATACAGTAACTAAAGAATATACAGAAAGTATTCTAAAAGAAGTATTTATTGAAAAAAATGAAATATTATCAATTATAAATCCAAAATAAGTTCCTTTCAAAAATTTTATAGAAGGGAATATGACTATTAACTTTGTAAATATCAACTTATAAAAAAATATAAAATAAAATGTTATAAATAATAAAGCAAAAAAATAAAATATGATAAATAAGTGAAAAATATTTAAGTTGAATAAGTATTGCAAAGAAAAAAGATAGGCATATAAAGTTATTAAGATGCAAATTGTAGAAATTCCAATTCTTAATTTGAAATTAAAAATATCTAAAATAGCTTTTAATATATTTGGAATAGATATTTATTGGTATGCACTAATAATAGTAGTTTCTATTGTTAGTGCTTTATTTTATTGCAAAAAAATAAAAGGAAAATATGGAATAAAATTTGAGACAATTTTAAATGTTTGTATATTAGTAATTCCTATAGGCATTATTTGTGCAAGATTATATTATGTAATATTTAATTTAAAATATTTTATAGAAAATCCGATGCAAATTTTAGATATTAGAGATGGTGGATTGGCAATATACGGAGGCATAATTGGAGGAATTGTAACAATTATTTTATATTGTAAAAAACATGAAATAAATTTATTTGATTTGCTAGACTATTTGGCTCCTGCCGTAGCTTTAGCACAAAGTATAGGAAGATGGGGAAATTTTGTAAATATAGAAGCATATGGAACACAAACAAGCCTGCCATGGAAAATGTGCATTATAGAAAATGGAATAAAAAAATGTGTACACCCTACTTTTTTATATGAATCACTTTGTACATTTTTAATATTTTTATTGCTGTATAAATTACAACAAAAAAGAAAGTTTAAAGGAGAAATTTTCTATTTATACTTAATATTGTATGCTTTTGTAAGATTTTGGATAGAAGGAATAAGAATTGATAGTTTAATGTTAAAAAATTTCAGAATTTCGCAAATTTTATCTATAGCTATTTTTATACTTTTTTTAGGGATTTTTACGTATGCTGCTATCAGAAATCATATAATGTCGAAAAAGGTAAAAAAATAGAATAAAAAGTCATTCAAAAATCGACGCAAATACTGTCAATAAAGGGCAAATCCGTTGACTAACATGTAAAAATATGGTATTTTTAATATATACAAAATGAAAGGTGCATAAAAAGGAGAGTGATTATATGTTAAATGATGATATTTGTAAATTAAGAGAGAGACTAAACGAAAGCATAATTAACAACGAAGACTATAACATTACATATAAAATAAGCGTAGAACTAGACGAACTAATTGCAAAATACTACAGAACAACAATAACACTAAGGCCGAAACCAAAGAAAAAAAGAACAAGTATAAGAGAAATACAAGAATTATTTAGCGAAAAATGAAAATATTAGGGAAATACATATAAAGAGGTTTATTATTTTATTAGTAATAAGCCTCTATTTTTTACATTTTTATTACAAATTAAAAAAATATGTAGAAAAATAAAAAAAAGTATGTTATCATATAAATAATACACTAAAAAGGAGTAATTATGAGTAACAATACAAAAAAGCTAATTAACAGAATAATAATGGTACTTACATGTTGTATGATTTTATTTAGCTTATCATGTGTGTATGCATCTCCACAAGGAAGTATCAATCCAGACAATTATAAGCCACCAACTTTAACAACAGATGATGCACAACCAGCAATGAATAAAATTAAACCTATAATAGGTGTAATAACAACAATAGGAATAATAGCTTCAGTTATTACTTTAATAATATTAGGTATAAAATATATGGTTGGTAGTATTGAAGAAAAAGCTGAATATAAAAAAAGTATGGTTCCATATTTAATCGGAGCATTTTTTGTATTTTCGGTATCAACTGTAGTAACTTTTATAATGAACATGAGTAATAATTTATTTCCCAATACTTGAAAATTATAAAGGAATATAGTATATTAAAAAAAGGAGGAAAATATGCAAATAAAGAAAGTACTAAAACTAAAGAATAAATTAGTATATATTTTTTTAGTATTTTTTATCATTTTTTCTCAAATAAATTTTGTATATGCAGATACAGATGAGATGGAAAAGAAAAGAGACCAGAGTATAAGTGGCATAATACAAGATGGAAGTAGTTTTATAGATTTACGGGGAAGGACAAGAATCACCAATAGCACAAAGTGATACTAAAACTTTATCAAATAATGTATATAATATATTATTATTTATAGGTTTAGCTATAGCTATAATTATAGGACTAGTGTTAGGAATACAATTTATGGTAGGAAGTGTAGATCAAAAAGCAAAAGTAAAAGATTCATTAATTCCATATATAGTAGGATGTATTGTTATATTTGGAGCTTTTGGTATATGGAAAATAGTACTTACAATACTAGAAAATGTATAAAAATGATATTATAATTATCTTATTATAAAAGATAAAATTATAGATACAAATAAAAAGGGAGGAAAATAAATGAGCAAGATAGCAAAAAGAAATAGAATAGTAAAAATATTTTGCGGAATATTAGTTGCAAGTATATTACTATTTACGGCAAACGTAGTATTTGCTAATCCAACAGGACCAATAAATCCAAGTGAATTAACTGGAACTTTTGACCAAACATCTGGAATAACTACTTTAGGACAACAAATTATAGGTATTATAACAACAGTAGGTATAGTTGTATCAGTAGTGGTTTTAGTAGTACTTGGTATAAAATATATGATTGGTAGTGCTGAAGAAAAAGCTGAATACAAAAAGACAATGATACCATATATAATTGGTGCTATTTTAGTTTTTGCTGCTTCAGCAATTGCTTCAATTGTTATGGGCATATCAAAAAATATTAAAGCAGAATAATTATATTACAACAAGATTACAAAAATATTAAAAGTGCATGACAATGCACTTTTTTTTATTTTTTATCTACCTTTTTTCTACATAATTTGCTATAATTAATATTAAGTATAAATGGGCATACGAAGGAGGAATTTATGGGAACATATAATTTACCCAGAAATGTGAAGGGCGAAGGTAGAATTTTATTTGTATTCACAGGAAAAAGTTTTATATATGCGATTGTAGGTGGAGGAATAGGACTATTATTTTATGGAATATTTTCTCTTGCTGGCTTAAAGGTTGTAGGAATAGCAATAACAGTATTACTTGCTTTAGTTGGTTTTGCTATTGGAACATTTAAAATGCCAGAAATATCAGGGTTAGGTTTTACTAAAAAAGTTGGTGGAGAAAACTTAGATGATATTATAAAAAGAGCAATAATGTTTAAGACAAAAGGAAGCAAAATATACGTTTATAAGGAGGGAAAAAACAATGCTAAATGATATTAATACAATTACAATAATATTAGCAGTTGCTTTAGGAATTTTCTTACTTCTACTAATAATATTAGCAGCTGTATATTTTTCTTCTAAATCAAAAGAAAAAAAAGAAGAACAAGCAAAAACACCTTCTACTAACACTAATGTTAAGAAAGATTCAAAGAAAACTTATACTGTAGAATCTGTATTTGACTTTATGGATTTTGACAAAATTGAAGACAATATGATTTCTCAGAAAAATGGAGAAAGATACATAATGGTCGTAGAGTGCCAAGGTGTGAATTATGACTTAATGTCAGAAGTAGAGAAAAATGCTGTAGAAGAAGGATTTATTCAATTTTTAAATACATTAAGACATCCAATACAAATATATACACAAACAAGAACAATAAACTTGGAAAATAGTATACAAACGTATAGAGATAAGGTTAAAGAATTAGACGATAAATTAGAAAGACAGAAAATGCAATATCAAAATATGGTTGATTCTGGAAAATATTCAAAACAACAATTAGAACAAGCATATTATGAGTTAACTAAACAAACGAACTTATG
This sequence comes from Clostridium sp. CAG:273, assembly GCA_000438355.1. GTDB lineage: Bacteria > Bacillota > Clostridia > TANB77 > CAG-508 > CAG-273. Next base: position 12,960 of record FR901472.1, read on the forward strand.
TGAATATGGAAAAGACATAATTTATACAACAGAAAGAATGAGCTTAAATAAAAATGTACTTAATAAAAAATATTATATTGTTATTCCATATTATACATCAGAACTAGGACAAAATGATTTTGATAAAGATGAGAAGAAAAACTTAGCATTTTCAGAATTATATACAAGAGCACAATCTATTATAAGAACATTATCTGTTTGTGGTATAAATGCAGGAATATTAGATTCAAATGGATTAGTAGATTTGCTATATGTAGCATATAATAGAGACGACGCAGAAGTTTATGGACTAGATAAAGCTTTAAAAGCAGGTTATGATGAATTATACTCAACAGCTCCAGATGTATTAGACAAGAAAATGAGAGCATTAGATGCAAAAATAACGCAGGAGGCTTTTATCAAGGCAAATAACGCGGTTGTAGAGGCAAAATCAAAAAAACAAAAAGCACTTGAAAGAAAAGAAAATAGGATGGACGACTTAATAGAACAAATGGCACAACTTATTATAGATGAAAATAGAGCTGCAATTGGAAATAAAGTTGCAGATGAGGCACAAGATGTTATAAAAGAAGAACGTGCAAGAAGAAAAGGTAGACCAAGAAAAGAAGAAGGAGGTACAAAAGAAAATGAGCAAAAAGAACAAACTTCAAAAAAATGAGTTAAAAGAACAACGTAATGATTATACAAAACCAGATGAATACGAAATTTTAAAGAAGAAAACTATAAAAGAACTTATTGCTCCATCTGGAATAGATGCTAGCAACATAGATCACTTAGAAATTATATCTAATGTTACTAGATATGCTAGAAGTTTCTTTGTATCTGCATTACCAAGAATGTGTACATTCCCAGAATTGTTTAGAGATATGTACATGTTTGGAGATATTAATACATCTATATACATAACCCCAATTTTAGAGTCAAAATCACAAAATGACCTAAACAGAACAATAAACGAATTAGAAACAGAAAGAATTGTAGCAGCAGATAGAGGAAATATAAACAGAGAAAGTAGCTTAGCACAAAAAAGAATGGAAGCAGAGCAATTAAGAGATGAAATTGCAGCAGGATATAATAAATTATATGAAGCATCTATTATATCAACTTTATTTGCATATAGCTTAGACGATTTAAATAAATACACAAAATTATTATCAACAGAAGTTGCGAAATCTTTAGTAGGAATAAAAACAGCATGGGGTATGCAAGAAGATGCATTTAAATCTAATCTTCCTTTAATGGAAGATAGGATAAAGAAAACACATACTTTTGACCGTAGGTCTATGGGAACGGTTTTTCCATTTACTACATCGGAAGTAGGACATCCAACAGGAATACCTTTAGGTATAAATAAGCAAACTGGGGTACCAATTTTATTTGATAATTTTCATAGTAGTTTAACAAACTATAATATGGTTATATTTGCTAAATCTGGTGCTGGTAAGTCTGTTACTATGAAGACTTTAATTTCAAGGTCAGCAGTACTTATGGGAATACAAAGTTTAGCATTAGATGCTGAAGGTGAATATAGTATAGTTGCAGAAAGCCTAGGAGGAATAAATGTTGTACTTTCTCCAACATCTTCAACTGTTATAAACATATTCGACTTAGAAACAGAAATCGTAAAAGATGAAATAACAGGAAGAGAGAGACTAGTTTTAAATGTTGAAAACAAGGTAGAAGACGTAACACAAGCATTACTTACAATGGCAAGAGGTAGTACAAGAAGCCAAGAAGTTAATGAGCTTACAAAGCAAATTATTGCAGAATCTGTTTCAGAAGAATATGCAAGTTTAGGAATAAATGGAGACCCAAACAGCTTATATAAAACATCAAATGGAAGCATGAGTGGAAATATGCTTGGAAAAGAAAAGAAAGAGATGCCAACTATAGGTTCTTGGTATAGAAGAATACAAAGAAAAGCAGAAGAAAATAAAAACCAAGATTATAGTTTCCATTACAGCTATTTACTAAAAGTTATGAAACAATATATAAGAGAATATGACGGACAAATGGCATATTTTGATGGACAATCTACATTTGACTTACTAGATGGAACATTATTTATAAATTTAGATATATCTCAACTAGAGGAAAGGTTTGCAAGACCACTTGCACAACAAATATTACTTGCATGGATATGGGAAAAATATGTTAAGAAAAACAGTGAGGATAGAGAAAGAGCATCAAAGAAAAGGGTAATTGTAGATGAGGCATGGATGTTACTTCCATACCCAGAAGCCGTAGATTTCTTAAATACAATGGCAAGACGTGCAAGAAAAAGAAATGTTTCTTTAGCAATTATTTCTCAAAGATTCCAAGACTTTTATGAGAAACCAGAAGCTCAGGCAGTACTTACATCTTCAGATACTAAGCTATTTTTAGCACAAGACAAGTCAGAAATACAATATTTAAAAGAAGTATTTAAGCTAAGTGAAGGAGAAGCAGGTTTCTTGGTAACATGCTTCAAAGGAGAAGGACTATTGAAAGTAGGCGCAGATAGTGCTATAATACAAATAAACCCAACAAGCAAAGAATTCGAGTTTGTGGATACAAACTTAAATACATTAGTGGAAAGGAACAAAAGAAAGAGGACAACAGGATATGGTTATTAGGAGGATGTATGGGAAAAATATTTTCTAACAAGAATTTAATAATAAAAATAGCAACTATCTTAGTAATTGTTATATTATTTAACTTTATAAATCCAGGAATAAGTTTTGGGGCAGTATCTGGTGGTATTGGAGGAGTATTATTTGAGCCAATAAAAGACTTGGTTTTAGCTATTGGCGACGGTATTGTTAATATTATGCAAAATGTTATATTTGGCACAGATGTATCATTACTGAAATTAGAGCACAGTACTTCGAATGTTCCTGTAATACTTGGAGCAATTGGAGGAGCAATTGCAGGCACTATTTCTATTATTGTTGGTGTTGCAGGAGCACCATTTACTGGAGGACTTAGCTTGGGAGCTGTTGCAGCAGGACTTAGTATTTTTGGAACTACAGTTGTAGCAGCGGGAGCAACAGCTTTTGTAGTTTCATATGTTGCAGAACAAGCATTACCACAGGACTTTTATCTACCAATGTATGCAATAAGCCCATATGAAATATTTGCAAATAAAGTTGCAATGTTAGATGTAAATTTTTTTCAACCAAATAAATATGACGAAGTAGATACTATGGTTGGAGAAGAAGGAAAAGAACAAAAATCTTCAGCAGCTGAATTACAAGGCACAATTGCAAAATGGTATGTATCTATTAGAAATTTTGCAGTTGTAGTTATGATGATTATATTGGTTTATGTCGGAATAAGAATAGTAATGAGTAGTGCAGCTGAAGATAGAGCGAAATATAAACAAAGGTTGATGGACTGGATTATTGCAATGTGTTTATTATTCTTTATGCATTATTTAATGACATTAGCAGTAACAATAACAGAATCTTTGCTAGACTCAATTGATACAGCAAACGAACCTTATTATGTTAGAGTGGGGTCATCAGATGGAAAACTTGGAGATTATAGATACAATGTTGTTATCCCACCAAAAGATGGAGAAGAAAATAGTGAACCTCAAAAGGAACAAAGTAAAGTTTTTGATACAGATGAAGGGTCTTTAGCACAAGCATTTAGAGAGCAGGGGGTTATTGTACCAAATGATGATACAGGGTCTGGTGAATACTTTGTATGGCCAACTAATTTAATGGGAAAAGCGAGAGTAGAATTACAGTTAGAACCTACAGATCGAATGTCAGATGATGACATTTTGGCAAGAAAATTTGGTTTTACAATTATATTTATAGCATTAGTTATATATACAATAATGTTTTTATTTAGATATTTAAAAAGATTGATAATGCTAGCGTTTTTAACAATTATTGCACCATTTGTGGCTATGACATATCCATTAGATAAAATAAGCGATGGAAGTGCACAGGCATTTAATATGTGGGTAAAAGAATATGTATTTAATTTATTAATACAACCGGTACACTTAATTTTATATACAATTCTTATAGGTTCAGCAATTGATTTTGCAGCAGATAACTTACTATATGCATTAGCAGCATTAGGATTTATGCTGCCAGCAGAAAAAATTATGAGAAAGTTCTTCGGATTTGAAAAAGCTTCTACATTAGATAATGGCTCAGCTTTAGGCGGTGCTTTAGCAATGCAAGGTATTAACCAGTTGAGAAGAATTGGATTTGGAGGTTCAAAAAAAGGAGCAAAAGGTGGTACAGGAGGAAATGCAACACCAACTTCAAAAATTAATAAATTTAATAATAGGCCTCCAGATAAAGGAAAAAGTCCGTCAGAATTATTAGCTAGTGGAGAAGGACAAGGTTTAGATGCAAAATCAGTAGGCATTGCAGCAGGAGGACAAGCTGTAAGTGATAATGGAATACAAGCTTCATTAAATGGATCTGAAGGAGAGCCGATGTACAGAACATCCGCAGAAGGAATGAGAATAAAAGAAGATATGGCAGCAGCAAGACAGTTAATGGATGAAGCAAAGACAGATGAAGAAAGAAACATAGCAAGACAGATGATGAATGATGTAAGAGAAAGTGACTCTAGAGGAGTTGGACAGTATTTGCATGATAAAATGCAAGAAAGTGCATTTGGAAGAGCCATAACTAGTGCTGCTGGTGCGCCTGTTAGATTTACTAGTAATGCAGTTAATGGTGCAAGAGAAATGGCCGGAAAAGCAGTACGAAGGGCAGTCCCAAAACCAATTAGAACTTCAGTTAGAGGAGCTTCTGCGGTACTGGGTGCAGGCGCAAAATATGTAGCACCTAGAGCAGCAAAATTAGCAGTTAGAGGAACAGTAGCTGGTGCTGCTGCAATGGGAGGAATTGCAGCAGGATTGGTATCAGAAGACTATGCTAATGTGGCTAAATGGGGAGCTGCTGGAGCAGGAGCTGGTTGGATAGCTGGTGGAGGACTTGGACAAGTACCAGGTAAATTAGAAGAAACTAGGGATTCAATAGTAGATGCTGCGCAAAAAGGTGATACAATTTATACGTTAGCAGCAAAGGGAGATAAAGCAGAGAAGGAAAGACAGAAGAAGATATCAGATGCAATGGCAATGAAAGATAAAGGCAGAAGGGATTTATATTCAAGAAAACTTAATGTTAGAGGAGAAAAGTTAAATGAAGTTTTAAAAGATTCTCAAAAGTTCAGAGAGAGTGGAGTTACAAATGACGATATAATTATAAAAGCAATGAAACTTGATGGATTTGGAGATGGTAGAGTTTCTAAAGAAAAAATTATATTAGCAGGATTAGCAGAACAAGTTAATGGAGAACGTAAAGCTTTAGAGTATATAAAGAAGGGACTAAAAGAAAAAGGACTATCAGATAATGATATTAAGAAATATGCAGATGGAATTAGTGACATATATGACTGGAATGCATAAAATTTAAGTAAATATACCTCAAATATTAGAGGAATAGATTTATTATATATTAAACGAGATTCGTCTAATATTCATATAAATTTAAAGTTCTAGTATTTTGAGGTATAATTTTATTATAGAATAGATAGGTGAAAAGATGAAAGAAAAAATATTAACTTTTTATAATAATAATAAAAGAAAGATTTTACTTATTTTAATAGTTATAGTTATTTTAATAGCTCTACCAAGAGTATTACAGTTTTTTACAAAAGGTACAGAAAATGAGCCAATAAATTTAAATGAAAAAAAAGATCCTGTACAAAATAATTTGAACACATCGGTAATAGAAACAGAAGAATCTGTTATTTCTGGAGAAAATTTAGATACTAGCCAAAAAACATATGTAGAATTAATAGATAATTTTGTAGTCGCATGTAACAATGGAAATATTGAAAAAGCATATGGTTTTTTGTCTACCGATTGTAGAGAAGAATTATATCCTAGTATGGAAAGTTTTAAAGATAATTATTATAATCAAGTATTTCATAATGGAAAGAAAACGGCACTTATTAAAAATTGGATGAATAATATTTTTAAAATAGATTATACAAATGACATACTTTCTTCTGGTGTATATAATGAAGATGAAAATATACAGGAGTATATAACAGTAGTAGATGATAATGGAAATATAAAATTAAATATTAATAATTATATAGGAAAAACAGAAATAAATAGAACAACTAATTATATGAACATACAAGTCAAAGTTTTAAGTAAAAAAATTTATATGGACTATGAAGTATATACATTTGAAATTCAAAATAATAGTAAAGATGGTATCCTACTTGATGACAGACAGAATATAGAAACTATGTATATAGAAGATGATTCCGGAAATAAATACGAAGCATATACACATGAACTAACAAATTCAATGTTAACTGTTCCTTCGGGAGCAACAAGAAATATTAATATAAAGTATTATAATAAATATAGTACAAATAAAATTATGGAAAAGGTTGTTTTCTCGAAAGTGATATTAAATAATGAATGGTATTTGTCATTGGAAAATAAAAATGTATATGATTATTATGGAATAATTGAATTAGGATTATAAAATGAAATAATAGGAGTAAATATGGAAGGAAATTCAAACAATAACTTTAGAAATGTTGTAAACATAGCTAAAAGAGCAGTAAAGACAACATTGAAAATTATTACAAGACCATTTCTTATAATTGCAATAATCATTATAGCAGTTTTAATTTTAATTGCCGCAATTAAATATTTTATTACATTAGATGATGGTACTCATAAGGATAATGATTGGTCTAATACACCATATGCTACAAAACAATATATGGGTTCAACAAATATTGGTTCAGATGGAAAATTATCAACTTCAATGTCTGCAAAAGAGTTATGGGATAAAATGATTGAGAATGGAAGCCGTGTGGACGAATATTTAGAAGGACCAGAAGAACTTGTAAAATTAATGAAGGCAGAGATGATAACCCAATATTTAGACACAAGAGCTAATCCAGATGAAGAAATTAATTGGGATACAATATTAGATCCAAATTCTAAAGATGTACAGGGGATAATAAAATTAAAAAGAGCTGATACATCTGGAAATATAAAAACTATGACATATGTAGATCCTGAAACTTTTCAAATGTATATAAATACATATAATCAAACAGGAAGTACAGCTGATAGAGAAAGAGCATTAAGTCATTTTACATTAGAAAAGGCTTATATAGGAACTAGCCCTACTACTGGAACTATAAAAGCTGGAACTGTTATAGAAGTTCCAGAAGGCATGCGGAACAGGATTCACATACATGTCATGGCAACAAATAACTTCTACTACTTCTACACAATATAAATTGCGTGAACAGGCTGGAATGAATTTCGATGAAGAAGGTTTTGGAATTATTAATGGAAGATATGTTATAGCGTGTACAACGACATTTGGACAAGTAGGAGACTATTTAGACGTATATCTGGAAAATGGAATAGTTTTACCCTGCATTATAGGAGATATAAAGAATCAAAATAACGAAGGATGTAATCAATGGGGGCATAAAAATGGAAAAAATGTAGTAGAGTTTATAGTAGACAGAAATATTTGGTATGTTGGTAATTATGATAATCCAGGGACAAGTTCTAATAAACCAGAATGGAATTCAAAAGTTACTAAAATAGTAAATGGAGGAAGTTATTTTGTAAATCCAGACTTTGGAAAAGATGAAAAAATTGATTCTAATAAAGATGAAAGTGATAATGATGCTACACAAAATGACGATGCCTCAACAGATAAAGATATATTAAAATGGCCAACAGATGGTAACAGGATTACATCATATTTTGGTCCAAGAGCACAACCAATAGCTGGAGCATCTACATATCACGAAGCTATTGATATTGGTGTACCAGAGGGAACAAATGTATATGCATGTCAAGATGGTGTAGTAACAACTGCAAGTTATAGTAATTCTGCTGGAAATATGGTTGTTATAGACCATGGTAATGGATTAGTTTCAAAGTATTTTCATAATAAGGAGCTTAAAGTTTCAGTTGGAGAAACAGTAACAAAGGGACAAATTATTGCTATATCTGGAAATACAGGAAATTCTACAGGTGCACACTTACATTTTGGTATTTATAGCAATGGTACAGCTGTAGATCCATTAGGATTTAAATATGATAATGGTTTGGGTTCAGGAACAGGAGAATTTAATGGAAATGCAGGTACACTTTCTACATCTTCTACAATATATGCAAAAGTTGCTACTTGGTCAGAAAATACAGACCGTGTAGAAACTAATGACCCAGAAGTGCAAGCATATGATAAAACTACATATAATATGAGAGCAACAAATATAAATTATCAATCATTAGTTAGCAAATTTACAATGCCATTTGATTATTTATGGGCATTTTTAGTAACATGTAATAGCAAAGACTTTGTAATGGCCTTAACAGATTTAGTATATGCAAGTGAAATGGAAATTACAGTTTACGATAATTTAACAATAGATACTAACGTTACAGTAACTACAAGAGAAGATACAATAACAACTACTTCAACAGATCCAACAACAGGAGAAACAACTACTTCAACAGAAACAGTGACATATACTACAACACATACTACTATAGATAAAACTAATACTATAAATACAGTATTAACAAAGGCAAATGTATGGTATGTTAACTATTCACAACAGTATACATATTCTAGTCCAACAACTACTACTTCTGGAACAGATGATAATAAACATACGACAGAAACTCAGAAATATATTTCATCACCAGCAGTTGTAAAAGAAAAAGTAGAATTAAATCCACCAGATGGGGAAGAAAACTTTGTTAGTTTAATAAAAAATAGAAAATATTTTACAGCATATAATAGTATTTTGAGTGCTAGAGAGTGGTTATTTAACATATTAGAAAAGAATAAAACAACAAAAGATATGGTTGATTTAACGAAATATTTATTATATAAGGCGACAGACGATCCTAGTTTTGGAGTAACTGAATTCAATTTTGATATATTTACTATGCAAGATGCTATAATTGGAGGAGGCAGTTTTAACGGAGATTCTATTACTTTAGGAACATATACATTTCCACATTATAAACAAAAAGATTATCCTGGATCATATGGAACATCAACAATACCGAAAGCTGGTTGTGGTCCTACTAGTTTAGCAATGATTTTATCAGGAATAAAGAATGATCCAAATATTAATCCTCAAACTGTTGTGGCTAATATTAAGGAATATTGGCCTAATGGAAGCTATTATGTTCCTGGAGCTGGTTCAAGCCATTGCATTTTTAGTAGTAGTTTCTTACAAAAATATTATGGAGTAACATCGCAAATGAATATAAGTCAAGAAACAGCTTTAGAAGCACTAGAAAAAGGATACCCTGTAATTGGAGGAGAAACAGGACATATTTTAGCTATAGTACCTGTTTCAGAAGAATTAAAAGCACAAGGATATAAATTTTACATATTAGATTCTGCAAGAGGACATGACGGAAAATATAAATCAGTAGCAGAGGCAGATGCTGTGGTGAGAGGTAATTTAAGATTTATTGCAATAATTATGCCATAATATACTTTGTATTATTATAAAGTATATATAAAAATTATAATAAAGGAGTAACTATGGAGAAAACGCAGAGAAAAATATTAATAGCTATAATGCTAATAATTATATTAGTAATTATTTGTATTACAATATTATTGATATATTTTGTAAAAAACAATGAAGATATAACAAATAATAAGCAAGAAACAGCAAAAAATGAATATGAAAATGTATTTTATGAAATTGACGAGATAGAAGTTGATAATAAAATAAGATTGGTGGATAGTCAAAATCAATATTATTCTGTAAAATCTTGCATAGAGAATTACTATCAAAGAATTTTAAACTTAGAAAAACAAAAGGTTTATGATATTTTAGATACTAGATATATACAAGATAATGCTATAACTCAAGAAAATATAATTGAGAAAGAAAATGTTGGGAGTTTTACTAATAAAGATTATGTTGTGAAAGAAATGTATATACAAGAAACAGAAGAAATTTATAGTTACTATATAAATGGATATCTACAAGATCAAGGAAAGAATGCGGATACATATTTTATGGTATTTGTAGACCAATATAATGCAACATATTCTATATATCCGATTAAAAGTGAATATTATAATAATATAATAACATTACAAGAAAACATAAATGTTGAAGAAATAGAAAAGAATGAAAATAATGTATATATAACTGTGACAGTCAGCGATGTGGAAGTGGCTCAAATGTTGTTAAAGAATTATCAGTATCTAATAGAAAATGATATTAAATTAGCTTACGAGAAATTAGATAATCAATATAGAACAAAGAAGTTTTCTAATGTAGAAAGATATACACAATATATAAATAATATAGGAATAAAACAAGCGAAAGTTATGCAGTATCAAAAGTCTGTATACAATGATTATACACAATATGTAATTTTGGATGAGAATGGAAGATATTACATATTTAAAGAAAGTTCAGTCATGAATTATTCTGTTCTACTAGATATGTATACTGTGGAATTACAGGAATTTACAGATAAATACAATAGTGCGAAGGGCGAAGAAAAAGTACAATATAATCTTCAACTTTGGTTTAGCGCAATAAATGATGGTGATTATTCTTATGCATATAGTAAGTTAGACCAAACGTATAAAAATAACAATTTCCCAACACAAACAGATTTTGAAAATTATATGAAAACAAATTTTTATGCTCAAAATAAATTAGGATATACATCATATGAGAAAAATGGGGATTTATATATTTATAAAATGGTAATTACAAATGGAGAGAACTCTTCTCAAACAATAGAGAAACAATTTGTAGTAAAATTATTAGAAGGAACCAACTTCGTAATGTCATTTGAAAAATAGAATTCAAAGTATCAAAAGAAAATATTAAAATAGTAATGTAAAAAGAAAAAATCAATTATAAATAATAAAAAATTGGTGGAATATATATTCTACCAATTTTTTATGTTATAATATAAACAAAAAAACAAAATTTACAAAAAACTAATAGGAAGGAGAATATGAGTATTTAAGATGAAATACTCATTGTGCAATTTATGTTTAATAATAAAAAAGAAGAAATATTACAAAAATCTGCATTATTATTTAGACAAATATCTAATACTTTAGACACTAAAACAGAACATATAGATAATATTAGATATTATGAAGATTTCTTTTTTGGAGGAGCTAACCTTGAGGAAAACAATGTGTATATAGTGGAAATAAAAACTCAAAATCCGAATATAAAAGCAGATAAAAAGGAAAAGAATAGTAAGGAAGATTTAAATACTGAAACAGATTCACAAATTGGTGATAATTATGAATTAGAACTTACAACATATGAAATATATGATGAAAATCAAAATTTAATAGCGGGT
>FR901472.1:24364-38738 GCA_000438355.1 Clostridium sp. CAG:273
AGCGGTTGTAGATACGGATGGAAATGTAAGCTTTTCAGATGAATATTTAACAAATCTAGAAAATTTGCCACCAGAATATTATGCTATGCTAGACCTAAGTGCTGCAGAGTTTTCATTACAAGAGATGACTGAAAAAGACATAAAGTTATCAAATAAAGATATAGAAAAATATGAAGAAAATAGTAAAAAAATTAACTTTGATAAAGAAGAGAAAGAAGCGGCAGAGATTATAGGAATAGAAGAGGATAATTTTAGAAGTTTAGCGGTTGTAAATCCACATACATTAGTAACAGCAAATGAAACATTAGGGCAAATTATACCAGAATTAAATCAGTATAGTGAAGTACAAATATGTTGTGAAAAGAGTGATAACCAAAATGATGGCAGGTTTACAATGATAGGTGTAAAAGCAGATGGTACAAAAGAATTTGTAGAATCAGTAGGACAAGTTGAAGGAATAAATACTGGAAGAACGGTAACATCAATAAATAGAGATGGAACTAAAGTTGAAGAAAAGGAAGTAAAAGGATTATTTCAAATAGCAGGAAGACCTGAAGAAGGAATTAGCATTTCTATAGGAAGTTACAATATTCCAGAGGTACAATATATTCAAAATATGAATGATAGAGAAAATAGACAAGCAATCCCAATAGGGGTAAAATCAAGATATGATAACTATGTGTATCATAGAGTAAGAGAAGAAGCAAACAGAAATGAAGGACTTGGAACTCAAGAAAAAGACAGAGAGATAGAACAGAGGACAGAGGAAGTAAAAGAAAGTGAAGAAAGAGGAGATGCAGAAGAAAGAACTATAGATGGAACAGATGCAGACTTAGAACAAATAAAAGAACAAATAATCGAAAATGCTTTAGATAATTATGAAGATATGTCGCCAAGTGAATTAATGCAATATATAAAATTACAACTTGAAAGTTATAACTTAGTTATGAATGTTGAGGAAGAAAAAAATGTAATATATGAAATTAAAATTAGGGCTGAAGATGAAGCGAGAGCATTTCCATCAAGAGAAAGAAATGAACTGGAATAATAGATAATAAAAATACAACTCATAAAAATCACTTTTTAAAATATAATTTAAAAGGTGATTTTTTTATGGGATTAAAATGTAAAAAAGTAACAAAATTTATATTTAAAAAGATAATAAAAATATTTAATAATCAAACAAAAATAGCTAATAAACATATAAATTTTCAAGAAAAAAGAAATTTATTTAATAAAATTATAGCTATTTCTTTGATGCTTATTATATTTTTCTATACATTAAGTTTCAAAAATTTTAGCAATGCTAATTTAGAAGATAATGAAAAGGTAAATTTAGATGAAATACAAAAAACAATTGAAACTTCAGCCAAGTTAAATAAAGATAGCTCTAGTAATGAGCCAAAGCTAGATTCAAGAATAGCACTTGTGTATGATAGGAATTCAGGAAATGTTTTATATGAGAAAAATGGACATAAAACAACCCCTATGGCAAGCACAACTAAAATAATGACATCAATAGTTGTTTTAGAAAAGACAAATTTAAAAGACACAGTTGTAGTAGATAAAAAAGCGGCTGCGACAGGCGGATCTAGGCTAGGGCTTAAAACAGGAGATAAATTAACAGTTAATGACTTATTATATGGGTTAATGTTAAGGTCTGGAAATGATGCAGCTGTAGCACTTGCAGTATATGTTGGAGGAAGTATAGAAGGGTTTGCTAAATTAATGAACCAAAAAGCAGCAGAATTAGGACTAAAGAATACAAATTTTGTAACACCACATGGGCTAGATAGTGAAAAACATTATACAACAGCATATGAACTTGCAAAAATGGCAGATTATGCATTGAAAAATGAAAAATTTAGGAAAATTGTTGGAACAAAAAATTGTAATATAACTATTAATGGAGCATCTAAAAATATTAGTAATACAAATGAGTTACTAGAATACTTAAATGGCGTTTATGGAATAAAAACAGGATTTACAAATGGAGCAGGAAGATGCTTAGTTACAAGCTGTAAAAGGGGAGAGTTAGATATAATAACAGTAGTTTTAGGAGCAGATACAAAAAAAATAAGAACATCTGATAGTATAAAATTAATAGATTATATTTATAAAAATTATGAAATAGTAAATGTAAAAAAAATAATAGGAGATAAATTTAATGATTGGCTAAAAATAAATGAAAACAGAGTATATGTAAATAAAGGAATAACAAACGAAATGAAACTTAGTATAGAAAATTTAAGTTTTGAAAAGATGGCTGTTAAAAAACAAAATAAAGATATCATAAATGTAGAAATAAATGCAATTTTTTACTTTGAAGCACCAGTAAAAGAAAAAAGCACAGTAGGAAATCTAAAAGTTATAATAGATGGAAAAGAAATTGAAATTTTAGATATATACAATGAAAAAGAAGTAGAAAAAAAACAGCTTGATGATTATATAAAAGAATTTTTATATAATGTTAGATATGTTTAAAATTTTAGTAAATTTTAAACATATCTAACAGGAATAAATCATGAAAATTTTAACAAATTTAAGTCAAATAACTATTTAATATCAACGATTAGTTGACTTTTTTTAAAAAATTCATGATTTACTCCTGCATATCTAATATTAAGTATTGACTTTTTTTTAGATTTTTGCTATTATATTAATTGTTATTTTAATTATATTTTGAAGTGCAGGTATAGTTTAGTGGTAAAATGAATCCTTGCCAAGGATTAGTTACGAGTTCGATTCTCGTTACCTGCTCCATTTTTTTATTATATTAAAACTTGCGGGAGTAGTTTAGTGGTAGAACGAAACCTTCCCAAGGCTTAAGTGTGAGTTCGATTCTCATCTTCCGCTCCAATAAAAGATTATATAAAAAATATGTATCAAATTAATATATGGAGCATATAATTTACAAAGAGATATTTAAGAAATTACAAATTAAATTATTAAATATGGCGACATAGCCAAGTGGTAAGGCACGAGTCTGCAAAACTCTGATCCCCGGTTCAAATCCGGGTGTCGCCTCCATAGAAAAACCGAGAAAACGTTGATATGTCAATAGTTTTCTCGGTTTCTTATATGTTTTTATGTCAAAAACAAGAATGCAGTATTTTCAATATTTTCAGAAGTTGAAAAATTAAAAAATGATTTTATATGTGACAAAAATGTGGCAAAGATTTTAGTTATTTTTTTTGCACTCATCAATTATTTTATCAAAATCAGAAATATATTTTTTATCTTGCTCAACTCTAAATTTCTCAAATTCTTTTTCTGCAAATTCTTTTGCCTGTTCGGATGATATAGTTCCTTTATTATCTAAAACTTCATATCTATTTGTTTTTAGCATAGTATTTAATTCTTCTACCCAATCTTTCATTTTCATAGGTATTTGTCTCTTGGCTCTATTTTCTGCTATATCTAAATACATATTAACAATATCTTGCAAAAATTCTAATTCTTTAGATGTTAAATAATTTTTTGCAATACTAACATCACTTTTTAGTATTCTTCCTTCTGGAGAGTGTTTCCAAGAAGTCAATCCCATATGTTCTTTTTTACTGTTTGCTCTATTATAAATTATTTCTGCTGCTGTTTCATTTGTTATTGCATAATGGAATTTATTTTGAATAGTAGCATAAAAATCTTTAGCAACTTCAGAATTTTTATTATAATCGATACTACATTCTGCAAAAATATCAGTTACTTTTTGATAAAATCTTCTTTCACTCGTCCTAATCTCTTTGATAATTTCAAGTAATTCGTCAAAATAGTCTTTTCCGTATTTATTAGGATTTTTTAATTTTTCTTTGTTTATACTATATCCTTTTATTATATATGATTTTAAAACTTTTGTTGCCCATTGTCTAAATTTTGTTGCTTTTTTTGAATTTGTCCTATATCCGAACAGCTATTATCATATCTAGATTATAATAATCAATATTTCTATTAACCTTACGATTACCTTCGATTTGAACTGTTGCAAAACTTGCAACAGTTGAATCTTTAGTTAATTCTTGTTCTTCAAAAATATTTGAAATATGTCTTGAAATAACTGATTTATCTTTTTCAAATAATTCAGCTATTTTATTAAGTGGTAGCCAAAGAGTTTCGCCATATAAAAAAGCTTCAATTTCGATTTTTCCGTTTTCATCTTCATATATAATTAAATCACCTTTTGCTAAATCTTGCATATAATTTACCTTCCTTTTTTATTATTTAATTTTTTTTTATCATTTTATACCTCATCAAATTTATCATAATTTTATAATAGTTATTTTATCATATAAAATAATGCTTTTCAACGTTTGTTACAAATAAATGTTCTTTTTATATAATAAAAATACACCACATTTTTCATTGGTGTATTTGGTAACGCACATTTCTGTACGTTCTTATTTTCTATCTATATGATACACAGAATTATAATATTTGAAAAATTCCCGAAACAAATATTATAAAAAACATTGACAAGCTACAAGAAATAATGTATTATATTATAAGTATGTTTTATAATGTGCGAGTTTTATCCAAATTACGCATAAGGGGAACGTAAAAACATGTTTTTGTATAAAAAATTGTAATATAAATTAATAATAAAAAGGTAGTTGGTATTTATGTTAACATACCAGCAACCTTTTTATTGCCACTTTATGTCGATTATGTAAATTTATAAAGAAGAGGAATTTCTTTATTATTACTTACGGAATTATATGTTTGGGGAGCAGTAAACTAATAATTTGGTAAACTAATTATAAAGGTAAGAGGGACTTCTTTTAAATCCATATATATTTCAAATCTGCTTTAATATTTTGTAGGGGTGATTTTTTTGGTAAAAGAAATTAAGCATGAAAAGTGCTCACGTAAAACTTTCTCAAAAATCGGTGACTCAATCGATATACCAAATCTTATTAAAGTTCAGAAGGATTCATATGACTGGTTTATACAAGAAGGTCTTGGAGAAGTATTAAAAGATATTTCACCTATAGTAGACTATTCTGGAAATTTAGTTTTAGAATTTTTGGACTATTACATGGAAGAAAAAACAAAATATACTGAAGAAGAAGCAAAGGAAAGAGATGCTACATATGCAACAAGATTACATGTAAAAGTAAGACTTATAAATCGTGAAACAGGCGAGATTAAAGAGCAAGAAATATATCTTGGAGACTTCCCTGTTATGACAGATAGTGGTACTTTTATTATAAATGGTGCGGAAAGAGTTGTAGTAAGCCAATTAGTTCGTTCACCAGGTTGTTATTATGCAACAGAATTTGACAAATCAGGTAAAAGAATTTATACATCTACAGTTATGCCTATAAGGGGAGCATGGTTAGAATATGAAACAGATGGTAATGATATATTCTATGCAAGAGTAGATAGAACAAGAAAAATACCTGTTACTACACTATTAAGGGCTCTTGGAATTGTAACAGACGAGCAAATTTCAGAGCTTTTTGGTGATGAAGAAAAAATAAAAGCAACACTTCAAAAAGACCCAATAAAGACACAAGACGAAGCATTAATTGAAATATATAAAAAATTAAGACCAGGTGAATTACCTACAGCAGATGCTGCTAGAAATTTATTCAATGGTTTATTATTCGACCCTAGAAGATACGACTTAGCCAAAGTTGGTAGATATAAATTTAATAAAAAATTAAGCTTAGCTACAAGAATTACAGGAAAAATTGCATATGAAGATATAGCAGACCCAGAAACAGGAGAAGTTTTAGTAGAAAAAGACAATATGATAACAGAAGATGTTGCTATAGCTATTCAAGATACTGGAATTAATGTAGTTAATGTAAATGTAGATGGTAAAAAAGTTGTTGTTATAGGAAATGGTACAGTTAATATTCACAGCATATTACCAGATGTAGACTTAAGTGACTTACACATTAAAGAAATGGTAAATTACGAAGTATTAAAGTCTATAATAGATACAACAGAAAAAGACAAACTACATGACACAATAAAAGAAAGAATAGATGAATTAATACCAAAACACGTTACAACAGAAGACATTATTGGCTCTATTAGTTATTTATTAAATATAGACCATGGAATAGGATATATTGACGATATAGATCATTTAGGAAATCGTCGTATTCGTTGTGTTGGAGAACTATTGCAAAATCAATTTAGAATTGGTTTAACAAGATTAGAAAGAGTAGTTCGCGAAAGAATGACACTTCAAGATTTAGACATTGTAACACCACAATCATTAATTAATACAAAACCAATTAGCTCATCAATAAGAGAGTTTTTTGGAAGTTCACAATTATCACAATTCATGGACCAAACAAACCCTCTTTCAGAGTTAACACATAAAAGAAGAATTTCTGCATTAGGACCTGGAGGACTTTCTAGAGAAAGAGCAGGTTTCGAAGTAAGAGATATTCACTATACACATTATGGTAGATTATGTCCAATAGAGTCTCCAGAAGGACCAAACGTAGGACTTATTTCAGCACTTTCTTCATTTGCTATTATTAACGAATATGGATTTATTGAAACACCATACAGAAAAATAGATCATGAAACAGGAAAAATAACAGATATTATAGACTATATGTCAGCAGACGAAGAAGATAAATACATAATAGCACAAGCATCAGAGCCAGTTGGAGAAGATGGAAAATTTGTTAATGAAAGAATAAGAGTAAGACACCAAGCAGATATAACAGTTGTAGACAGAGATAAAGTAGACTATATGGACGTATCTCCAAAACAATTAGTTTCTGTTGGTGCAGCTATGATACCATTCTTAGAGCATGATGATGCAAAACGTTCTTTAATGGGTACAAACATGCAACGTCAAGCAGTTCCTTTATTAAAACCAGAATCACCTATAGTAGGAACAGGAATGGAATATAGAGCTGCGAAAGACTCTGGAATTACGGTTGTAGCTAAAGAAGACGGAACTGTAGAAAAAGTTACAGCAGACGAAATAAAAATTAGAAATAAAAAAGGTGATGTTACAACCTATAAATTAAGAAAGTTCAAAAGAACAAATGGCGGAACATGTATTAACCAAAAGCCAGTAGTTACTACAGGAGAAAAAGTAAAAGAAGGAGACTTAATTGCAGATGGACCTTCTACAGATAAAGGAGAAATGGCTCTTGGAAGAAATGTTTTAATAGCATTTACAACATGGGAAGGTTATAACTATGAAGACGCTGTATTAATTAGCGAAAGGTTAGTAAAAGAAGATGTTTACACATCAATACATATAGAAGAATATGACTGTGAATGTCGTGATACAAAATTAGGACCAGAAGAAATTACAAGAGATATTCCAAATATCTCAGATGATGGACTAAAAGATTTAGACGAAAATGGAATTATACGTATAGGTGCAGAAGTAAGACCAGGAGATATTTTAGTTGGTAAAGTTACTCCAAAAGGAGAAACAGAACTTACAGCAGAAGAGAGATTACTTCGTGCAATATTTGGTGAAAAGGCTAGAGAAGTTAGAGATACATCACTTCGTGTACCACATGGTGAATCAGGAACAATAGTAGATGTAAAAGTATTTACAAGAGAAAATTCAGATGAACTAGGACCTGGTGTAAATCAAGTAATTAGATGTTATATTGCCCAAAAGAGAAAAATCTCTGTTGGTGATAAAATGTCTGGACGTCATGGTAACAAGGGTGTTATTTCAAGAATATTACCAGAAGAAGATATGCCATTTTTACCAGATGGTACACCAGTAGATATAGTACTAAACCCATTAGGTGTTCCTTCTCGTATGAACTTAGGTCAAGTTTTAGAGGTACACTTAGGTATGGCAGCTAAGGCGCTTGGATGGAAAGTTGCAACACCAGTATTTGATGGTGCAGCAGATACAGAAATAGAAGATTTACTAGAAGAAGCAGGTCTTAGCAGAGATGGAAAAACAGTAGTATATGATGGTAGAACAGGG
Organism: Clostridium sp. CAG:273; assembly: GCA_000438355.1. Taxonomy (GTDB): domain Bacteria; phylum Bacillota; class Clostridia; order TANB77; family CAG-508; genus CAG-273. Next base: position 32,295 of record FR901472.1, read on the forward strand.
CAACCATTTGACCATCCAATTACAGTTGGTGTAATGTACATGTTAAAACTACACCACTTAGTAGATGATAAGATACATGCTCGTTCAACAGGTCCATACTCATTAGTTACACAACAACCTTTAGGTGGTAAAGCACAATTTGGTGGACAACGTTTTGGAGAGATGGAAGTTTGGGCATTAGAGGCATATGGTGCAGCTTATACTTTACAAGAAATGTTAACTGTAAAATCGGATGATGTTGTTGGAAGAGTAAAAACATATGAGTCAATTGTAAAAGGAGAAAATGTTCCAGAACCAGGAGTTCCAGAAGGATTTAAAGTTTTAGTAAAAGAACTTCAATCACTTGGATTAGATGTACGTTTATATTCAGAAGATAACCAAGAACTAGAATTAAAAGAAAATATTGAAGATGGAATTGACTTTAATATAGATGAACATAAAAATGATGGAGTAGTTGATGAAAGCGAACTAGATGGATATACAGAAGATGATGCCGTTATGCCAGATGAAGATGATAGTGATGCACTATTTGAAGACTTAGATGAAGATGCGGATGACTTATTAATGGAAGACGATAGTGATTTAGCAGAGGATAATTTGTTAGATGAGCAAGACTTATATGATGATATAGACGAATAATTGAAAATAATTTATAAATAAAACAAATATATAATAAAATTAAATAGCCTTTATTATGATAGCTATATAATAACAATAAGGAATTGTACAGCAGTGCTAATTATATAGCTAGTCATAGTAAAAAAACTTAAAAGTAAAGAAAAGAGGTAGTCTTTACAAAAATAAGATTAATAGGGGGCTAAATAGTGGAAGAGCTACAAAATTTTAATAAATTAAAAATAGGATTAGCATCAGATGAAAAAATAAGAGAATGGTCACATGGAGAAGTAAAAAAACCAGAGACTATTAACTATAGAACACTAAAACCAGAAAAAGATGGTTTATTCTGCGAAAGAATATTTGGACCAACCAAAGATTGGGAATGTCATTGTGGAAAATATAAAAGGGTAAGATATAAAGGAATAGTTTGTGATAGATGTGGTGTTGAGGTAACTAAAGCAAAAGTAAGAAGAGAAAGAATGGGACATATTGAACTTGCAGCACCAGTTGCACATATTTGGTATTTTAAAGGAATTCCAAGTAGAATTGGATTAATGCTAGATGTTTCGCCAAGAAGCTTAGAAAAAGTTATATATTTTGCTTCATATTTAGTATTAGATAAAGGTTCAACAGGATTAATGAAAGGTCAAGTTTTATCAGAAAAAGAATACCATGAAGCAGAAGAAAAATATGGTAAAGGCTCTTTTAAAGCTCAAATGGGAGCAGAAGCAGTAGGAAAATTATTAGAAGAAATAGACTTAGATAAATTATCTGCTAAATTAAAGAAAGAACTAGAAAAAGCTAGTGAGCAAAAGAGAGCAAAGCTAGTAAAAAGACTAGATACAGTAGAATCTTTTAGATTATCTGGTAATAGACCAGAATGGATGGTTATGAATGTAGTTCCAGTAATTCCACCAGATTTGAGACCAATGGTTCAATTAGATGGTGGTAGATTTGCGACATCAGACTTAAATGATTTATATAGAAGAGTAATAAATAGAAATAACCGTTTAAAAAGATTACTAGAATTAGGTGCACCAGAAATAATTGTAAGAAACGAAAAAAGAATGTTACAAGAATCTGTAGATGCATTAATAGACAATGGAAGACGTGGAAGACCTGTTACAGGAGCTGGTAATAGAGCATTAAAATCTTTATCAGATTTATTAAAAGGAAAACAAGGTAGATTCCGTCAAAACTTACTTGGAAAACGTGTTGACTATTCTGGACGTTCTGTTATCGTTGTTGGACCAGAACTTAAAATTTATCAATGTGGTGTTCCAAAAGAAATGGCAGTTGAGCTATTTAAACCATTTGTTATGAAAGAACTAGTTGGACGTGGTATAGCTCATAATATTAAAAATGCAAAAAGAATGGTTGAAAGATTAAAACCAGAAGTATGGGATATATTAGAAGATGTTATAAAAGATCATCCAGTATTACTAAACCGTGCTCCAACACTACATAGATTAGGAATTCAAGCATTTGAACCAGTTTTAGTAGAAGGTAGAGCAATAAAATTACACCCATTAGTTTGTACAGCTTTTAATGCTGACTTCGACGGAGACCAAATGGCTATACATTTACCATTATCACCAGAGGCACAATCAGAAGCAAGATATTTAATGCTTTCTGTTAACAACCTTTTAAAACCTCAAGATGGTAAACCAGTTACAGTACCTACACAAGATATGATTTTAGGTGCTTACTACTTAACAATGATAATTGAAGGTGAAAAAGGAGAAGGTAACTACTATTCTTCAAAAGAAGAAGCGGTTATTGCATATGAAAACAAAGAACTAGGAATGCATGCTAAAATACATGTAAGAATGTATAGAGAAATAGATGGAGAAATGAGAAGCAAAACAGTTGAAACAACTGTTGGAAGACTTATTTACAATGAGGGAATTCCCCAAGACTTAGGTTTTGTAGATAGAGAAAACCCAGAAACAGCATTTGAACCAGAATTAAACTTTACAGTATCTAAGAAAAACTTAGGTAAAATAATTGAAAAATGTATTAATAAACATGGATTAAGTGAAGCAGCAGTTTTACTAGATTATATCAAAGCAACAGGATTTAAATATTCTACAACAGGAGCTATTACAGTTTCAGTTGATGATGTTAAAGTTCCACCTGCTAAGAAAGATATATTAGCAGCAGCTAATGAAGAAGTAAACAACGTATTAAAACAATATAAACGTGGTTTAATTACAGAAGAAGAAAGATATCAATCTGTAATTAATATATGGGAAAAAGCTACAGACAAAGTTACAGGTGCAATGAAAGATAACTTTGATGACTTAAACCCAGTTTATATGATGTCACAATCTGGAGCCAGAGGTAACATAAACCAATTAAGACAAATTGCAGGTATGCGTGGTCTTATGGCAAGTACAACAGGTAAAACAGTAGAAATTCCTATTACATCATCATTTAGAGAAGGGCTAGATGCACTAGAGTACTTTATTTCTGCGCATGGTGCCAGAAAAGGTTTAGCAGATACAGCATTAAGAACAGCAGACTCTGGATATCTAACAAGAAGACTAGTAGATGTTTCTCAAGATATCATTGTTAGAGAAGAAGATTGTGGAACAAAAGAAGGAATAGAAATATTTGATATAAAAGATGGAAACCAAATAATAGAAGGTTTACATGAAAGATTAGTAGGTAGATATCCATTAAAAGATATTAAAGACCCTACAACAAAAGAGATTATAGTAGATAAAGACACAATGATTACAGATGCTATAGCAGAGAAGATTGTTGCAGCAGGATTAGATAAAGTTCAAGTACGTTCTGTAATAGGATGTAGAACAAAACATGGTGTATGTAGCAAATGCTATGGTATGGGATTAGCAACAAGACAAGAAGTAAATATAGGAGAAGCAGTTGGTATAATTGCAGCCCAATCAATTGGGGAACCTGGTACACAGCTTACAATGAGAACTATCCACTCTGGTGGTGTTGCAGGTGTTGCAGATATTACACAAGGTCTTCCAAGGGTTGAGGAGCTATTTGAAGCTAGAAAACCAAAGGGATTAGCTATAATTTCTGAAATAGATGGTAAAATTTCTGTATCAGACGACAAAAAGAAGAAAGAAGTTACAGTACAATCTAAGGATGATGCAAAGACATATACAATACCATTTGGAGCTAAGTTAAAAGTAAAAGATGGAGACAAAATTTCAGCAGGTCAACCAATTACAGAAGGTTCTATAAATCCAAACGAAATATTAGCAATAAATGGAACAGAAGGAGTATATGAATACTTAGTACAAGAAGTTCAAAAAGTATATAGAAACCAAGGTGTTGACATTAATGATAAGCATATTGAAGTTATTGCAAGACAAATGCTTAAGAAAGTAAGAGTAGAAGACAATGGAGACACATCTATGTTTGCAGGTTCTTTAGTAGATGTACACGACTTTGAAGATGAAAATGAAAGAGTTGTAGCAGCAGGTGGAAGACCAGCAACATGCAAGAGAGTATTACTAGGTATTACAAAAGCATCACTTGCTACAGAAAGCTTCTTATCAGCAGCATCATTCCAAGAAACAACTAGAGTTCTTACAGAAGCAGCTGTAAAAGGCAAGACAGATGAATTAATAGGACTAAAAGAAAATGTTATTATAGGAAAACTAATTCCAGCAGGAACAGGAATGAAACAATATAGAAATGTACATATAAGTACAGAACAGACTGAAGAGGCAGAATAAAAAATTGAAACAAGGTCTTACAATTTGAATTAAATTGTAAGACCTTGTTTTACTATAAAATATAACGTTTATCAATTTTCATATTGCATTTTCCAGCCATTGAAAAAAGTTGAAATTTATGTTATACTATTAAGGAATTTATAAAAAGGAGAATAATATGTCCAGTAGCAATAAAAAAATATTTGATAGGTTAGTCTCAAGGACAAAAATATATTTAGTAATAATATTAATTTTATTAATATTATTATGTATAGGTGATATAAGATTTATTATACCATCAGTTATTACTTATACATTAATCATAGCGTACACTATATGGAGTGACAAAAAAAGAAAATCAGAGTTATCAAATCATATAAAAGATTTAACTTTAAGTGGTGATAAAGCAGCAAAAACTACTTTAATAAATTCGCCTTTTCCACTAATTATTGCAGAAACAAATGGAAATGTAATATGGAGAAGTAGCACATTTGTTAATGAATTTATAAATGTCGATATAAATACTAAATTATCCGATTTATTAAGAGAAATAAAACTAGAAATAGAAAATAATGATGAAGATTCAAAACACCTTATAAATAAAAAAATAGAAATTGGAAATAAAACTTATAAAGTATATGGTAAATATACAAATTCTAAAAATGAATATATGGTAACTTTATATTTTATAGACAATACAGAATTAGTAAGATTAAGAAAAAAGTGTGAAGACTCTAACATTTATATTGGAATTTTAATGATAGACAATTATGAAGAAATAATTCAAAGAATAGATAATCAAGATAAACCACAAATTATTGCAGAAATTGAAAAACGTATATATAAATGGGTAAGTAATTTTAATGGATTAGCAATAAAATCAGATAGAGATACTTTTGTCTGTATTTTAGAGAAAAAATATGTAAAACTTATGAAAGATTGCAAGTTTAACATATTAGATGAAATAAAAGAATTAGATAATAATAATGCCTTTCAATTTACATTAAGCATAGCAGTTTCAAATGAAGGATATAGCAATTATGAGAAATATAAGTCAGCACAAGCTACATTAGATATAGCTTTAGGACGTGGTGGAGATCAAGCAGTACTTAGAGAAGACGAAAAATATACTTTCTTTGGAGGTAGAACACAAGAATTAGAAAAACGTACAAAAGTAAAAGCAAGAATTGTATCACATGCTTTAAGAGAACTTATTTTAGAGTCTAAAGATGTAATGATAATGGGGCATACAAATGGAGATATAGACTCAATTGGTTCAAGTATGGGTATATATAGGCTTGCAGCAGATCTAGGAAAACCAGCATATATAGTAAATACATCATATGGATTAAGTTTGGCAAATTTTATAGAAACCTTAGGAGAAGAAGAAAACTACAAAAATGTAATTATAAATAAAAATGAGTCAATAGCCAAAATTTCCCCAGAGACATTACTAGTAATAGTAGACACAGACAAAAGAACATATGTTGATGTACCAGAATTATTAAAAGAAACAAGTAAAATTGTAATCATAGACCATCATAGAAGAAGTACAGACTTTATAGATGATGCAATGTTAACATTCCACGAAGTTTATGCATCATCTGCTGCAGAGCTAGTAACAGAAATTATAGAATATTCAGAAGTTGATGTTAAACTTACAGAGCTTGAGGCAGAAGCATTATATGCAGGAATAATGATGGATACTAAAAACTTTACATTTAAAACAGGAGTTAGAACATTTGAAGCAGCAGCTTATTTAAGAAAATGTGGAGTTGACATTATAACAGTAAAAAAATGGTTTCAAAGTGACTTAGAAACATATAATAAAATATCAAAAATAGTTGCTAAAGCAGAAATAACAAATGATACAATTGCAATAGCTATTTGCGAAGAGCAAGATAAAAATGTAAATATTATTTGTGCAAAAGCAGCAGATGAACTTTTAACAATAAGTAATGTTACAGCATCATTTGTTATAGGAAATAGTGGAGACAAAATTTATATAAGTGGTAGGTCAATTGGAGATATAAATGTTCAATTAATACTAGAGAAACTTGGAGGCGGAGGGCATATAACGTTAGCAGGAGCCCAAGTAGAAGGTATGACTATAGAAGAAGTAAAGCAA
>FR901473.1:0-11565 GCA_000438355.1 Clostridium sp. CAG:273
AAAATAATTATAGAAAGTTGTGTTAGTAAATTTATAAACTATACTATTATAAATCATACTATAAAAAATAATAATATAAATATTTATATTACAAAATTAAATAATAGAGGAGACTAATAATGGGAAAAGTAATTTGGAAATCTGGAACTTTTGAATATCCTATACCTGCAGTAATGGTATCTTGCGGTGATATGGAAAAAAGCAATATTATTACAGTAGCTTGGACTGGAATTATAGCATCAGATCCAGCAACATGCTATATATCTGTAAGAAAAAACAGATATTCATATAATATAATAAAAAATACTGGAGAATTTGTCATTAATTTAACTACTCGAAAATTGGCATATGCAACAGATTGGTGCGGGGTTAAAACTGGTGCAAAAGTAGATAAATTTAAAGAAATGCATTTAACTAAAGAAAATGGTAGTTTTGTAAAGTGTCCATTAATTAAAGAAAGTCCTGTTTCTATAGAATGTAAAGTTAGAGAAATAAAAGAAATGGGAAGCCATGACATGTTTATTGCAGATATATTATCCATAGATGCAGATGAAGAATATATAGATGAAAAAGGAGCCTTTGACATTACTAAATGTGATTTAATTGCATATGCAAATGGAAAATACTTTGTTTTAGGAAAGCAAATTGGAAAATTTGGGTATTCTGTTCAAAAAAAGAAAAGTCATACTAAAAGTAATAAATTTATGTAAAAGATATAATAAGGTAATCTATGAAAAAAATATTAAAAGTATAAGAAATATAAAAATATAAAAGTATAAAGTGTATAAAAGTATAAAGTTTATAAAAGTATAAGGTGTATAAAAGTATACAAAATATAAAAGTGTAAAAATATTAAGATATCAAAAATTATAAAAATAAGGAGGAAAAAATGAATACAAAAATTAATGATTATATAACTTGGGTAGGAAAGACAGATTGGGAACTTAAAAAATTTCATGGAGATGAATTTACTACAGAGCATGGTTCATCTTATAATTCTTATTTAATTAAAGACGAAAAAACGGTATTAATAGATACAGTTTGGCTTCCATATGACAGAGAATTTGTTTCAAATCTAAAAAAAGAGATAGATTTAAATAAGATAGACTATATAATTATGCAACATGGAGAAGTAGATCATAGTGGAGCTTTAATTGAATTAATGGATGAAATTCCAAATATTCCAATTTATTGTACTGCAAATGCTGTAAAATCAATTAAAGGTCAATATCATAAAGATTGGAATTTTAATGTCGTTAAAACAGGTGATAAACTAAATATAGGCAAACATACTTTAACTTTTATAGAAACACCAATGCTTCATTGGCCAGATACAATGTTTACTTACATGGATAATGAGGGAATTTTATTTAGTAATGATGGTTTTGGTCAGCATTTGGCATCAGAATTTTTGTATGCAGATGAAGTTGAACAAGATAAACTATGGAAAGAGGCTATAACTTATTATGCAAATATTTTAGCTCCATTTAATATGATGGTAAAAAATAAAATAAATGAAATATTAAAAATGAATTTAGAAATAAATATGATATGTCCAAGCCATGGTTTAATATGGAGAAAAAATCCAGAACAAATATTGACTAAATATTTAGAGTGGGCAGATAATTATAATGAAAACCAAATTACTATTTTATATGATACCATGTGGAATAGCACAAGGAAAATGGCAGAAGCGATTGCATATGGGATTGAAAATGTAGATAAAAATGTAACTGTAAAATTAATTAATACTTCAAAAGAAGATAAAACATCAGTATTAACAGAAGTATTTAAGTCGAAAGCAATTATAGTAGGCTCTCCAACTGTAAATAATGGATATTTACATTCAATTGCAGGTATATTAGAAATGATAAAAGGAATGAAATTAAAAGGGAAAAAAGCAGCGACATTTGGAAGTTATGGATGGAGTGGAGAAGCTTCAAAACAAATTGCAGAAGAACTAAGAAAGGATGGATTCAGCATAATAAGTGATGGGATAAAAGTGGTGTGGACTCCAAATGAAGAAATGTTAGAAGAATGCAAAAAATTTGGTGAAGAATTTGTAAAAGATTGTGAGTTAAATGTTAAATAATATTATAAAAATAAAACAGAAGTGACGAATAAAAAGAAAAAATAAAAGATATTAATATTAAAAATATTTAAATACAAGACCTGGTAAGAAAATCTTTAAAATGAGTTGACATAGTAACAAAAACATGATAAAATAATTAAGCGTATGTAGGACATACGCTTAAAAAAATGATAAAAAGAGCTGAGGTTGGAGGTGTGTTAGATGGCTGCAAAGGGAGCAAGAGAACCAATTACATTAGAATGTACAGAATGTAAGAGAAGAAATTATACAACACAGAAAAATAAAAAGAACAATACAGACAGATTAGAAATAGCTAAGTATTGCAAGTTCTGTGGAAAACGTACAACACATAAAGAAACAAAATAATCCTTTAAGGGGGAAAATATAATGTCTAAGAAGAAAGGGACAAACAATAAGAAAAATGCAAAGGCTCAAGAAAAAGTTCAAAATTTAGAACAAAATGAAGTAGTAGAAAAAGACATTAATAAACCTAATGAAACAAAAACTTCAGATAATGAGTCTACAAAAGTGTCAAAAGAAGCTAAAAAGGTAGATGTTGCTAAAGCAGACAAAAAAGCAAAAAAAGATACTAAAACCAAAAAGCATTTTTTCAAAGACTTTAAAGCAGAATTAAAGAAGGTAATTTGGCCAACACCTAAACAACTTGCAAACAATACATTTGCAGTTATTGTAGTTGTACTTATTATTGCTGTTGTGGTATTTGTTTTAGATTTTGCTTTTGAAAATATTAATGCAAATGGAATTAATAAAATAAAGCAAATAGTAGAGTCTCAAAATGTACAAACAAATAGTGAGACAAATTCACAAACAAATAACTCAACTAACATAGAAGTTGTAACAAATTCAGAAAATGTTGAAGTTCAAAACAATACAAATTCAGAAAATACAAATAATGCAACTAGCAATACACAAAATTAATTAAGGAGGCTAAGATATGTCTCAAGAAAATGCAGACTTAGAACCAAGATGGTATGTTGTTCATACATATTCTGGTTATGAAAATAAAGTCAAAACAGACTTGGAGAAGGTAATAAAAAACAGAGAATTAGAAGAATATTTCTTTGATATTATTGTTCCAATGGAAGAGCAAATAGAAATCAAAGATGGAAAAAGAAAGACTAATTTAAAAAAGGTTTTCCCAGGTTATGTTTTAGTAAAAATGATTGTAACAGAAAAAACATGGTATATAGTTAGAAATACAAGAGGTGTAACAGGCTTTGTTGGTTCAGGAACAGACCCAATTCCGCTTACAGATGAAGAAATTAGAAATATGGGATTTGAAGAGCTAACACAAGTAAATGTAGACTATAATGTTAATGATTCTGTTAAAGTTTTAGTGGGACCATTAAAAGACTTTATAGGAACTGTTACAGAAATTAATAAAGAAAAACATAAAGTAAAAGTATCAGTATCAATGTTTGGAAGAGAAACTCCAGTAGAACTAGAGCTATCTCAAGTTATAAAAGTTTAATTTAAAGGAGGTGCTAATAAAATGGCAGGAAAAGAAGTAGCAAATATTATTAAATTACAAATTCCAGGAGGAAAGGCAAGTCCAGCTCCACCAGTAGGACCAGCATTAGGTGGTAGTGGTGTTAATATCATGGACTTTGTAAAGCAATTTAATGATAGAACAGCTAATCAAGCAGGAACTATAATTCCAGTTGTTATTACAGTTTATAAAGACAAATCATTTGAGTTTATAACAAAAGAACCACCTATGGCAGTATTAATTAAAAAAGCTGCTAAAGTAGAAAAAGGTTCAGGAAAACCTAATAAAGAAAAGGTTGCAACAATAACAATGGAACAAGTAGAAGAAATTGCTAAAACAAAAATGCCAGACTTAAATGCTGCATCATTAGAAACAGCTATGAGTATGGTAGAAGGTACAGCAAGATCAATGGGTGTTGTTGTAAAAAAATAATTTAATGAAATTGGGAGAAGTTTAAACTTCGATAAAACCAAAGGAGGTAAAAATGAAAAGAGGAAAGAGATATCAAGAAGCTGAAAAGCTTGTAGATAGAAAAAAATTATATGATGCTAAAGAAGCATTAGACATTATTGAAAAAATGCCAAAACCAAAATTTGATGAAACAGTTGAATTACATGTTAAATTAGGTGTGGATTCAAAACAAGCTGACCAACAAGTTAGAGGTACAACAGTACTTCCAAATGGTACAGGTAAAACTTTAAGAGTATTAGTGTTTGCTAAAGGACCAAAGGCAGAAGAAGCTAAAAAAGCAGGAGCTGACTTTGTAGGAGCAGAAGAATTAATACCAAAAATTCAAAACGAAAATTGGTTTGAATATGATGTTATAGTAGCTACTCCAGATATGATGGGTGTAGTAGGTAGACTAGGTAAAGTATTAGGACCAAAAGGATTAATGCCAAACCCAAAATCTGGTACAGTAACAATGGATGTTACTAAAGCTATTAGCGAAATTAAATCTGGTAAAGTAGAATACAGATTAGATAAAAATAACATTATTCACTTAGGATTTGGTAAAGTTTCATTTGGTACAGAAAAATTACTAGAAAACTATGATACAGTAATGAATGCTATTATAAAAGCAAAACCAGCAGCAGCTAAAGGACAATATATAAAGAGTGTTGCTATATCTTCTAGCATGGGACCAAGTATGTATATAGACCAAAAATAATATAATTATAGTTAGGCCATAGACAGTAAGCATAAAAATAAGTCTTACCGAGGCATATTAAAGAGCGGATATAAACCAATCTTTTATGCCTATGGCGTAAAGATTGGTTTTAATTTTTAATATATATAAAATTAAGAAAGAGGTGAAAAAATGGCTAGCGAGAAAATTATTAAACAAAAAGAAGCAGAAATAAAAGAATTAGCAGAACAATTTAAGTCAGATAAACTTATTCTTTTAGTAGATTACAGAGGAATTAATGTAGAGCAAGTAACAAAATTAAGAAGTGATTTAAGAAATTCAAATGCATCATATAAAGTTATAAAAAATAACATTATAAAAAGAGCATTAAACTTAAATGGAGAAAATGGATTAGACGCTCTATTAGAAGGACCAACAGCAGTTGTAACAAGTAAAGAAGATTATTTAGAAGCATCTAAAATAATTTACAAATTTAGTAAAGATAATGACTTCTATAAAATTAAAGGTGGAATAATTGACGGAAAGGTAATGACAGCAGAAGAAATTATCACACTTGCAAAACTTCCATCAAGACAAGAATTACTTGCAAAACTTGCTGGAGCTTTACTTGGAAATATTACAAAACTTGCAGTTGCATTAGATCAAGTAAAAACACAAAAAGAAAACGCATAATATGTACATTATTTAAAGTAAATTATATATTATGTAATACTAAATTATAATATATATTAAAAAGATATATTATAAATATCATTAAATATTATGTAATACTATTTAAGTATAACTTTAAAATATTTATATTAGATTATATAAAAGTCAAGTAGGTAGCCAAACCTACAATAAAAATAATAAGGAGGATTTTAAAATGGCAAAAATAGATGAATTATTAGAAACTATTGACAGCTTAACAGTTGTTGAATTATCAGAATTAGTAAAAGGAATTGAAGAAAAATATGGAGTATCTGCAGCAGCAGTAGCAGCACCAGTAGCAGGAGCTGCAGGAGCAGCAGCAGCTGAAGAAAAATCAGAATTTAACGTAGTATTAAAAGATGTTGGAGCAAACAAAATTCAAGTAATCAAAGTAGTTAGAGATGCTACAGGATTAGGATTAAAAGAAGCTAAAGATTTAGTAGACGGAGCTCCAAAAACAGTTAAAGAAAATGCTAAGAAAGAAGAAGCTGAAGAATTAAAAGCTAAATTTGCAGAAGCAGGAGCTACTGTAGAATTACAATAATAGTATAAATTAATATAAAAAAGAACTAGAATAATTAAATTCTAGTTCTTATATATTGAGATAATTATTGTATGACTTATTAAATATATATTTTACTCAATATTTTCAAAGTAAATATAAAATAATGTAAATTGAGTAAATTAAAAAACTTCCATATAAAGATTAATATGTTTATTTATTTCTGTAATTTTAGTAAATCCTTAATTATTAAACGTATTATATCTTTATTTTTTTCATTTAATTTTAAATAAGATTGGATAAACTCATCATCATCAGATATAACATTTAGTAAAGAATTATTAGAACTTTCTATAACATTAGAAAAGAACACATCAGCATTTATACTTAAAGCATTACATAAGCAAGATATTGTAGAAGCGCTTCCAAATGCTAAACCTCTTTCTAATTGACCAATATACCTTGAAGAAAGTCCAGTTTTTTCTGCTAATTGCTCTTGCGTAAAATTAGCAGTTATTCTAGCTAAATGAATGTTTTTACCAATCTTTTTTCTTAATTCTTCATCAGTTTTCTTTTTGAAATTAGTATCTTCCTTGTTAACAATATTATTATTCATAGCCCCCAACCTCTTTATGCATGTATTATATCAGGGATTTTCTACCAGTAAAAGGAACAATTTACCAATATAAGTAAATATTATAAGAACAAATAATAGGTAAAATACATATATAAAAAGGCTATTGTTGTATAATTTTTACTTTAAGGTAAAAATTATATTATTACATTTTAATTAAGTGAAAAACTAAATTATATTACTATATTTTTATACTTAATGGTCAAAAAGTTTGCATAAATGTTAAAGAAGTAGTAAAATAAAAATACTTATGTTTTTCATTGACTTTGAAAAATATAAGTTATAAAATAATAAGGTGATAAATATATATTATAAAAACATTAAAAGTAGCTAGAAGGGGAGAATTTAAATGGTTATATTATTAGATGCCATGGGTGGAGATAATGCGCCAGATGCAACTATTAAAGGAGCTGTAAAGGCAATAGACCAAATTAAAGCTAAACTTATATTAATAGGAAATGAAGATATTATAAAATCAAAAATAAAAGAGTTTTATAATAAAGATATTAGTGAGATTTCAGATAGACTGGAAATAAGAAATGCCACTGAAACAATAGAAATGGAAGATATACCAACACAAGCTATAAAACGTAAAAAAGATTCTTCTATGGTAGTAGGGTTTAATATGTTAAAAACTGGAGAAGGAGATGTATTTATTTCCGCAGGAAACTCTGGAGCTTTACTTACAGGTGCTACACTATTAGTAGGAAGAATAAAAGGAGTAGATAGACCAGCATTAGCAGGAATACTTCCAGCATATAAAAGCAGACTAGTTTTAATGGATTGTGGATCTAATACAAACTGTAAACCAATAAACTTGTTACAATTTGCACAAATGTCTAGTATATATTTAAAAACAACTTTAGGAGTAGAAAACCCAAGAGTAGGTTTATTAAATATAGGTACAGAAGAGACAAAGGGTAATGAACTTACGAAAGAATCTTATAAATTATTAAAAGAAAAATCTGAAGAGCTAGGAATTAATTTCATTGGAAATGTAGAAGGAAGAGATGCATTTTCTGGAAGTGTTGATATTGTAGTTACAGATGGATTTACAGGAAATATATTTTTAAAAGCAGTAGAGGGACTGGGGAAATTTGTAAAGAGAAGTCTTACAGAAAGCTTAAAGAAAAATATACTTTCAAAAATAGCAGCATTACCATCTTTACCAGCAATAAAAAGATTTTCAAAAACAGTTGATTACAAAGAATATGGAGGAGCTTTATTTTTAGGAGTTAATAAGCCAGTAGTAAAAGCTCATGGAAGTAGTGATGAAAAGTTATTTGAATTTACTATAAAACAAGCAGAACAATTTGTTGAAAATAAAGCAGTAGACAAACTAATAGAAGAGTTCCAAAAGGAACAAAAATAAGATATTACTATTTTATAAATAAATTTTAATAAAAGCTATTGACTTTTCCAAATACATGTATTATTGTTAGATAAGCAATGGCTAGGAATAATAAAGGAGGTGAACTTCTTAAATGAGTTCAGAAGAAATTTTTGATAAAGTAAAAGAAATTATAGTGGAACAATTAGGTGTTGCAGATACAGCAGTTACATTGGAAGCATCTTTTATAGATGATTTAGGAGCAGATTCACTTGATATAGTTGAATTAATAATGGCTTTAGAAGAAGAATTTGATATAGAAATACCAGACGCTGATGCAGAAAAGGTTGTAACAGTAACTGATGTTGTAGACTATATAAAAGATCATGTTGCTTAGGTAATTAAGGTCATATTATTTTTAATAATTGAAAAATTAGCAACAGACCATAAGAATTGAATAATGTATAATAAAAGAGTTGTTATAGGAGTTTTCTTGTAATAACTTTTTTATTGTGCAGCTCATAAAGTAAGTTCTAATTATAACAATTATGAAAGTCAATTTAAAAGTTAAATGCAATTTTGAAAAAGTAAGTGCAATTTACCAATAAAGTGCAATTAACGTAACAATTATGCTTATTTAATTTACTAAAATTTATTTGACTTTTACCAAATCTGATATATAATAATAACATAGTAAATAAGGAGGAATAGTTATGAACTTGCAGAAGTTAGAAGAATCTATTGGATATAAGTTCCAAAACAAACATTTACTAATAACTGCTATGACACATAAGTCATATGCATATGAAAATAATGTACAAAGTAACGAAAAACTAGAGTTTTTGGGAGATAGTATTTTAGAGTTTGTTTCAAGTAAATATTTGTATAATAATTATCCAAAATTACATGAAGGAGAAATGACTAAAGTTAGAGCTGAAGTTGTATGTGAGGCTAGTTTATATGAGGTAGCTAGTAGGCATAATTTTAGTGATTTCTTACTTGTAGGAAAAAGTGAACGTTCTTGTAATGGGAATAAGAAAATGGCAGTTATGGCAGNNNNAAAATGGCAGTTATGGCAGATAGTGTAGAAGCCATTATTGCTGCAATTTATTTTGATTCAGGATTGGAACAAGCTGAAAAGTTTATAATAGATAATTTAAAACAAAGTATAGAAAAGTCAAGTAAAAATGTTGGAATGAAAGACCACAAAACCGTTTTACAAGAGAAATTGCAAGAGCATGGAAATGTAAATATAGAATATGAGATTATAAAAGAAAATGGACCAGACCATGAAAAAGAGTTTACAGCAGAGGTAAAGTGTAATGGAAAAATATTGGCCCAAGGAATAGGAAAAACTAAAAAACAAGCAGAAATGGAAGCAGCAAAAAAAGCATTAGATAATATGTAATTATAGAATATATTAACATATGAGAAATATAAGAGGAGAGATGTGTAGATAAATATAACATTAGGAGGCGATAAAATTGAAAAAAGAGTATATAATACCAATATTTGTGCCAAACTTAGGTTGTCCAAATTGCTGTGTATTTTGTAATCAACGAAAGATAAGTGGAGAGCAAAGGCAAGTTACAAGTGAGGATGTTAAAAATACTATAGAATACTATTTACAAAACTTTAGAGATGATAATAAATATGTAGAAGTTGCATTTTTCGGTGGAAGTTTCACTGGAATAGAAGAAAGTGTACAAAATAATTTGTTAGAGGCAGTTCAAAGTTATATAGACGAAGGAAAAGTAAATAGTATAAGGATTTCTACTAGACCTGACTACATAGATAAAGATACTTTGAAGAGATTAAAACATTATAGAGTAAAAACAATAGAACTTGGAGTACAGTCAACAAATAATTACATTTTAGCCAAAAGTAAGCGTGGACATACTTTTGAGGATGTAAGAATAGCATCAAAACTTATAAGAAAGTATGGTTTTATATTAGGACATCAAATGATGGTAGGACTTCCAGAAAGTACAGCATTAGATGAAGTTACTACAGCAAAAAATTTAATAAAATTAAAACCAAAAATAGTAAGAATTTATCCAGTTTTAGTAATTAAAAATACTGAGCTTGAGGATATGTATAAAAAAGGTGAATATACACCGCTTTCAATTAACCAAGCTGTGGAAAGATGTAAAGAAGTTGTAAAGCTATTTAATGACAAAAATATAGAAGTAATAAGAATAGGACTTCAAAATACAGAAGAAATTACAGACCCAAGTATAGAAAGTAGCCAAGTTGTTGCAGGACCATATCATCCAGCATTTAGACAACTAGTTGAATCTAGTATGTGGTATGATACTATAGTAAGTGATATAAAGAAAATTAATACAAAAGTAGTAAAAATAAAAATCTTAGCAAATCCTACAAATATAAATAATATTATAGGGCACAAAAAAGATAATGTTATAAAATTAAAAGAAACGTATGATTTAGATGTGGTTGTAGAAGAAAAAGAAGATATTAAACCAGGCAAATTTGAAATAGAAATATTAAAAACATATGAGGACTTATTAAGCGAAGACCATGATTTTTTAGGAAAGACAAAGAAAACAAATACAAAATAAAATATAGGAAACTCATATAAATAATAAAAAAGTATAAATTACCTATTATTGTAAATACTACAATTAATAGGTGATTTTTTATGGAAAATAAGCAGAATACAAAGCAAATAGATAAAATAAAAAGGAAGTTAATAATAAAAAAATATAGTATTGATTTTTTATATATAATAGTAGGATGTTTTATTATGGCTGTAGGGACGTCTATGTTTTTATTACCTAATCAACTTTCATCTGGTGGTTTTGCAGGTATTTCCACTATTTTGTATTATTTATTTAAGTTTCCATTAGGAATTACAATGTTTTTCTTAAACATACCGCTTTTAATATGGGCATTTTTCAAAATTAGCAAGGAACTATTTTTTAAGTCTATTATAGGCACAATTATTTTAGCAATTTTTATAGATTTATTAGATACATTTAAAGCTTTTACAGAGGATAGACTTTTGGCATGTATTTATGGTGGAATTTTAAATGGAATAGGAACAGCATTAGTTTTAAAGGCAACAGCTTCAACAGGAGGAACAGACCTTTTAACATACATTGTAAGGAAGTATAAACCACATTTTCAAACTGCTACATTAATAGTTGTAGTAGATACAATAATTGTTCTATTAAATGTTTTATTTTTTAATAAAGTTGAAGTTGGATTATATTCTACTATTGCAATATATTTAATGGGTAAAATGATAGACATTGTTTTTGAAGGGGTAAATTTTACAAAAATGATGTTTATAATTTCTGAAAATTACAAAGAAATTGCGACAAAAGTTGGAGAAGAACTATCTAGAGGAAGTACGGCAATTTATGCAAAAGGGATGTATACAAAGGAGAAAAGGATGATGCTTCTGTGTGTTGGGACAAGAGCAGAAATTGCAAAAATAAAAATGATAACAATAGAAATAGACCCAAGAGCATTTATAATTACAGCAAATGCTAGAGAAACCTGGGGAAAAGGATTTAAAAGAATAAAATAATTAATATAATAAGAATATATTAGATAAAATTTATAATTTATAATCTTGCAAATTTATAAAATTGTTTAATAGTGTTTTCTTGATAAATAGACTTGTATAATATA
>FR901473.1:11573-12833 GCA_000438355.1 Clostridium sp. CAG:273
AGACTTGTATAATATATAATTATACTAATAACTGAAAAAATATGAAATAGTACTTTATAAGAAATAACAGCATATACAAAATAAAAAATAAGTAAGATGTACAAGAGGTAATAAAGGAGCAAAATAAAATGGAAGAACAAACATACAAAATTAAAAATGTAAAATCATTTGAGCCAGTACACATATTTGACTGTGGACAATGTTTTAGATGGGATAAAGAGTTAGATGGTAGTTATACAGGTGTTTTTAAAGGTAATGTTATGAATGTAAAAAAAGACGGAAATAATGTAACATTTAAAGGTATCTGTAATGGAGATATAGAAGAAATTTGCAAAGATTATTTTGATTTAAATACAGACTATGAAGATATAAAAGAAAAGCTATCTAAAATAGACGATAATGTAAAGACTAGTGTTGGTTATGGAAGCGGTATAAGAATATTAAATCAAGATTTATGGGAAACAATAATTTCTTTTATTATTTCAGCAAATAATAATATTCCAAGAATAAAAGGAATTATAGACAGGATTTCTAAAAAATATGGAACAGAAGTAAATTGGAATGGAACAAAATATTACACATTTCCAACAGTAGAAGAGTTATCTAAAGCAAGTGTAGAAGATTTAAGAGCATTAGGGCTTGGATTTAGAGATGTTAGAGTATATGAAACAACCAAAAAAATATTAAATAAAGAAGTCGATTTAAATAAATTAACAGAGGAAAAAGATACTGAAAAAGTAAGAGAAAAACTTCTTACTCTTCCAGGAGTTGGACCAAAGGTTGCAGATTGCATTTTACTATTTTCTACATTAAAAAGATTTGAGGTTTTTCCAATAGATGTTTGGGTAAGACGTGTAATGAATGATTTATACATAAAAAATCCGGATGAAACAAAAGTAAATAAAAGAGAAATAGAAAAACTTGCAAAAGAGAAATATGGAAATTTAGCAGGTTTAGCACAACAGTATCTATTTTATTGGAAAAGAGAAGCCTAAATGTAAAAATAGATGAAAAGGCTATTAATAAAAATCTACTACTTAAAGGTTAGTATAATAAATATATATATTAAATTTTAAGTAAAAAAAATATATATAAATTATAAAAATATACATAAAACAAAAATTAGAAATAAATGTAGAAAGGAGTGTATGGTGTATTTAGTTATAAATATATCATACAAATTATAAATGGGCTTAAGAATAGTTTATGGAGTTTCTGGCACAGGAAAAAGTTCATACATATTTAGTGAAATATCCAGAA
>FR901473.1:12841-20577 GCA_000438355.1 Clostridium sp. CAG:273
AATATCCAGAAAAATAAAAGAAGATAAAAATAGTAATATATATGTGATTACTCCAGAACAATTTTCTTTTACAGCAGAGGAAAAGTTACTAGATGCTGTTGGCAAAAAAGCGGTTATAAATGCAGAAGTGCTTACATTTAATCGTATGGCATATAGAGTAATAAATTCAGAAGGTGGAAGAATTAAAACAAATTTGTCTGGTAGTGGTAAAGCAATGCTTATATATAATGTGCTAGATGAGGAAAAGAAAAAGCTGAATTTTATTGGTAAAAATGACCAAAATATTGATACTGTTTTAACTCAAATTACAGAATTTAAAAAGCACAATATAACTCCAGAAATTATGGAACAAAATATTACTAATATAAATGATACATACTTAAAAATGAAATTAGAAGATATGTATAAAATTTATAATTTATATAATAAAACTATACAAAATAATTACATAGACGAAAATGATTTACTAACTATATTAGCTGAAAAATTGGATGTTACTAAAGAATTTAATAATGCAGATATATATATAGACGAATTTGTAGGTTTTACAACACAAGAGTATGAAATAATAAAAAAGATATTAAATATTGCTAAAAGTGTTACTATTACTGTATGTACGGATAATGTTATAGAGGAAAAAGAAGCGGATGTAGATATTTTTTGTAATAACAAAATTACTTTAAATAAATTATATGATATTGCAAAAAAGGAAAATGTGAAAATAGAGAATCCAGTAAAATTAGAAAATAGGTATAGATTTAAAAATAAAGAGCTAATTCATTTAGAAGAAAACATATATGCAGTACCTTATAAAAAATATGAGCAAAATGTAGAAAATATAAATTTGTTTTTGGCTAATAATCCTTATTCGGAAATAGAACAGGTAGCAAAAACTATAACTAAATTAGTAAAAAATAATGGATATAAATATAAAGATATAGCAGTTATTACAAAAAACATAGAAACATATGCAAGTTTGTGTAAAGCTATATTTAATAAATATGAAATTCCTGTTTTTATAGATGAAAAACAAGATTTAAACAAAAATATACTTGTAAAATATATAATTTCTTTATTAGAAATTTTTGCTAGAAATTGGTCTTATGAAACAGTTTTTTCATATTTAAAAACAGGTTTAATAAATTTAGACAAAGATATATTATATGATTTAGAAAATTATTGTTTAAGGTGGAATATAAAAGGAAGCAAGTGGTACAAAGGTGACTGGAATTTTTATTTAGAAACCGAAGAGCAAAGGGAAAAAATTAATTATGCAAGAGAAAAAGTAGTACAACCTTTGTTAAAGTTTAAAAATAGTTTGATGAGAGTAAAAACTGTTAAAAACATTACAGAAAGTATATATAATTTTTTAATAGAGCAAAAAATAGATAAAATATTAATTAAAAAAATTAATGAGTTTCAACAAAATAATATGCCAGAGCTTGCAAAGCAATACGAAACTAGTTGGCAAATTATAATGAATGTATTAGACGAAATAAATATGGTTTTAGGAGAAGAGACTATTAGTTTTGAGAAATATTCAAACATATTAAAAATAGGCTTAAAAAACAGTGGACTCGGCGCAATACCTGGCACAAAAGACCAAGTAATATTTGGTGATGTAGACCGTTCTCGTAGCCATAAAGTAAGAAGTGTATTTATAATAGGTCTAAATGATGGAGTATTTCCTGGTAGCTATAAGCAAGAAGGATTTTTTAATGACAAAGATAGAGAAAAGCTAAAAAATGAAGGATTGGAACTTGCAAAAGGCACAGAAGAAAAGCTTTATGATGATAATTTTAATATATACAAAGCTTTTACTACAGCAGAAGAGAATTTGTATTTATCATATGCTTCATCAGATATAGATGGAAAAGCAATGAGAGCATCTATATTAATTAATAAAATGAAAAAAATATATAGAAATATTAAAGAAGAAAGCGACATTATAGAAAGAAAAAGTGAAATTTTATTAAAAGACACTACATTTGAGGAATTACTTACAAATTTACAAGAATATAAAGATGGAGAGAAAATAGATAATATATGGTTTAATGTATTTAATTATTATATGAAAAATGATAAAAATAGATTGCAAAGTAGCATAAGCTCTTTAAATTATACAAATATTCCAGAAAAAATAAAAAAAGAAGAAATAGAAAAGTTATATGGGAATACTTTAACTACAAGTATATCGCAGCTAGAAAAATACAGTTCATGTCCATTTTCTTATTATCTTAAATATGGATTAGGATTATCAGAAAAAGAGACATCAAAAGTACAACCTATAGATACAGGCACTTTTATGCATGAAGTAATAGATGAGTTTTTTGACAAAATAGAAGAAAATAATATATCTATAAAGACGATAGAAGAAGATAATGTAAATAGACTTATTGATGAAATAATTGATGAAAAATTAAATTTAAAGAAAAATTATATATTTAATATGATGAAAAAATATATTGTATTAATAAAGAGACTAAGAAAAGCAATAAAATTATCAATGAAGTACATAATTAATAGCATAAAATATAGTGATTTTGAAGTTTTAGGACATGAAATTGAGTTTAAAAAAGGAAGACAATATGACCCCATAGAAATAGAACTTGCAGATGGCAAAAAAGTAGAAATAACAGGAAAAATAGACAGAGTAGATATTGCAAAGACTGCAGAAGGAAACTATATAAGAATTATAGATTACAAATCTTCTATAAAAAATATAGACTTAAATGAAGTAGAGGCAGGGTTACAGCTACAATTACTAACATATGTTGATGCTATTTGTAAAAAGGAAAAAACAGAACCTGCAGGAGCTCTCTATTTTAGTCTAATTGAACCAATAATAAAATCTAGTGAGAAGTTAACAGAAGAACAGATAGAAGAAGAAATAAAAAAACAATTTAAAATGAATGGATTAATTTTAGCGGATGTAAATATTGTAAAGAAAATGGATAAGACTTTAGAAAACGGAAATTCTAAAATAATACCTGCATATATAAATAAAGAAGGAAACTTGTCAGATAAACCAAACTCTGTAAATAGAGAACAGTTTGAAAGATTACAAAAATACACAATGAAACTTTTAGAACAGATTTCAGAAAGTATATTAACAGGAAATATAAATATAAAACCATATTATAGCATAAAAAAGAAAAATACTCCTTGTGAATATTGTAGTTATAAATCTATATGTAATTTTGACAGCAAAATGGCAAATAATGATTATAATTATATACCAAATAGAGAAAAGGCAGATATTTTAGAAGAAATAAAAAATAGATTATAAAATAGATGGTATAAAATGAAACGCAGAATATAAAAATGTGAATATTTATAGAATTATATTATTAGAAATTGGATAAATATATAAAATGTTAGTATAATTTCACAATAAGTTATAATAATTTAATGATAAATAGAAAGGCGGGAGAAAAATAGAAATTATAGAAAATGATAATATTATTATAAAAGAAAATAATAATGTGAGATATTTGCAATTTAAGAAATTGCTTGAATATCCTAATATTAGACATTGCTATACTTTAAAGAGCCTAAACTTTAAAGGCACATCAGGAGAAAAACAAGAAAGCATAGAAAAAATTTGCAATGAATTAAATTTAGATAAAAATAAGTTCATTTTATCAGATCAAGATCACACAAAAAATATAGCAATAATAAACAACGGAAACGAAAATTTAGATAATATAGATGGATTAGTAACAGATAAAAAGGGATTTATTTTAGCTTCAAAATCAGCAGATTGTACAACTTTACTAATGTATGACCCAGAAAAAAATGTTATAGCATCAGTACATTCTGGCTGGAGAGGTACAATAAAACAGATAGCCATAGAAGCTGTAAATAAAATGGTAGAAAATTATAATAGTAATCCTAAAAATATAATATGCTGTATTTGCCCAAGCATCAGAAAATGCCATTTTGAAGTAGACGAAGATGTAAAAAATATATTTGAGAAGACTTTTGAATATGAAGGAATAATAGAAAAAGGAAGAAAAATTGAAAACAAACAAAAATATTATATAGATACAACAAAAATTAATACACAATTGTTGAAAAAAAGTGGATTAAAAGAAGAAAATATTATAGATTGTGGATTATGTACTGTTTGCAATAATGATAAATTTCATTCATATAGACTAGACAAGCCTAAATATGGACTAAATGTAGGAATAATTTCATTATTATAAAGTAATATAATAAAAATGACCAACTATAAAAATCAATAAAAAATTAAAAAAATTTCAAAAGTTTTTTAGAATAAAAACGTGAAAGGGATTAAAATATGTTAGAAACAAGAATACCAAAAAAACTAGTAAAAGGAGATACAATAGGACTAATTGCTCCATCAAGTGATATTTCTAAAGAAGATTTAGAAGTTATAAATAATTCTGTTATGCTTATGGAAGTAGCAGGTTTTAATATAAAATTTGCTAAAAATGCATTAAAAAATACTTTAGGATATGGTGCAACAGCAGAAGAAAAAGCAGAAGATATAAACGAAATGTTTAGAGATGAAGAGGTAAAAGCGATATTTTGTATTAGTGGAGGATTTAATTCAAATGTAGTATTTGAATATTTAAATTATGATTTTATAAGAAATCATCCTAAAATTATATGTGGGTTTAGTGATTCAACATCATTAACTAATAATATATATTCTCAAACTGGAGTTGTAACTTTTAGTGGACCTACCTTTAAGGCACTAACTTCTTGGCAAACACAATATGGGTATGAAGAAGTTATAAAAAGGTTTGTAGAAGGAGGTTTGGTATTAGGACAAGCAGATGATGAATATAAAACAATAAAAGAAGGAAAGGCAAAAGGTATATTAGTTGGTGGAAATTTAAGCTTACTAAATGAAATGATATCTGGTAAATATAGCATAGATTTTACAGATAAAATTGTGTTTATGGAAGAACTATTTTTAGAAACTCCACCAGCTTTAGTAAGTAATTATTTTTATCACATGAAGCAAAATGGAATATTTGACAGAATTAAAGGGATATGGCTTGGAAATTATGATGGAAGTGTAGCTATAGAAAAAATATTAATAGATACAATAGGAAATGAATATAAATTTCCTATAATAAAATCAAATAATTTTGGACATATAGACAGAAAAACAGTTATACCAATTGGAACAATGGCTGAAATTAATACTAATAATGAAATTAAAATTCAACTATTAGAACCATGTGTTGAATAAATTAACATATCATAAATTTTCAAATATAATTTTTAGAACGATTAGTATTAATTATATAATTTTAGAACAATTAATTTTCAAATGTAATTTTAGAACGGTCAGTCTTAAGAATTGACTTATATACTTTTTCTTTATATAATAAGAAAAGAATTTAATTTACTGTAAGGAGTAGAAATGTACGATAATTGGGAAGAACTAGAAAATAGTATAGTAAATTGTAAAAAGTGCAAACTTTGTACAGGAAGAAGAAATATTGTATTTGGAGAAGGTAATAAAGAAGCGGATTTAATGTTTATAGGTGAAGGTCCAGGAGCAGACGAGGATAAAGAAGGAATTCCCTTTGTTGGAAGAGCAGGACAGCTTATGAATAAAGCATTTCAAGGATTAGGAATAGATAGAAGTAAAGTTTACATTGCAAATGTAGTAAAGTGTAGACCACCAGGAAATAGAGTTCCAGAGGTAGATGAAGCCAAAGCATGTTTAGATTATTTAAGAAATCAAGTAATACTTGTAAAACCTAAAATTATTGTGTTACTCGGAAGTACGGCTTTAAAAAATATTCTTGGAAATGAGTATGGAATTACAGCAACAAGAGGCAAGTGGATAGAAAAAGGTGGAATAACATATATGCCAACATGGCATCCTGCAGCACTTCTTAGAGATGAAAATAAAAAAATAGAATTTTGGAGAGACTTAAAAGAGGTAGTAGAAAAATATAATTCAATTTCATCTTAATATACAACAAATAAAATGATAAGGGGAAAATACAATGAATGATGCTATAAAAAAAGCTACAGAATATTGCTTAAATTGTCGTGTTAAGCCATGTAGCATAAAGGGGTGTCCACTTAATAATAACATTCCAGCTTTTATAAAATTAGTAAAAGAAGAAAATTTAAAAGAGGCTTATAAAGTTTTATCAGAAACTACAGTATTACCAGCCATTTGTGGAAGAATTTGTCCTCACGAAAAACAATGTCAAGGAAGCTGTATAAGAGGAATAAAAGGAGAGCCAGTAAATATAGGAGAAATAGAAGCTTATATTGCAGATGAAGCATTAAAAAATAAAAACAGCTTAAAAGAAGCATGGCAAGAAAAAGTAGAAAATAATGAGCAAGCAAAAAGAGTTGCCGTTATAGGAAGCGGACCATCTGGTCTTACTTGTGCTGCATTTTTAAAAAAGTATGGCTTTGATGTTACAATATTTGAAAAATATAACTCTCTAGGTGGGATATTAAGAAGAGGAATACCTGAATTTAGACTTAGCAAAGAAGTATTAGATAAAACAATTGAACAAATTTTAAATTTAGGAATAAAAGTAAAATTTGGTATGGAATTAGGAAAAAATATATCACTAAACAATTTATTAAAAGAGTATGATGCAATATATTTAGCAATAGGAGCAAATGTTCCAACAGAAATGAAAATACAAGGAGAAGAACTAAATGGAGTTTATGGAGCAAATACTTTATTAGAAATAGGTAATCATCCTTCATATATAGGAAAAAATGTTGCAATTATAGGTGGCGGAAATGTTGCAATGGATGCAGCAAGAACGATAAATAAAATGGGAGCAAAAAGCGTAAAGGTAATATATAGAAGAGCAGAAGAACAAATGCCAGCAGAAAAAAAAGAAATTGAGGATGCAAAAAAAGAAGGTATAGAATTTTTATTCCAAACAAATATTAAAAAAATTCTTGGAAAAGCCAATGTAGAAAAAATTGAATGTATAAAAATGGATTTGGTACAAAAAGAAGGGGAAACAAGACTATCACCAGTAGAAATTCCAAATAGTAATTATGATATGCCTATAGATTATGTAGTTATGGCAATTGGAGCAAAAACAGAGCAAGAAAGTTTAGAAAAAGAAAATATAGAACTTACACAGAAAAATTATGTAAAAATAAATGAAAACTATGAAACATCAATAAAAAATGTTTTTGCAGGAGGAGATTTAGTTGGAAATACAGCAACTATTGCATGGGCAGCAAGAGATGGAAGAAATGCAGCAGATAAAATAAATTATATTTTATTATGTTAGGTAATAGAATTATATAAAGTAAATTGGTATGTAAAATAAAAAACACTTATTTTAAACTATATTTTTAGTTGTAGTTTAATAAGTGTTTTTTTATTCTTATTTATCTTCGTAATAATAACTTTTTTCAGAATTAAATCCAAATAATCTACTAATAGATTTAAATAGCCTGCTCCATACAGAATTTTTAATAGGAACTAATGCAACATTATTTATTATTTGAGTATATCTTTCATCTAAAGCTATCATCTTATTAATGTAATAATTATTAAAAGCATTATAATCCTCAGATATTCCAAGATAATTTTTATAATTGTATAATTCCATTCTATATAAATCTATTTCGTTAGTTGTATGAATTTTGTTAAATTCTTTATCAAAATAAGAAGAGAAAATTAAATTTTGTGTATTAAAGAACGTTTCTTTTAATTTTGTTTTTTGACTTTCTATTTTTATGTTTATTTTATG
>FR901473.1:20584-24060 GCA_000438355.1 Clostridium sp. CAG:273
ATTTTTATGTTTATTTTATGAGATTTTGACTCATCTAATTCGGTGGTCATTAACTTGTTATTTAAAGTTATAATTTTTTCTTCTATATCTAAAATTTTATCAAAATTGTCTTGAATTTTTAAGAAATTATTTTCGCCTAATAATTCTATGCAATTTTCTTTAAAGGTATCTGTACAATTAAACATACTATCCCATAAATTATCTTCTCCAGTAATATATACTAGCTGTTCTAACAAATTGCAGATAATTGGGTAATAAATAGGACTTTTTGTAGGTAAAGATATTCCATAATATTTAACAATATCTTCATTTTGCTCTAAAGCTTTAGAAGATGCAAGCTGAACAGCTGCTTCGTTTAAGCCAAGACCATATGTTTTGAAATCTCCAATTTCGCAAAGACCTAATCTTAATAGATTACCTTTATTATCTTTTATTTCTTGAATGTGATGTATAAATTCATGTACTGCAAATTTTTCAAGCTCATCAACAGTTAAACCATCTTTAAAATATACAGAAGAGTTTTTATAAAAATAATTTGCTTCTGCTAGACCTTCTGGTATTTTTGCAACATACATAGGAAGTCTAGATAAATTTATAAATAAACTTTGGTATACAAAGTGTTCGTTAGGAAAAGCTTTACATAGTCTGTTTGCAACTGAGCTAGCTAATGAATTTGCACTTAGAGTATCTAATTTGTTTATTACTTCAATTCCTTCTCTTTTTAAATCTTTTTCAATATTCATAAAACTGTTTCTCCTTAGTATTTATCCTATTCTATTATACAACATTTCTATTTTTATTATCATTAAATTATCATTACTATTTTGTTACAAAAATATTACAAAACATAGAGTAATAAAACTTTTTCAAATTTTAATAGAAAAAGTTAACTGAAAATAAGAAATGCTTCTAAAATAGTAAAAACCCGCCATGTTTTATTTAACATTTTGGGTTTTTATCATTTCTTATACAAATTTTAATGCAGTTCAAAAATTAATATGCATTTATAACTATTTAATAACAATGTTATAAATTTTATTTTTAACATATATTTCTTTTACAATAGTTTTCCCATTTGTAAGATTTGCTATATTACCATTTTCATGTACAATTTCTTTAACTTTCCCTTCTTCTAAATCAACAGGAATAGTAATTGTTTCTTTAACTTTCCCATTAATTTGTACAGGAATTTCTATTTCATTTTCAGTAATTTTACTTTCATCATATTCAGGCCATTTTTCATATGCAATAGTTTTATTATGGTTTAATCTATTCCACAACTCTTCTGTAATATGTGGAGCAACTGGGTTTAGTAATTTTAAAAATCCTTCTGCATATTCAATAGGTAAAGTTTCTTCTTTATATACTGCATTTATAAATATCATCATTTGACTTATTGCAGTATTAAAGTACATATTTTCATAATCATTTGTAACCTTTTTTACAGTATAATTGTATATTTTATCTAAGTTAGAATTATGATTGTTAGAAATTTTTCCAGATTCTACATACAATCTCCAAATTCTATCTAGGAATTTTTTTGTTCCTTCAATTCCTGTTATGTCCCAAGGTTTAGCAGCATCTATAGGACCCATAAACATTTCATATAATCTTAAAGCATCTGCACCATATTCTTTTACCATGTCATCTGGGTTAATAACATTTCCTTTAGATTTACTCATTTTTTCTCCATTTGTTCCTAAAATCATACCTTGATGACGAAGTTTTTTGAAAGGCTCTTTTGTTGGAACAATTCCTTTATTATATAAGTAATTATTCCAAAATCTTGAATATAATAAATGTCCTACTGCATGTTCTGGTCCTCCAACATAAAGGTCAACTGGCATCCAATGTTTTAAAAGTTCTGGGTCTGCAATGGCATTTTCATTATGTGGATCTATATATCTTAAGAAGTACCAACTAGAACCAGCAGAACCTGGCATTGTACTTGTTTCTCTTGTGGCTTTTTCTCCTTCAAATGTTGTATTTAGCCAATCTGTAGCTTTATCAAGTGGTGATGCACCTGTTTTGGAAGGAGCATAATCTTCAAGTTCTGGAAGAACTAAAGGTAAATCTTCATCTGCTAAAATATGTATTTTATTATCTTCTGTAAATACTACAGGAATTGGTTCACCCCAGTAACGTTGTCTTGCAAAAATCCACTCACGAAGTTTATAGTTAATTTTTTTTGTACCAATTTTGTTTTTCTCAAGCCAATTAATCATTTTATTAATTGCCTCTTCTTTGCCAAGACCATTTAAAAATTCAGAATTTATATGAACCCCATCTCCTGTGAAAGCTTCTTTTAAAATATCTCCACCATCTAATACAGGAATTATATCTATTCCAAATTTTCTGGCAAATTCATAATCACGCTCATCATGTGCAGGTACAGCCATAATTGCACCTGTACCATATGTTGAAAGTACATAATCTGAAATCCAAATAGGAATTTCTTTATTATTAACAGGGTTAATAGCATATGCACCAATAAATACACCTGTTTTTTCTTTATTAAGTTCTGTTCTTTCCAAGTCAGATTTAGCAGCAGCAACCTTTTTATATTCTTCTACAGCTTGCTTGCATTCAGGAGTAGTAAGTATATCCACAAGTTCATGTTCAGGAGAAAGAACACAGTAAGTTGCACCAAATAAAGTATCAGCCCTTGTAGTAAATACAGTAAAGTATTTATCTGAGTTTGCTACTTTAAATTTAACTTCAGCTCCTATAGACTTACCAATCCAATTTCTTTGAATTTCTTTAGTAGATTCTGGCCAATCAAGGTCATCCAACCCAGAAAGAAGTGTTTCTGCATAATCTTGAATATCCATAACCCATTGTTTCATATTTTTACGAACCACAGGATATCCGCCTCTTTCACTTTTTCCATTTATTACTTCATCATTTGAAAGAACACAACCTAAACCTTCACACCAATTAACAGGCATTTCAATTAATTCTGCTAAGCCATCATTATATAATTGTTTAAAAATCCATTGAGTCCACTTATAATAACTTGGTTCACATGTAGAAATTTCTCTATCCCAATCAAAAGAAAAACCAAGCATTTTAAGTTGTTTCTTAAAAGTTTCTATATTCTTTTTAGTAAATGTTTCAGGGTGATTTCCTGTTTTAATTGCATATTGTTCTGCAGGAAGCCCAAATGCATCCCAACCCATTGGATGAAGTACATTATAACCTTGCATTCTTCTCATACGAGAGATAATATCTGTTGCAGTATATCCTTCTGGGTGACCAACATGTAAACCTTGGCCAGATGGATAAGGAAACATGTCCAATGCGTAAAATTTAGGTTTAGAAAAATCCCAAGCATCTGTTTTAAATGTCTTTTCTTCATCCCATTTATCTTGCCATTTTTTTTCAATCTCTTTAAAATTATAAGCCATAGTATCAAACTCCTTTATATATAAAAGTAATTTATTATATAATAAATTATTAGACTACAGATATTAAAA
>FR901474.1:0-12115 GCA_000438355.1 Clostridium sp. CAG:273
GTAGTATTTTTTATAGAATATTTAGTTGTAGTTTATTTAACTAAATTGTGTTACTACTTTATTGTATCTACAATGACATCTATTGCATTGCTTACAAAACTTATTTTCCTTTGACTAAATATCTCATCATTATAAGATAATGTAACAACTGCTATTCCAATAGGTTTGTATTTTGTTTCTTTAAATATTTGTAATTTATCTTTCTAAACTCACATAAAAATCTATAAAAGATTCCTCGTTATCGCCAATACTTTCAACAGCTATTTTGCTAATTTCAGTTTCAAAACAATCCTTCAAATCTATATCTATAATTTCATCAACTGAGCCTAATGTGATATGAGGAATATAGTATTGAGGCAAATCTTTGTTTAATAATCTATGATATATATCTATACTAATATTTCTGATAATATCATTTCCCTCTACTATATTTAAAAATATATAATATTTATTTATCCTTTTATCTTTTAGAAAACTTATTCCTTTGCACTTTATATTAAATCTATTATAACTTTTACAAATATCAGATAATTTTTTTCTTATCTCATCATTTTTTAAATCTATTTTAAATGGAAAAACAAGAGTAATATGAGGAGGTAATATTTGTGATAACTCATCGTATCTATTTCTAATATTTTGTATCTTATCAATATTATCAAATTGAGGAAATATCAGTATATCTCTTTTTCCTTTATTTATATAATTCATAAATTAATCTCCAATACAACTTACTATCTGTTGTTGTAATATCACAAAATTACTAACTAAATTTTAAATGTTATCTCTATCAGTTAATCATTATTTAAAAAATTCATAATTAAATCAATGATTATATCTTTTTCTTTTGGGTTGGATTCTGCTATTAATAATGTTAAAGCTGTTAATGTATTATTATCTATTGTTTGTATTCCATCTTTATATAAAATACCATAAAAATTCAAAAAATAAATAAATAAGGTTGCTGCAATTCTTTTATTTCCATCTGCAAATACATGGTTTTTTACTATTAAATATAAAAAATTTGCTCCTTTTTCTTCAATGCTTTTATAAATATCTTGTCCATCGAAACTTTGATAAATATTTCCTATAATTGAATCTAAACCTTTATCTCTTTCTACTGCAAATAGTGAATTTTCTTCGTTAAATCTTAACCTATTTATTATTCCTATGCATTCCTTGTATTCAATTTTTCTTTCATCTATATTTCCATCTATTTTCTTTAATGTTCTATGGTCATAGTCATCTAACAAATCAAGTGCTTTTGAATAATCTCCAATTACTTTTAAGATTTCCTTTGCATCATTTCCTTCTAGTCTTTCATCTATTCTATTAGCAATATCTATTAACTTTATTGTTTTTTCTAAATATGCTAATCTTTTTTGATTTACTGCATAACCTCTTAGCATATAATCTTTTAATATTTTATTTGCCCATTGCCTGAAAATCACACCATTTTTTGATTTGACCCTATACCCAACAGATATAATTACATCTAAATTATATATTTTAGATTTCCTTCCTCCTGTACTTTTGTCGGAAATTCCGACAGAAGTTTTCTCTTCAAGTTCCCCTTCTTTAAAAATGTTGCTAATATGTTCACTTATAGTTGCATGTTTTACATCAAATAATTCTTCCATTTGTGCTTGAGTAAGCCATACAGTTTCTTCTTTTAAGTTTACTTCTAATTTTACACCTTGATTTTCAAATAAAATAATCTCATTCTTTTTTTCTTCCATAAGAACACATCCTTTTTAAATAAATTTTAGTCCTTATATTATATTTATTCTTATATATAAAATTAATCTCTGTTTTGTGAACTAATTCTAAATTCAAAATTAGTTATCATTATAACCATGTTCTATCGTATTTAAACATTTTTTCCAATATTGTTCTCTTTTATATATTTTTTCAGTATCATAAGATAGTCCAAAATACTCAAGTAATGTAAAAGTAAAATATTTTTCAAAATATTTTTCACCATTTTGTTTGTATAAGTTTTCCAATCTTACATTTCCACCATGTTTTGAGCTTAAATAATTACCCCATCTTTGAGCAACACCATATTGACCTGTAGCTGAACCAATATATAGTTTTCCATTAGAAGTATCTGTAAGGCAATAAATACCAGTAATTTTTTTCAAAGCTTCATAATATGTTGGCATTATTTTGCCCTCAAAAATGTCATTTAATTTTTTGTAAGGTAAATTAACATTATCATATCCTTCAAATTGTTCTCCACTATATATACATGGTAATATTTCTATTACTTCTTCTTTATTGTTTAAATAGGATAAGTTAAATGTATATCTTCCCATTGTATTACCTTTATGAAATTTCATTATTAATCTTCCAAAAAGAGGTTTATATTTTTCTAAAATCTCAACATTTGATCTTCTATTTTCAGGAACATCTAAAATTGTAGCTGCAGAAATAAATAACCATTCATCATAAGATTTTCGTACAAAACTAAATACTTTTTGTCCGACATGAAAATTACTCTGAGAACCATATTTTGGCCAATATGAACAATCATTTATTCCGCTTTGCTTTTCTTTTTCTGATAATGATAACCATTTATCAATATATAATTGTCCATTTCTACCTTCTGACATATTTAATTCAATTTTACAATTATTTATTTCTTCTTTACTTAAATTAAAAATATTATTTAATTTTATTTTTTCCATATTCGTACCTCAAATTATCTTTTTTACAAGTTTTTTTCATAATACTGTATCCTTTTTAGGAATAAAGAATTTACTCATATCATTTTTTTCAAGAGTAAGTAATGCTACTTTGTTTTTTATTCCACCACCATAACCTGTTAGATTTCCATTTGTTCCAACAACTCTATGGCAAGGAATAATAATACATATTGGATTCCAACCAACTGCTCCTCCAACTGCTTGACTAGACATTCTTTTTATCCCTCTATTTTTTGCAATAGTTTTAGATATATCATTATATGTTAAAGTTTTTCCAAAAGGTATATTATTCATTATATATACTACTTCTTTTCTAAATGATGTTAAATTATTTATTTTATATTCTGGTGTAAAATCTGGTTTCTTGCCACTAAAATATATATCAAGCCATTTGCTTGTTTCTTTAAATATTGGTAATTCTTTTTCTTCACAATTTATTTCATGTTTTTGTATATCTCTTGAGCCTTCAAACCATAAACCTGTTAAATATTTACCATCACTATTCATTAATATATCTGAAAATCCGTTTGGTGTTTGATATTTATATTTGTATACCATAAATATATTCTCCTAACATCTTATATAATTATATCACAAAACAGTTACATTAAAACAATCCATTTATTATACTTATTTATCCCTATTATCCTAAATGAATATATAAAAGAACGTGCTCAAGATGAGATTCCTCATTGATATTCTTTTATAATTTTAAATCATCAAGTTTCATATTTGGAATACCTATATATACATCTCTATTTCCATCTAACTTATGTACTTTTATTATTGAATAATTTTCATAATGATATTCAGTACTTCCTCCATCTTTATAGATTTCTGCCTTTATTACTTTCCCATCTTTTTCATCCTTATTTGCTTTTTGTATAATTCCATCTATTGTCATCTTTCCACTCTTTAGAGAGTCTTCTAATGACATTGTTTTATTATTTAAAGTTACATTTACTTCATCTAATCCATAAAAATATAAATTATAATCTTGTTTATCTGAGCTTAAATTTTTATTGTTTAATATTTTCTTTTTTGTTATATCATTTGATTTTTTTACTGTTATTGTAAAATCTTCATATCCTTCTGTTGATATTTTATCCGTATTAATTTGTGCGGGATATGATTCCATGATATATCCAGTATAATAAATAACAACTTTTCTTCCAATTCCATACAAATAATCTATGTGGTCTGTTCCATAATTAATTTTAATTTTGTCTGCTGATTTTCTTTCTATTTCATCTTCGTTTGGCTCTACTATCATGTATGTTGTTGTTTCTTCTAATATTGTTCCTACAAAACTACTATATTGTGGAGTTGCTATATTTTCTAAACTTTCTCCGTTAGCTTGTATTATATTTTCTTTATTTATTGCTCCAAATAAAACTGCAACATTATCAATATTTAATACCATAGTTTTGTCGTTAGCTTCTAATATATTACAATTCAAAAATTCTTTACAATTAGTTTCTCCATCTAATTGAGGTAAATATTCTTCACCTATGAACATATTTATTTTTCCTATTGATTTGTTTAAATCTCCTGCATAATCAATAAGTAGATTAGATTTACCATATAAGACATTACCAAACTCAACTAATTTTGTTGCATCTATATCTTTTGTTGTTATTTTTAAATCTTTTAGTTTTATTCTTTCTTCATTATCTCTAGGTGTTTCTTCTACATTACTATATATTTTCTTACCAAAAACTTTAATTTCAATACCATCTATATAACCATCATCTATGTTTTCATCTAATCTATGATATTTAGTAATACTATACAGTAACGTCCTATATTCAACTGTTCCACCATCGTTTAACCTATTTATTTGAATTGGAAACAACAATATTATTAATAATAAAATTACTATTATAATTACAATATTTTTCTTTTTCATAACCTCACCTTTACCTTTCTATTATTTAGATGCTTTTTTCTTTGCATTTAGTTGGTGTTTTGTTAAAAAAAATTGAAAAAATTATTGTTAATATTAAAAATATAGCTGAGACACTAAACATTCCTATACTTAAATAATTTGTAGTATCCATAATTTGTTCTTCTACTATAGTGTTTTCAGAAAAATCTTCATTTTCTTGTATTATTTCACTATCTTCTAATTTTTCATTTTCTTTATTTTCTGCTTCAATTTCATTTTTATTACTATTAATATTGTTTTGATCATCCTTTATAACTGGTAATTCTTTTTTATCATTTTTTAATATTATTATTCCAAATACAAAAGTTATTATAAACATACTTAAATTGCTTAATGTTATTTTTAGTGTATGAATTGCTTTATAATATCTCCATTTCACAGTATTCGTCGACTCTCCTAATAAACTTCCTATTTCTTTAAAAGTTAAATTTGATAATAGCTTTAAAGAAACTACCTCTTGTTCTTTAGGATTTAAACTATTTATTAATCTATTATAAGAATCTTGACTTATAAATTTGTATATTTCATTATTTTCATCTTTAATACTATAAATATCTTCTAAATTAACATTATTATCTTTTTTTCTTAAAAGTAATAATGTTTCATTTTTTGTTACTGAATATAGCCAACTTCCAATTTTATCTTTAGGTAATTTATCTTTTTCTAAAGTATATATTTTTGTAAATACTGTTTGGACAACATCTTCTGAATCTGGTTTATTTTTTAATATGCTAAATGCAATTCCATATACTGTTTTGTTGTATTTACTATATAGCTTTTCAAATGCTATTTTGTTGTTATTTTTTATTTCTATAAATAGTTCTTTTAACTCTTTTTCCTTTATTTTTCCCATATTAGTGTAGTCCTTTTTTTCTTTTTCTTATCAATTTCTCCGTTAACCATTTTTTATGCATCTATTATGGTTTTCGCAATGGTGTTCTCCTTCTATATGATGGTGTTCACAATTTACATTTTCATTATATTTTAACTGTCCTAATAAATACTTTTCTATTACATCATCTGCATTACCAGAAACTCCACCAAATAATTGTATATTTGCTTTAGAAAGAGCGTCTTTTGCGCCTTGCCCTATACCTCCACAAATTAATATATCTATATTATTATTTTTTAAAAACTCCACTAATTTTTCATGTCCACATACTGATGTATCTACTATATTTTCAGATACAATTTTTCCATTGTTTATTTGATAAATTTTTATCTTTTCTGTATGTCCAAAATGTTGAAATACCTTTCCATTTTCATAAGTTATTGCTATTTTCATAATATTTTCCTCCTTATTTTTTATAATTTTATACATAAAATTTTTTATAACATTATTCTAGTATTTCCATTACTATTTAATTACAAAATACTACTTGTTTTTATAATATCATAAAAGGAAGTAATTATCAAATAATTACTTCCTCTATATAACTTAATGACATAAATATTTAACTCTAAAATTCTTAAGATATTTTATAATCATATAAGAAAAATGTCATTTTTGCTTCTTTTCCGTGAATCAAAAATGTTTTTGACTTTTCATCGCATCTATTCATTCCTTGATGTTCATAAAAACCATAATTACAAGTTGTATCTGTAAATAAATAAAAATCATTAATATTTTGTAATTTCATATATTCTAGCATATTGCAAAACATTTTCTTTCCAATTCCTTTTCCACGGGCTTTGCTAGATATTGCAAAAAATGCAACTTCTCCATCATATTTTTTCTTAGAATTTTCTAAAAATTTTTTATCTATTTCATCGACACTTGAAAAAATTTTTGATGTTTCTCGTCCTTCTTTACATAAATATAATGACATAATATCAAATACTTGCCTTATTTTCATTTTCATTACAAATTGCAAAATCATTTAGTCCATTTTCATAAGCATATCCTGTTAATTTTAAATAATTTTCTTCAGCATATTTTAACATTTTTTCATACATTTTAGGTAAATTATCCCAAGACCCTTTTATATACCCACATAAGTATTTTCCTTTAGGTTTTATAAAAATATTTTTATTATTACTTAAGCTTGGAGTAAATAAACCATCATATTCCTGAAAATTTTTATTTTTAACTTTTTCTAAAGAAATGTAACTTCCTACACCTGCTCTGCATTGTTCTATTCCCCACATTTCTTTTATATATACAAATAATTTTTGAATATCTGAATCTTTAAATGCAAATGGTGCTATTAAATATTCTTCCTGTTCACACTCTGTAATTTCAATTGTCATATTTTCCTTTTTTTCACTAAGTAATAATTGTTCTTTTTTACTACTTAGTACATCTTTAATTTTCTTTAATCTTATAATTTCCTCTTCTATCTCATTTGATTTTTTATTTACAATTGCAATAAAATCTTTTGGATTTGGTTTTCTTATATAGTTTCGAATTTCTTCTATACTCATATTTAATTCTTTAAACATGCGAATATATTCAAAGTCAATGCTTTGTAAAGCGCTATAATATCTATAATTGTTTTCTCCTTTATTTTTTGGAGAAAACAATCCTATTTTATCATAATAATGTAATGTACGCTTATTAACATTATGCAATTTTGCAAATTGAGATGTTGTTAAATTAAGAAAATCTTTATTCATAATATTTCCTCTACTTATTATATTATTGATAGTTCATTATCTATATATAATTATTTCATATATTTTTCATAAATTTCTTTATTAATTTCAAATTCTGGCGCACCACTAGAACCAGGTCCTACTTCATATTTGTCAAAAACTATTACAATATTTCCGTTTTCAGAAAAATAAAAATTTTGGTCATCATCTATTTTTCTAAAACTCCAATCTTTTGATTCTTCATCAAACCAATATACAATGTTTTCATCTTCTTCCATTCTGGAAATCATCTGTCTCTTTATCTCTTCACTTATAGCATTTTTATATCCATCATTTTCAAATAAGTCCGATATTTTAATTATTTTATCAGTGTTTTTATCTATATGGTAATATTTATATTCAAGGCTACTGCTAGCTGCTACTTGAGATATTGTTAATTTTAATGTAAACCAATTACTAGTATTTGTTATTATTTCTGGATTAATTTTTATTGAAAGATGATTTTGCGGATTTTTTTCTGCATAATACTCATCAATAATTCTTTGTGTAAGTCTTCTTATATCTTCATTTATAAGGTCATTAGACTCACTTATTGTATTATCGGCATCTTTTATACTAGGTATATCAGCATTTAATTCACTATTTCCCTCTTTATCAAAATAATTTCTTATTGTAATTACTTTAACAATATTTCCTATTATAGGTAACTCTTGCATAGCATAAGATATTTTAGGACTTATATTAGGAAGTACTATAAATGTTAATAAAATCAATGCTATTGCAAATCTTAAACTATATCTCCAAGCTAAATTAAAATTAGTTTTCTCATTTTTATCTGTTAAGTTTTCTAAAGTTTCATCTATAGATTTGTAAAATTTATTAGGTGCTTTTATATTTTCATCTTTAGCAATCTTTTTTATTTTTCGATCATCTAAAAAATTCATATATTTATAACCTCCTTAATTTTTTCTCTACCTCTTGATAATTGCTTTTTAACCGCATCTACATTTGTACCAGTTATTTTACTTATTTCTTTTATAGACATATCTTCATAATAAAATAATGTTATTGTTGTTCTATAAGGTTGATTTAATTTTTGTACTGCATTCCAAAGAGTTAAATTTGAATCTATATCTTCTTTATCAGCCTCGATATTTTCTTCTATATCTACATAATTTTTATTGTTTTTTAATATTTCAAGAGAAGTATTGGTTACTATTTTATATATCCAAGGCTTAAATTTTCTTTTATCTGTTAAATTTTCTAAATTTTTATAAGACTTATAAATAGCTTCTTGAACCGCATCTTCTGCATCCGCTTCATTTTTTAATATACTATATGAAAGTCTATACATACCATTTTCTAAATCTTTAATATTTTTACAAAACCATTCTTTTTGGTCTACTATTAACATATTTGCCTCCTTAATCTACTGCATTTTGGCATAACCAATTACTCCACTCTTTATAGTATTTTGCATAAATATGAACATTGTCACTCGTATAATTTGAATTTAAATTTCCATTGTCATCATCAAATTTCTCATTTATATCTATATAAAAAATTCTTTTATTATCTGCAAATTTAGAAATTTGATCATTAAATTTATTTATATTTGTATTATTTACTATACTGTCTTTATCCGATTTCTTCGATGCTACATGTAAATTTGCTTGTATATATATTATAGCACTACTTTGACTATCTTTTATATAATCCACTAATTTTTTATAATTTTCTAAAGTTTGATTTGTATTATATCCTAATTCATTTATACCTAGCATTATATATATTTTTCCGAACTTCTTTGAACTCAATAACTGTTCTAGATTAAGTTTTCCTACTTTTGGAACAGAGACGGTCTTGCTAAATACATTATATACACTCATTCCNAATACATTATATACACTCATTCCTGTATATGCAAAAAATGTAGCATTATTCAAATCCCCATATTCTGATATTCCTACTGTTCTAGAATCTCCTATAAATAAAGCATCATTAAAATATGACTTTTCTACTGAGTGTTTTTTACTTATGTTTGACTCTTCTTTATTTTCTTTTATATTTTCATTTGTAATATTTGTCTTACTATCTTCTTGATATTGTACTACATTATTTATTTTATCTTCTTTTTTAGTTTCATTCAATATATTATTATTTGAAAGTGCAATTGAATCACTTTTTATGCTTTTTACTAAAAAAAATCCTCCTATGATTAAGACTATTAAAATTATAACTATTCTTTCTTTTTTCATACTTTTTCTTCCTCTTATACTATATTTACAATCAATTTTATAAGTTTAATTTACATTAAATAAATGATTGCATAAGAAAAGTTTAATGTAAATTATTAAGTTTCTTCTAAAAACTAAAATATAAAAATGGATTATTTAAGCCTATATATAAGTAATAGATTGAACCACAGAAAATGGTTAATAATATTAATTTCTGCAACAAATTATTTTGTTTTGATAATAATAGTTTTTCTGGTAATTTAGTAGCACATATTATTCCAACTATTATTAGAATTCCATAAATTTTTGCATATTTAACAAAATCCAGCAAATACAAACCTTCACTCCATGTAAATAACTTACTAAACATTATTCCTAATTGTTTTATATCTGTTATAGCAAAAATTGACCAAGATATTGGGATTAATAATAACATATATAAATGTCCAAAAAACTTATATTTATCTAAATACTTCTTTATCAATAACTTTTCTATAATAATTATTAAACATATAAATAAGCCCCATAATATAAAATTATAATTTGCTCCATGCCATAATCCTGTAAGAATCCACACTACTAACAAATTTAAAATAGTTCTTATTTTTCCTTTTCTATTACCTCCTAATGGAATATATATATAATTTTTAAACCAATTTCCCAAACTTATATGCCATCTTCTAAAAAATTCTGTCATACTTGTTGATAAGTAAGGCGTCTCAAAATTTATAGGAAGTTTAAATCCCATAATTTTCCCAAGACCTACAGCCATAAAAGAATATCCACAAAAATCAAAATATATTTGTAAAGAATATGCTATTACACCTAACCAAGCAAGAACTGTAGAAATACTTTCAATTCCAATCATAGAAATATCATTCCATAGACATCCTATTCTATTTGCTAATAATACTTTAAATCCTAAACCTAAAATAAAATATTTTACTCCGATTATAATATTTGATTTGTTATTTTTTCTATCATCCAATTGTCTACTTATATCGTTATATGATACTAGTGGACCTGATATTAATTGTGGAAACATAAGTACATACGTTGCATATTTAATAATAGATTTTGCTGGCTTACATTTTTCATTATATATATCAACTATATATGATATTGATTGAAAGGTATAAAAGCTTATTCCTATAGGTAATAATAAGTTTAATGGTTCTATATAAACATCACTTATGTTTGATATAATTGAAATTATAAAATCCGAATATTTAAAGAATATTAACCATATTAAATTATATATAATTCCAACTATTAAGATTTTTTTATTTTTATTTTTTTCTAGTTCTTTTCCTATAATATAGTTTAATAAGATTGCAATTCCCAAAAGTAAGACATAATGCGGATGTTCCCATGCACCTATTATATAAAATATTATACTACCTATTAGCAAAACATAATTTTTATATTTCGTAGGAGATACAAAATACAAAATTAAAAATAATGGTAAAAAAATAAATATAAACTCTAAGCTACTAAATATCATTAATAATCCATCTCCTATTTTAATATTACTTTTTAGATTATTTTAAAGATATAAAAGTGACAAAGAATTTATATTTATTTTAAAATGTTGTTAATCTTTTATAAATATTAAGTTATTGTTTATTTTTTCTCTTTACTACAAATTTATCAAGGCAAGCAATTGTCGCAGGTAATATAATTAATATTAAAACTGTTGCACACAATACTCCCTGTGATAAAGTGTTACATAGCATTGATACAATACCACTAGAAAATTTTCCTACCAATAATGTTGCAATAATTAATATTGAAGAAGATGTAAGAATTGTGTGTATTGATTTATTATAAGCATTTTTTACTGATTCTTTAACATTTAATTTTTCTCTTGATTCTATATAATATGAAGTATATACAATTGCATAGTCTATAGTTGCTCCCATTAATATACTTTGAACAACTAGCAATGCAATAAAGTATACATGTTCTCCAATCATTCCTAATATTCCCATGGTCATATATACTGCACACTGAATAATTAATACAAGTACCAGTGGTGTAGTAAATGATTTAAAAGTAAAAGCAACAACTATAAATATAGTTACCATTGTAAGAATTGATATATAATTAAATTCATTTTCAAAAGTTTTGCTCATTTCATAAGACATTAATGAATCTCCAATTATATAACTTTCTGTTCCTTCTAAATTATCATAAATTTTTTGTATAAACTCGTAAACCTCATCGGATTCCAAATCAAATTTAGTATTTATTATTACTCTTGAGTAATTACTTCCAATTAGTTTTTCTTTATTATCTTGTATTATATTTTTAGCTTGCTCAAC
Source organism: Clostridium sp. CAG:273 (assembly GCA_000438355.1). Classification (GTDB taxonomy): domain Bacteria; phylum Bacillota; class Clostridia; order TANB77; family CAG-508; genus CAG-273. The sequence goes on from FR901474.1 coordinate 11,810, forward strand.
TTTTTCTCTCATATTGTTATCTATAAAGTCATTAAATCTACTATCTGTAAATACTTCATCATTTACATAATTTATAAAATCTTCTATAGATATTGCCCAGTTATTTTGATAATATTTTTCGCTTCCATAGTAAATATATAAAATATCAATAGTATCCTTATCCATAGAATTTGTTAAATTTGAAATAATTCCAAAAATTTCTTCTGCATTATATTCTGTTTTATTTATTACTGAATTCATAATTCCATTAATTGTATTTAATTTTAATGTCTGTTCGTTACTAATTTTATTTGAATATTTTTCATT
>FR901474.1:12140-13343 GCA_000438355.1 Clostridium sp. CAG:273
CAACATCATTTAACATAAATTCTACAAAGTCTTTTAATGATGAACTCATATTACTATCAATATTTTTAGCTGAATATAGTGAGTATAAAAGCTTCACATCATCATTTTCTAAACCTAATAAATTTGAAATTTCATTAGCTGAATATTTTTTATTATTAATTACACTTTCCATTACTTTATCAATTAATTTTAAATTGCTTACTGTATCTGCTTTTATGCTTCCCTTTAATTCACTATCTTCTTTATGTTGTAAAATAAAGTCTACAAAATTTATTGGTGTTATTTTCAACTTAGTTGTTTGTAAACTATATAATGTATATATCATCTTTGTTTGATTAGTATCAATTCCTACTAAATTTGATAATTCTTTATATGAATATTCTTTGTTATTTTCAGTGCTATTCATTATTTTATATGCCATTTGCAGTTTATTAAGATTTTCTTTATTCATATTGCTAGATATTTGCTCATTACTGCTATTATCAAGAATAAATTTAACAAACTGATATGGGGTTTGCTTCCAATTCTTAGTATTTCCTTTGGTATAATTATATAGTCCATATATTTGATATGTTTGTTTAGTATTTATATTAAATATTTTAGAAATTTGTGTTGCAGTATATTTACTAGGGTTTAAGCTATCATCTATTATTATCTTTATTAATTTAATATTACTTAATGAAGTTTTATCTAAATTATTTGATAAATTATCTACCATTAAATTAATAAATTCTTGTGGTGTCATTTGATAATTATCTGGTAATTGTAAGGTTTTATAAACGGTATCTACTAATCCTTTACTTATATTGTTAAATATATAAGATAATCTTTCTTTATTTATCTTTGTTGTATTAATGTTATTTTCATTTTTTGCAAATACTGATACTTTATTTATTGCACTTATATCAACACTATCTAAATAATTTGTATTATTTTTTAAATAATTAACAAAGTCAATAAACTCTGATATCTTTAAAGTGGTACCACTATCTATTGTCGTATATTTTAATAATAATAGTTGTTTAACTAAATTTTCATCAATTCCAAATAAGCTTGATAATTCTTTTGAATTCATATTTTTTTCAATTATATTTTTATTACTCATTGTTTGTAATAATTTTAAATTGGTAATTGTATTACTATCAAATTTATTAGAATAGTCTTTATTAGTTAATACATTATTTACAACAAAATTTGAAAATT
>FR901475.1 GCA_000438355.1 Clostridium sp. CAG:273
AATATTAAAATATTAAAATATTTAATATTAATAACATAATAAATCTTAACAATAATTGGAAAGGAGCAAACAAAATGTCAAGAATAGGAAATAAACCTATTACAATACCTGACGGAGTTGAAGTTAGCCTTAATGGTAACCATATTACTGTAAAAGGTCCTAAGGGAACATTAGAAAAAAACTTACACAAAAACATAAAAATTTCTGTAGAAAATAATGTTATAACTGTAACAAGACCAAATGATGACCCAAAAAATAGGAGCTTACATGGATTAACAAGAACTTTAGTTAACAATATGGTTAATGGTGTTGTAAATGAATATAAAAGAGAATTAGAAGTTAATGGTGTTGGTTATAGAGCACAAAAACAAGGAAACAAATTAGTTATGAACCTTGGATATTCTCATCCAGTAGAAATGCTACCACCAGAAGGAATTACATTTGATGTACCAGATGCTAACCATATAACAGTTAGAGGAATCGACAAAGAATTAGTTGGTCAAACAGCAGCAGTTATAAGAACAAAGAGACCACCTGAGGTTTATGGAGGAAAAGGTATTAAATATGCAGAAGAACATATTAGACGTAAAGAAGGTAAAGCAGGTAAGAAATAATTTTAAATAGAAAGGAGCTTAAATTATGATTACAAAAACAGATAGAAAAGCTGAAAGACAAAGAAGACATATAAGAGTTCGTAGAAAAATATCTGGAACAGCAGAATGCCCAAGATTATGTGTATTTAGAAGTAACAACAATTTATATGTTCAAGTAATTGATGATGTTGCTGGAAATACATTAGTTCAAGCTTCAACACTTGACAAAGAAGTAAAAACAAAGCATTCAAATAAAGAAGCTGCTAAAGAAGTTGGAAGCTTAATAGCTAAAAGAGCATTAGAGAAAAATATAAAATCTGTTGTATTTGACAGAGGCGGATATATTTATCATGGTGTTGTAAAAGAATTAGCAGATGCTGCCAGAGAAGGTGGATTAAATTTCTAAGAAGGAGGGAAAATAAGTGCAATCAGAAAACAATACAGAGTTAAAAGAGAAAGTAGTTGCAATAAACAGAGTAGCTAAGGTTGTTAAAGGTGGTAGAACTTTTAGATTTAGTGCTGTAGTAGTTGTTGGAGACGAAAATGGACATGTAGGTGTAGGAAACGGAAAAGCAGCAGAAGTTCCAGACGCTATAAAAAAAGCTATTCAAGATGCTAAAAAGAACTTAGTAGAAGTTCCAATCGTTGGTACAACAGTTCCTCATGAATATGTAGGAAAATTTGGAAGTGCTAATGTTATGTTAAAACCAGCTGAAGAAGGTACAGGAGTTATTGCTGGAGGAAGCGTTAGACCTATATTAGAGCTAGCAGGATACAAAGATATAAGAACAAAGGTTATTGGAACAAATAATCCAAGAAACGTTGTATATGCAACTTTAGCAGGATTAAAAAGCATGAGAACAGCAGAACAAATTGCTAAAAAAAGAGGAAAAACAGTTTCTGAAATTTTATAATATGAATTATTTTTGTGAAAAACAAATATTAGTATAAAACAAATACTAATATAAATAGATTCTAATATAAAATAAATTTAATTAATATATATTCATACAGTAATTTAAAGGAGGTGCTAGGCAAAATGAAATTAGACGAACTAAAACCAGCTCAAAATAAAGAAGTTAGAAGAAGAGTAGGACGTGGAGTTGGATCTGGATTAGGAAAAACTTCAGGAAAAGGTCATAAAGGACAAAAAGCAAG
>FR901476.1 GCA_000438355.1 Clostridium sp. CAG:273
TAGACATAATGAAGATATAAAATCTGAAAAAATTATAAAAGAATTACTAAATGGAAAAAATATAGCATTAGTTAGTGATGCTGGTACTCCAGGAATTTCAGACCCAGGAGAAGAGTTGGTAAAAAATGCTATAGAAAATAATATTAATATTGTTCCAATTCCGGGAGCATGTGCGTTTGTTAATGCATTAATAATTTCAGGTATAAATACAAAAGAATTTGTTTTTTATGGATTTTTACCTATGAATAAAAAAAATAGAAAAGAAAAATTGGAAGAAATTTCGAAAGAAAATAAAACAGTAATATTATATGAAGCTCCCCATAAAATAAGAAATACTTTACAAGATTTATATAATACTTTAGGAAATATAGAGTGTGCTATTTCTAGAGAATTAACTAAAATACACGAAGAGTGTATAAGAGGAACTTTAAGTGAATTATTAGAAAAATATGAACAACCTAAAGGAGAGTTCGTTATAATCCTTAATTTAAATAGGAAAATGAGTGAAAACGAAAATATAAATTTGAGTATAGATGAATTATATAATGTGTATTTAAAACAAGGATTAGAAAAAAAAGAGATAATTAAAAAGATTGCTAAAGATAAAAATGTAGCTAAAAATGAAATATATCAGTATTTCTTAAATAAAAAATAAA
>FR901477.1:0-106 GCA_000438355.1 Clostridium sp. CAG:273
TAAGTAAAGTTGTAAATAAACACATGCTAACATATGCTTCAACAAAACATAAGAAAAATCCACTTATGTTTATTAATGTTTCATTTGGCGTGCTTATTGCATTCCA
>FR901477.1:143-43339 GCA_000438355.1 Clostridium sp. CAG:273
ATATTCATTTTTGAAAACCTCCATAAAATTGTTTTTATATTTTGGACCTATGTAACATTTTGTATCTTGGCTATTATTAAGATAAATAGTATTTGTTTTTATATCAATATTTGTTATTTTATCTGTATTGACGATATAAGATTTATGACAGCGCACAAAATTTTGAGGCAAGTTTGTTGAGACTTTAAGAAATGAACTATAAGAGTTGTAATCTCTAGTGTCTGTATGAAATATAATTTTCATGCCTTCTTTTTTTATATACTGTACAGTGTCTTGTTTTATAATTGTTTTATTATTATCAAGTCTTATATATGTATGGCTGTTACCATGTATGTCTTCTATTAATCTTAAGATAGTATCTTCTAGTCTTTCTTTTGTAATAGGTTTTGGTAAGTAATCAAAAGTTTTATACTTGTAAGCTACTAAGCCATATTCTAAGTGTGCCGTAGAAAATATAAGATAAATACTTTTATCTTTTTTTCTAATTTGTTCTGCAATGTCTAATCCAGAGATATGAGATTTTAAGTCAATATCAAGAATAAGAACATTAGCAGAGTTTTCATCTAGATATTTTATTAATTCTTTAGGATTAGTTGTTTTATATGAAATACAAGCCTCAATATCATGTTTTGCGAAAATAGATTCTAAAATTTTGCTTAATCTATCTATGATAGTAGAATTGTCATCGCATAAAACAAAATTTAACATAAATTTTACCCTCCGTTTAATATAACAAAAAAATATAAAAATAGGCACAAAAAAATATACAAGAAAATACAAGAAAATAATTTCCAATAATATCCAGTAACTATTTAACTATAATCTAAAATTTTAAACTTGTCAAGGAAATTAACGAAATAAATACAAAAAAATGTCGAAACGTGACAAGTACTGAAAAATAAAGAAATATTAATCTCAAAATAATTAAAGAAAGTAAAATATTTATAATTTTTTTTGTAATTTTTTTAATAATTTTTTTATTATTGCACTTTTGAAATGTTTTTTAAGTGCAATAAACTTAAAGGTAAAATTTTACAAAAAATAGCGGTTAAATTTTTCCTATAATGGTTATTTTTCTGTTTTTACTTTCATAAACTTAAACAAAAAGTTAAAAGTAGGAGGTTATAATGAAACAAAAAAATATAAGACTTTTTATAATGTTTGCTACATGTTTTATATTTGTTTTTACTATTGCAGTTGTAAATGAAAATAAAATACAAGTAATAGAAACAAGTTCAGCACTTTCTCTTAGTAATGAAAAAATAGGTTGGGGAATAAAGAGAAACAATAACCACGAACAACCGGATTTAGGAGTAAAAAATAAAACGATAATAGATAAATATAATGGTATAGCTATGGGAAATAAAGAAAAGCCATATGTTTATTTAACATTTGATGGTGGATATGAGGCAGGTTATACTGAAAAAATATTAGAAGTACTAAAACAAAATGATGTAAAAGCTACTTTTTTTATAACAGGTCACTATTTAAATACACAACCAGATTTAGTTAAGAAAATGATAGACGAAGGGCATATTGTGGGAAACCATACTGTAAACCATAAAAGTATGCCAGATATAGATAATAATACAATAAAAAAGGAAGTAATGGATTTACATACAGCAGTATATGAAAAATTTGGATATGAAATGAAATATGTAAGGCCACCAAAAGGAGAATATAGTGAAAGAACAATAGACTGTACAAATAGTTTAGGATATAAAACAGTAATGTGGTCTTTTGCATATGATGACTGGGACGAAAATAAACAAGGAAAAGAAGAATATGGTAAAAAGAAAATATTAGATAATATACACAATGGAGAGATTATGTTGTTACATTCAACATCTAAAGATAATAGTAATATTTTAGATTATTGTATAAAAGAAATTAAGAATATGGGGTATGAATTTAAAAGTTTAGACGAATTTGAAGAATAGAAGTATAGAAGGTTTATAGGCATCCTTTTAAAAACCTAAATATATTAATTTAAGGAGCATTGAGGTATTTAAAATATAAATGCTTCATATAAATTTGTTATATGAAAAGAAATAAGAAAAAAGGCGTAAGTAAATTAGATAGATTATTAGAATTGCCAGATGAATTAATTTCTAATGAGCCTAAAATAACAATAATGGCATTTAACAAGTGCTTAATAGAAAATTATAAATCTATTTTAGAATATCAAGAGTTTTACATTAGACTAAGTACTTATATAGGAATTATAAATATAAATGGTTTTAATATGCAATTAAATGAAATGACAAATGATGATTTATTAATAGAAGGAAAAATTGAGAGTATAGATTTTGAGAGTACAATAGAAAACAAGGAGGAATAACTTTGCGTTTTAAGATATTACTTGCTTATATTTTTGGATATTTAGAGATAAAAGTAGAAGGATATTTTATAGAAAAATTTATAAATAATTGCTTAAAAAGTAATATTTTTTTATGGAATATAAAAAGAAAAAGAACTACTATAATGACATGTAATATAGGAGTAAAAGATTTTAAAAATATAAGAAAAATATTAAAGCAAACAAAATGTAGAATAAAAATAGAAAAGAAAAAAGGTCTACCATTTACATTTAATAAATATAGAAAAAGAAAAATTTTTGCTTTGTTAATATTTATAATTTTAATAATAATTGCAATATTATCAAATTTTGTATGGAATATACAAATAGAAGGAACAGAAAAAATAAGTAAAGATGAATTAATACAAACTTTAAAAGAAGAAGGATTATCTATAGGTAAGTTTAAACCAGGAATAGAAACTAGAGAAATTATAAATAAAGTAAGATTAGATAGAGATGATATAGCGTGGATTGGAATTGAAATTACTGGAACAAATGCAATTGTTAAAGTGGTGGAAGCCGAGGAAAAGCCAGAAATTGTAGATGAAGATGAGTATTGTAATATTGTTGCAACAAAAGATGGAGTTGTAACTAAGATAATGGCGCAAAATGGTACACCCCTAGTAAAAAATGGAGATTTAATAAAAAAAGGTACAGTGCTAATAGGTGGATGGCTTGAGGGAAAATATACAGGAACTCGTTATGTGCATTCAAATGGGCAAGTTGAGGCAAAAGTTTGGTATACACAAAAAGAAAGAGTATATTTAAAAGAGACTAAAAAGGAAGATACAGGAGAGGCCCAAAATAAATATTCCGTAAATATAAATAATTTTATAATAAATTTTAATAAAAGGGTTTCAAAATTCGAAAATTATGATACAATAGAAGAGGCTAAAAAAATAAAGTTATTTTCTAATTTTTACTTACCAATAGAATTAGTAAAAACTACTTATAAAGAGTACAAAGTTGTAGAAATAGTACATACTTTAGAAGAAGCTAAAACAATTGGTATTGAAAGGGCAAAAGACAAATTAAATGCGCAAATAGAAAATACTAGCAATATAACCGATGAACAAATTAACATAAAAGAAGGAACAAATTTTATTGATGTAGAAGTTGTTTACGAAGTAAAAGAAAATATAGGGACAAAAGAAAAAATAGTATTTTGAAAGGAAGAGTGCATATGGAAGAAAGAAGTTTAAGAGTATACAATTCAGAGAGAACATTTTTTAATAAAATAGCAAATGGTTTAACAAAAATGTTAATACCAACTAAAATTGGAATTAATGGTTTCTTAATAACCATAAAAAGAACTAATATTTTAAAAGCATACGAAGAAGTAAAGAAAAATGTAGACATAGAAGATGATGAAAAGAAGGAAATGTTAGACAAAAAATATGAAGATATGTATGCTTTATACTTAGAAGCTATAGATAAATACATAATGGATTCAATTTATAAAAAGGTGAAAACAGATACTGCAAGTGATTTTGAAAAAAATGCCTTATCAAATTATTATAATATAATTCAATTAAAAGATAATGATTATACAGAATTTAAGTATAGAAAACAAATATATTTATTAGGATTAGACTACGATAATATAGAGTCACATGGAAAACCTCAAGCAATAGAAAGGTACAGAAATTTCTATGGAAGTGAAATGGAAACTCTATATAAAGGACTTTTAAAACATTACTCTATAAAATTGTCAGACAATTTAACAGCAGGAGATAGAGATACAGTTTATAATAAAATATTTAATACATTAGCAGATTATGTAGAAAATATTTTACCAATAAAAATGCAAGAAGATGGAGAAAAATATAAAGAAGTTGTAGAAGAATATAATAACTTTGACAAATTTACAATAGGAAAACTAGACCAAAATGATGTAATAGAGAAAAATTTAATTTTGATTGGAATTAGTAGAAAGTTGTTTACACACAGCCTACCACTAGTTGTAGCAGAAAGTTGTTATATCAAATTACTTAAAGATGCAAGAAATTTAATAGTAGATACAAAAATTTTGAGAAAAAAGGAAAAAGCATATTCTTTATTAATTAATATAATAGAAGAATACAATTTAAGAGTATTACTAACTAAAATTTATTGGGACAAGCCAGATCAAAGAGAGGAATATAAAGAATTTTCTAAAAAATATAGAGAGGTAGAAAAGTTAAGTATTATAAATAAAGAAGAATATTTAAGACAAAAACAAATATTATTCTTAAAAGCAGATTTAAAGAAAGTATACCAAAATGAAAACCGTTATTATAAAATTATAAAGTTTTATAAAGATAAGCTTGTAGAACTAGGTGCAATGAGAAAATTAAAAAATGGTTGTATATCTTATGGTTACTATATAAAAGTTGACAAAAAGTTAAAAAAAGTTGTTAACAAATAGGAGGACTTATGAAAATTACATCAGAAATAACTCTTAAAGGAGTAGATAAAAAAGATAGCCACGAAGACCTAATAGATAGAGTTGTAGAAAAATGTTTTGAAATAGAAAATTTAGATTCAGATAAAGTTTATGTTGCAATTACATTAACAACTCCTGAAAATATAAGAGAAATAAATAAAGAATTTAGGAACATAGATAAGGAAACAGATGTGCTATCTTTTCCTATTTTTGAAAAAAAAGACATAGATATGCTTAGAAAAAATGATGAAGTTGTAGATAAAAATATGCCACAAGATGTTCTAGGAGATATTATAATATCTGTAAAAAAAGTAGAAGAACAAGCAGAAGAATATGGACATAGTATTGAAAGAGAACTTGCATATATGATAGTACATGGTTTTTATCATTTAATGGGATATGACCATATGAATGATGAAGATAAAAAAGCTATGAGAGAGAAAGAGGAAAAAGTTTTAGAAAGTTTAGATATAGTTAGAGAATAAAGGGATGATAAATTGTTATGAAAAAAGACAATAATGGGGAAAAAGAAACTAAAAAAAACTCAAAAGAAACAAAAGTTAACTCAGATAAAAGAATAAAAAACAGTGGATTTATAGATGCTTGGAAAAACGCTATAAACGGTATTATTTATGCAACAACTACACAAAGCAATATTAAAAAACAACTTATTATTGCTGTTGTAGTTGTTGTTATTAGTTTATTTTTTAATTTATCTAAAGCAGAATTTTTATGCTTTTTATTTACAATAATATTAATTTTATTTGCAGAAATGACTAATACAGCAATAGAAACAGTTGTTGACTTATGTACAGAAGTATATCATCCAAAAGCTAAAATTGCTAAAGATGTAGCAGCAGGAGGAGTAGTAGTAACAACTATAAATGCTGTTATTGTAGCTTATTTCTTATTTTTTGATAAGCTAAGCGAAATGGGAATTGCATTTTTACAAAATATAGCTACATCACCACAACATTTGGCTTTTTCTGTAATAATTATAGTAATTATAGCAGCTTTGGCATTAATAGCATTTTCTAAAACAAACAAGCATAAAATATTTAATGATAAATTTATTCCAAGTGGTCATGCAACAATAGCTTTTGCAGCAAACACTATTATATGGATTTCTACACAAAATCCAGTAATATTAATTTTATCACTTGTAATGGCTATATTAATTGCAGAAAGTAGAATTCAAGCGAAAGAGCATAGGCTTTCTGAGGTGATTTTTAGTGCTTGTTTGGGAACTATTTTAGTACTAGTTTTATATGGAATAGCTAGATTATTTATAGCATAGAAAATGGTTTATAGGTTACCACATAAAACCTAAATATGTTATACAAGGAGAAGTATAATAATTTTATTATACGGTAAATAAGTATGAAAATTAAAAGTCAAAAAGGTGGAGTGAAAGTTTTAGTAGGAATTTTAATAGTTTTAATACTTGCAGCAGGGGCTCTTTTAGCAGTAAAGTATTTAAAAGGAGATAAAACACAAGTAACTGCTAATGAAAATGTAGATGGAATGGAAGCAAATAAAGTAGAAGAAAAAAAGCCAGTTACTTTTTCTGGTAAAGATAGACCATTTGCAATAATGATAGACAACCACAAAAGTGCAATGCCACAAGCAAATTTATCAGAAGCAGAACTAGTTTATGAAATAATAGTAGAATATGGTGAAACTAGATTAATGGCAATATATAAAGGAGACAATTTAGATAAAATAGGTCCAATAAGAAGTGCTAGGCACTATTTTGTAGATTATGCATTAGAAAATGATGCTATTTATGTTCACTTTGGTGAAAGCCCACAGGCAGAAGAGGCAATAGATAAATATTTTGTTCCAGATATAAACGGAATAAATGAAAGTGAGAAATATTTTAGAAGAACAAATAGTAGATATGCTCCACATAATGTTGTAACAGATACAAAAAGTTTGTTAGACATATCTAATAAAAAAGGTTATAGAACAACATCGGATGAAGATAGTGTATTAAATTATGTTTTGGATGAAGTAAATTTAGATAATGGTCAAAGTGCTGTAAATATAACTATTCCATATTCAATTTATAATACAGTAAAATATAAATATGATAGTGAAAACAAAAATTATATTAGATATTCAAGAGACGAAAAACAAGTAGATTGGGATACTAAAGAACCAGTAACTGTAAAAAATATAATAATAGCCAAAGTAAAAAATAAAACTTTAAGTGATGGTTCAGAAAAAGATAGACAAACAATAGATAATATAGGTATATTGGAAGGATATTATATTACAAATGGAAAAGCAATTCCTATAACTTGTGAAAAAGAATCTGTTACTTCAAAAACTGTATATAAAGACTTAGAAGGAAATGAAATAAAAGTAAATGATGGAAATACATTTATACAAATGTGCCCAAGTGATGCAAAACTAGCAATAGAGTAGAAATACATATAAAGTGATATTTGCTGAAAATAATAAACTTTAAGTTTATTATTAGTGATTATAAATTTAGAATAATTATATAAAAGTTTATATGCATAGCATTGTTAAAGTAAATAATATAATGAAAGGAGATATGATGTATTTATTTATTAAAGTAAGTAGATACATCATAAAAAATATATATGAGTTGTGTAGATGAAAAAATAATAGAAGAAACAAATAAAATACTTGAGAAATATAAAAAAGAAAAAGATAATTTAATTCCAATACTAAATGATATACAAGTTAAATTTGGATATATACCAAAAAGGTCTCAAATAGAAATTTCTAAATATTTACAAATTCCGATGGCAGAAATTTTTGGTGTTATAACTTTTTATTCAAGATTTTCTCTTGAACCAAAAGGAAAATATAATATATCTGTATGTTTAGGTACAGCTTGCTTTGTAAAAGGTTCACAGGCAATATTTGATAGGTTAAAAGAAAGACTAAAATTAGAAGATGGCCAAACAAGTGCAGATGGAAAGTTTTCTATAGATACTACTAGATGTGTTGGAGCATGTGGCATAGCACCAGTATTTACTGTAAACAACGAAGTATATGGGCATGCAACAGTAAAGAAATTAGACGAAGTATTAGATAAATTAGAAAAAGAAGGATAGTAAATACATTTTAAAATTATTTTTATATAGAATATTAATTTTAATAAAAAGTAATATAAAAACAGTAGTAATTGTATAATTAAAACGGTTTATCATTGTTATAAGGAGGTTTTAAATGAAGACTATAGAACAGTTAAATAAAATAAGAGTAGAAAAAAGAATAGAATTAGATTTAAGAAAAAATACAAATGCTGACACAAGAGAAAAACACATTTTGGTATGTAATGGTACAGGATGTACTTCTTCAAAATCACCCCAAATATTAGATAATTTTAGAAAAATAATAGAAGAAAAACGTATAAAAAATGTAAAAGTTATAAAAACAGGCTGTTTTGGATTATGTGCAAAAGGTCCAATTGTTATAATAAGACCAGAAGATACTTTTTATGCAATGGTAAAACCAGAAGATTGTGAAGAAATTATACAGTCACATATAATAGATGGAAAAATTGTAGAAAGATTATTATGTAAAGATGTAGATGGTAAAATAGTAAATAAATTGGATGATCTTACATTTTACAAAAAACAAAAAAGAATAGCTTTAAAAAATTGTGGTGTAATAAATCCGGAAGACATAGATGAATACATAGCTTTTGATGGATATAGAGCATTAGCTAGAGTTTTGGTAGAAATGACACCAGATGAAGTAATACAGACTATAGATAAATCAGGTTTGCGTGGAAGAGGTGGAGCAGGTTTTCCAACAGGAAAAAAGTGGAGAAGCACAAAAGATGCAGTAGGAGAAAAGAAATTTGTTGTATGTAATGCAGATGAAGGGGACCCAGGAGCTTTTATGGATAGGAGTATACTAGAAGGAGACCCTCATGCAGTACTAGAAGCAATGGAGATTGCTGGATACTCAATAGGTGCAGAAAAAGGTTTTATATATGTAAGAGCTGAATATCCAATTGCAGTAAATAGATTACAAATTGCTATAAATCAAGCAAGAGAATATGGTATACTTGGAAAAAATATTTTTGGAACAGGATTTAATTTTGATATAGAAATAAGACTAGGTGCAGGGGCTTTTGTATGTGGAGAAGAAACAGCACTATTAGAGTCAATAGAGGGAAGACGTGGTCAACCAAGAGTAAAACCACCATATCCAGCACAAAGTGGTTTATGGGGATATCCAACATTAATAAATAATGTTGAAACATATGCTAATATAGCGCAAATTATATTAAAAGGGCCAGAATGGTATTCTTCTATAGGAACACAGAATTCAAAAGGAACAAAAGTATTTGCTTTAGGTGGAAATGTTAATAATGTTGGATTAGTTGAAGTACCAATGGGAACAACTTTAAGGGAAATTGTTTACGACATAGGTGGTGGAATACCAAATGGTAGAGAATTTAAAGCAGCACAAACAGGTGGGCCTTCTGGTGGTTGCATTCCAAAAGAGCATCTAGATACACCTATAGATTATGAATCTTTAAAAGCTATAGGTTCAATGATGGGGTCTGGTGGACTTATTGTAATGGATGATACTAAATGCATGGTGTGTTTAGCAAAATTTTATTTACAATTTACAGTAAGTGAGAGCTGTGGAAAATGTACACCATGTAGAATTGGAACAAAAAGAATGCTAGAAATACTAGAAAAGTTATGTAGTGGGGAAGGAAATGAATATGACATATATAGACTAGAAAAATTGGCTGTAAATATACAAAAATCTAGCATATGCGGGTTAGGTCAAAGTGCTCCAAACCCAGTAATAAGTACATTAAAATATTTTAGAGAAGAATTTAGACAACATGCTATAGAAAAAGAATGTAAAGCAATGGAATGTAAAGCTTTAGCAAAAATAGAAATAGATGAGGATAAGTGTAAAGCTTGTGGATTATGCCAGAAAAATTGTCCAGTAAATGCAATTGAAGGTAAAGGAAGAGATAAAAGACATATTAATCAAGATAAATGTATTAAGTGTACTACTTGTATACGTTCTTGTCCTTTCCATGCCATAGGCTAATTCAAAAAACAAACTTCGCATTTCGTTGTCAAAATTTAGATAAAAAATCCTCGACGTACACAAAGTACGACTTCGGTTTTTTACTAAATTTTTCCTAGAACTACTCGTTTCTTTTTTGAATTATTATAAGGTTAAAGTTAGTTTAGTAATACTTGTTTTTTATTAAAGCTGTTAATGCAAAAAATAAATATTCCAAGGAGGAGAATAATGGTTAATTTAAAAATAGATGGAAAAAATGTTGTTGTTCCAGAGGGGACTACAATATTAGACGCAGCAAAACAAGCAGGAATAGACATCCCAACACTATGCTTTTTGAAAGAGATAAATGAAGTTGGAGATTGTAGAATGTGTATTGTTGAAGTTGAAGGAAGAAAAGGTTTTGCAACTTCATGTATACAAAAGGTAGAAGAAGGAATGGTTGTCCATACACATACACCAAATGTATTAGAAGCAAGACATACCATACTTGATTTAATTATTTCTAATCACTCTAAAGATTGTTTAACTTGTACACGTTCTGGTAATTGCGAACTTCAAGATTTAGCAATTAAATTTAATGTTTTGGATATAGATTATAAAGGAGAGAGAACAGAACATAAAATAGATGATAAATCTCCTTCAATTGTAAGAGATTTTAATAAATGTATTTTGTGTAGAAGATGTGTGGCAACTTGTAAAAATGTTCAAAATATTGGTGCAATTGATTGTATTGAAAGAGGTTTTGAATCTTGTATTTCCACTACATATGACCATAGTTTAAATGATGTAAACTGTACATTTTGTGGTCAATGTATAGAAGCTTGTCCAACAGGTGCTCTTCATGAGAAAGAAAATATAAATGATGTGTGGGCAAAATTAAAAGACCCTGATACATATGTTGTAGTTCAAACAGCACCATCTGTAAGAGTAGCACTTGGAGAAGAATTTAAAATGGAAATTGGCACAAATGTTACTGGAAAGATGGTATCTGCATTAAAACGTTTGGGATTTGATAAAGTATTTGATACAAATACAGGAGCAGATTTTACAATTATGGAAGAAGCAACTGAGTTTGTAAAAAGATTTAAAGAAAATGATAATTTGCCAATGACTACATCATGTTGCCCAGGTTGGGTAAGATTTGCAGAAATGGAATATCCAGAAAATTTAAGTCATTTATCTAGTTGTAAGTCACCACATCAAATGTTTGGAGCAATAATAAAATCTTATTATGCAGAGAAAAATAATATTGATCCTAAGAATATATATGTAGTTTCTGTAATGCCATGTATAGCTAAAAAGTTTGAAAGACAGAGAGAAGAAATGAAAGTGAATGGATTATGGGATGTTGATAGTGTAATTACTACTCGTGAACTTGCAAGGATGATAAAACAAGCGAATATAGAATTTGATAAATTAGAGGATGAAACTTTTGACAGTCCAATGGGAGAAGCTACAGGAGCTGCTGCTATATTTGGAGTTACAGGTGGAGTTATGGAGGCTGCACTTCGTACAGCATATGAGTTAATTACTGGAAAAGAGTTAAAAAAGTTAGAGTTTGAAGAAATAAGAGGAGCAAAAGGAATAAAAAAAGCAACTGTACAAATCGGAGATAAAGAAGTAAAAGTAGCTGTTGCACATGGATTAAGCAATGCTAGAAAAATAATGGAAGAAATAAAAAATGGTACATCAGATTATCAATTTGTAGAAGTAATGGCATGCCCAGGTGGATGCATAATGGGTGGAGGTCAACCTATTAAAAGTTCAAAGGTAAGAATGACAGTAGATGTAGCTGCAAAAAGAGCAGAAGCAATGTATTCTATAGATGAAAGAAGTGTAATTAGAAAGTCTCATGAAAATCCTATATTAAAACAAATTTATAAGGAATATATAGGAAAACCAGGAGAACATAAAGCACATGAACTTTTACATACACATTATATGAAAAGAGAAATGAACTTTGAAGATATTTCTTAAAAATATAAACCTCGGAAAGGAGCGTCTTTCCGAGGTTTATTCTTACTTTAATTTAAAGTGACAAATGCGGAACTGAACTAAGAGAAGCAACAAATCAATGATAAAGACTACCGATATATTAATAGATATCTGGAATGCTGCAAATAGTCCTGCTATACAAGCAATTAGTCCTAAAACTACAGTTCCTAACAGTTGCTGAAATTGCAACCGCTCTGTGTAATCCAGTTGTTTGCTAGATTTTAACAATATGATTACTGTAAAGATAAATCCAGAAATAATACATATTGTAAGCAATATTGTTACAAATAGCAACAACAGAAACATACTATCACTCCTTTCATAAAGTAGTAGTGCAATTTTACAAATCTTAACTCAAAGATAGGAAAATTACATAAAAATAAATGCGCTCCATAAGTTAATTATAAGATATTTTACACAATATGTCAAAATTATGTGAATTAAATAAGATAAAAGTGGCAAGTTAAGACGTTGAAAATAGTAAAAAAATGTGATATAAATAAAAATATTAATAAACTTAAAAAATCTCAAAATAGACTAATAAGGTTTTATAAAATGTCTAAAAATTTTGCAAAATATTAATTAAATAAAAATAAGCTCAAAAATTCAAGAAAAATAAACTAAGTTTACAAAATCAAGTGAAAAAGTACGAAATTTTAGTAAAATTTATTTACATGTTTCTACAAAAAAGTAACTTAATAGAATATATAATAAATAAGCTAACTAAAAGGTATATTAAAAATAAACAAGAAAGGAACAGAAAAACAAAATGGATAAAGTATTTAAATCAGGATTTGTTTCAATAATAGGTAGAACAAACGTAGGAAAGTCTAGTATATTAAATAGATTGGTAAATGAAAAGGTAGCTGCTATTGCGAATAAACCTCAAACTACAAGAACTCAAATTAAGGCAATTGTAAATAGACCTAATTCGCAAATTATATTTATGGATACTCCAGGAATTCATAAACCAAAGTCTAAACTTGGAAATGTTATGGTAGAAAATGCATTTGGCTCTATTGGTGATTGTGATGTTTTGCTTTTTGTTATTGAAGCAACATCAAAAGAGATAGGAAAAGGTGATAGATTAATTTTAGACAAAATAAAAGATTCTAATAGAAAAACTATTTTAATAATAAATAAAATAGATTTGGTAAATAAGGAAGAGATAGCTAATTTAATAAATTTATATAAAGATGAATATAACTTTGCAGCAATTATTCCAGTATCTGTTGAAAAAAATTATAATTTAGAAACAATATTAGATGAGATAGAGAGTAACCTAAAAGAAGGTCCTGCATATTATAATACAGAAGAGTATACAGACCAAACATTAAGACAATTAACAGAGGAAACAATAAGAGAAAAAGCATTAAGATTATTAAAAGACGAAGTTCCACATGGGATATTTATAGAAGTGGATAAGATGAAATTAAGAAAAACTATTGATAAAGAACCAATTTATGATATAGAAGCAACAATTTATTGTATAAGAGAATCACATAAGGGTATTATAATTGGAAAAAGTGGAGCAATGCTTAAAAAGATTGGAACATATGCAAGACAGGATTTAGAGAAAATGTTTGATTGCAAAGTTAATTTGAAAATTTGGGTAAAAGTGAAACAAGATTGGATAAATAATGAGAATTTTGTAAAAAAATTTAAAAGTGGAAATTAATAATTTTAAAGTTTTTATCTTTTAAATTTTTATAAGATAAATAAAGTAAATTAATATAAATAAAAAATAACAAATTTATCCTAGTATAAATTTGTAATATTTGCTTAAGATAAAATTAAACAACATTATAAAATAATATTATGAGATATAATAAAAAGTTATAATGTTTATGCAAATATAAAATATTTGCTTATTAAACAGGAGATGATTTCTATGATAAAACAGATTGCTTGGAATACTTTTAAAAATACTGGTAATATAGACACATTTATGGAATTAATGGAAGTAGAGAATGTAGAGAAAACGATGAAAGGTATGTACGACTATGGGAATAATAAAAACGAAGGGAATAATAATAGCAGAAAACAATATGAGCGACTTTGATAAAATGGTAACAATTTTAACTCCAAGTGGAAAAATTGGGTGTGCTGCTAGAGGTGCGAGAAAGCCAAAAAGTATGCTAATGGCAGCAACTCAGTTTTTATGTTTTGGAGAATATATGTTATATAGAGGTACTAATTCGTACAGTGTAAATTCGTGTGATACAATAGAAATATTTTATAATATAAGAACAGATTTGGATAAATTAAAATATGCTACACATATAACTAAAATAATAAATGATGTAACAGACGAAAATCAAAATACATACAAGATTTTACAATTATTTTTAAATACTTTATATATGATTTCAGAAACAGATAAAGATTTAGATTTTATAAATTCTGTTTTTAAGATAAGACTTTCTTGCTTATTAGGATTTATGCCAA
The DNA here is from genome assembly GCA_000438355.1 of Clostridium sp. CAG:273. Taxonomy (GTDB): domain Bacteria; phylum Bacillota; class Clostridia; order TANB77; family CAG-508; genus CAG-273. The sequence continues at coordinate 14,414 of FR901477.1, forward strand.
TAATAAATAAATGTACATCTTGTGGTGAAACTGGTGCTGAAAGCTATTTTAGCTTTGAAGATAGTGGATTTAAATGTGAAGCATGTGCAAGACAAGATAAAGGAGCAATAAAAATAAGTAAATCTACTGCAAATGCGATTAAATACATAATTTTAGCAGATGCAAAAAAGATTTTTTCATTTAATATAGCAGAAGAAAACAAAAGGGAGTTAGAAATTATTGCAAAACTTTATTTAAATGATAAATTAGATAAAGAATATAAAATAGAAGATTTATTTTAGCAGATATTGAATATCAATATAAAAATGCAGGTTATTTTAGAAATAATCTGCATTTTTATGTAATTTTATAATTAAGAAAATATTAATAATATAGTTCTATAAAAAGCAATTTATATATTTGACATTTGCCGTAATAAAATGATATAATAAGTAAGCTAATAAACGTTTTTGAGGGAGATATTATGAGTAAAGTAATAAAGTTTGGTATAGGTTTTGTTACAGGAAGACCTAATATTTGTAAGCTTATTAATAATACCTGTAAGCATTTAGCAGAACAAGTTAATAAATCAGATGTAAAAATAGAATTAACAATTTTTATACTATTCGATTTACAATATCAATTTACAACAAGAATAGATTTTTATGGACTTATGCCAGATGTATATAAAAATGTTAATATAAAGTATATAACACCAGAAGATTTAGAAGAACAAAAAAAGATATTAATAGGTAAAGAAATATTAACGAAAAAAGAAGCGGATTTATTTTTAGGATATGGTTATGCTAAAGGTAGAAATACTATAATGTATTATGCATTAAAGAAAGAAATAGATTATTTATTATTTTGGGATGATGATGAATATCCTGTAGCATGTCTAAAAGAAGATGAAGACGAAGAAATAACATGGGTAAAACAGGATAATATTATAAACACAATAAATTATATGAAAAAAGCAGATGTGGCTTTAGGTCATAAATGTGGTTATGTATCGCCTATTCCATATATAGAGCTAAAAGAAGATATAAATGAAGACTTATTTAAAGATTATATAGAGGCTGTTTCAAATGAGGCTATATCATGGGAAGGAATAAGAGAGCAATTAGTTAAATATCATGGTTTTAGATATGTTCCAAAAAGTGAATTAGAAGAATCAAAAGTAAGAGAAATAAAATTTGATGGAATTGGAAAGTGGGTATTAGGTTCACCTCTTTGTTTAAACTTTACTCACTTAGATAAAATACCTTCGTTTTATAATCCAGAAGGAGCGAGAGGAGAAGACGCCTTTTTCTCTACATGGTTAGAAAATTCAAAAGTAATTGAAATGCCAGTATATCATTTTCATGATGCTTTCTTAAAGTATACAAATATTTTAAATGAAAAATATCCTAAAAAATTAAGAAAGATAAAAATGGAAGATGAACAAACCACAGAAAGATTTATAAAAGCTTCAATAGGATGGATAAGATATAAACCATTATTTATATATTTAACAGACAGAAAGAATTATAATGAAAAAATAGATCAGATACGTGAAAAATTAAGAATAAGTATACCAGAAGTTAATAAATTATTTGCAAATTCAGATTTAAATTTATTATTACCTGAATTAGAAAAATTTAATTCTAGTGTAAAAAAAGATTATGATGATTATATAAAAACAGATGAGGCTTGGAAAAAAGTAAAAAAGGCAATGACAGAAAATAAGTAATGAATAAATAAAAATGATGTAATAATAATAAAAAGTTGGATTTTTCCAACTTTTTATTATTATATTAAATTTGTAAAAATTTTAATAATTAAATTGATAGAAATCTAAATTGATAAAAAATACAAATTTAAGCAAAGAAGGGATATAAGTAAATAGCCAAGAACAAGTATACATAATTTGTTTACTACAAGAAAAAGGAGAGCCTTGTAATTAGCATTAAAACTGAAAAAGGATTGCTTTTTTTATTTAATTATGTTATAATACAAAAGATTGAGAAATAATATAAAAAGTGACAATTGTATTAATTTAATTGTCATATAGAAAGGAGTAATTATGAAAAATGTTGGAATTGTAACTCTTTTTGGAGAATATAACTTTGGAAACAGATTGCAAAATTATGCGGTGCAACAAGTGCTGAAAAAAAACGGATTTAACACAGAGACAATAAAATATATAGGACTAGAAGATGACGTTCCCATTATTCATAATGAAAGAGATGAAAATAGATTAAATAAATTTAAAGATTTTAATAAATATATAAAATTTTCAGATGATATTATGTATAAAGAATATGATGCTCCACAGAAAATTAAAGAATGTTATGACTATATAGTATTAGGAAGCGATCAAATTTGGAATTTTACATTTGACAAAATCTTTTCAGATAAAGCATTAGGAGCTTTTGTTCCTAGTGAAAAAAGAGTTTCTTTTTCTGCTAGTTTTGGAGTGAATTATATACCTAAAGAGGGTAGCGAAGAGTATAGAATTTGTAAGGAAAATTTGAAAGATATGAAGGCCATATCTGTACGCGAATTTGCTGGAAAGGATATAGTTAAGAATCTAACTGGCAGAGATGATATAGAAGTACTAATAGACCCTACAATGATGCTTGAAAGTACTGAATGGGAAAGCGTAATGAAAAAGCCAGAAAAATTAAAAACAGATAGATTTATATTAAAAACTTTTTTAGGGAATGTTTCAAATAATGCTTGGGATGAAATGAATAGAATTGCAAAAGAAAATGACTGTGAAATTATAGATATTTCAGATAAAAATAGTCCTTATTATGATATGGGACCAGCAGAATTTTTATATTTAGAAAAAAATGCTTTTTTAGTAGCTACAGATTCTTTCCATTCATGTGTATTTGCAATACTTTTTTCAACACCATTTGTTATATTTAAAAGAGAAGATAATCAACTAGAAAGTATGTATTCAAGGATTGAAACATTATTAGAAAAATTTGAAATAGAAAATAGAATGTTTAGTGGAAAAATAACACCAGATATATTAAGCAATGATTATAAGAGAGCTCACGAAATATTAAATGGTGAAAGGAAGAATGCATATAAATTTATAACAAGAGCATTTGAATAAAGAGGTGTTAATATGAAAAAAATAGATACACTAGAAAAAAAGGATTGTTCAGGATGCATGGCATGTATGAATATATGTCCCAAAAACGCAATTGTGATGAAAGAAGACAAAAATGGTTTTAAATATCCTAAAATAGATGAAAAATTATGCATAGATTGTGGTTTATGCTCTAAAGCATGCCCAGTAATAAATAAACTAAAGGAAAATTTATATAATATTAAAGTTTATGCATGTAAGAATAAAGATGAAAATATAAGAAAAAAAAGTTCATCTGGAGGGTTATTTACTTTATTTGCTAAATACATTTTAGATCAAGAAGGGGTTGTATTTGGAGCAAAATATGATGAAAATCTTAGAGTAATTCATGATTATATAGAAAAAGATGATAATATAAATGAATTTAGAGGATCTAAATATGTTCAAAGTGATATAAATAGTACATATGCTAAAGCAAAGAAATTTCTTTCTAATGGAAGAAAGGTACTTTTTACTGGCACACCTTGTCAAATAGAAGGATTAATTACATATTTAGGAAAGAATTATAGTAATTTATATACACAAGATTTCATTTGTCATGGAGTACCATCTCCAAAAGTTTGGAAAAAATATTTAGATTATAAGAAAGAAAAATGTGGAGAAGATCCTATAAAAGTAAATTTTAGAGACAAAGAAGTTTTAGGATGGAGCAATTTTCAAGTTAAATATAAATATAAAAGTAAAGATGAGATTGTTCACCATGATGATGATTATTATATGAATTTCTTTTTAAGAAATTATGATTTGAGAGAATCTTGCTATAATTGTCATTTTAAGAAAATTCGCAGAAATTCTGATTTAACAATAGCAGATTTTTGGGGAATAAATGAAATTTTACCAGAATTTAACGATGAAAAGGGAATATCTTCATTAATTATAAATTCAAATAAAGGGCAAGAAATTTTCGATAATATAAAATCTAGGATAGACTTTGTAGAAGTGAGTATAGAAGATATAATAAAACATAATTCACCATTATATGTTTCAGTGCCATATAATGAAAAAAGGGAAAAGTTTTTTGATTATTTGGATAATTATAATTTTGAAGATATAATAAACGAATTTTTAGAAAACAAATAGGAAAGAAGGTATAAAGGTGAAAATTAGCCATAAAAAACAAAAATATATAGGAAATGTATTAAAAATTTTACAAGGTTTTAAAATTAAATTACCAGAAGAAACAATAGATAAAATAATAAATGATAATTGCTCAATAACAAGATTTGGCGATGGAGAATTTGATATGATTTTAGGTAAAGGAATGAAATATCAAACATATAATGAGCAATTAGGAAGAAGGTTGGAGCAAGTTCTAAAAAGTAATGAGGAAAAGCTACTTATAGGAATAAATAATGTAATTGACTTAAAATATTCAGAAAATTACAATGATTTTGCTAATAACTTTTGGAAAGGATGGCTACGCAGTAATAAATTTAAGCTATTAAAGTTATTATCTAAAAATAAACAATATTATTCGTCAAACATTACTAGATTTTATATAGATTATAAAGATAAAACTAATGTAAAAAAATATGTGGAAAAGCTAAGAGGTATATGGGACAAAAAGGATATTTTAATAGTTGAAGGAGAATATAGTAGATTAGGAGTAGGAAATGATTTATTTGACAATGCAAATTCTATAGAAAGAATTATATGTCCTTCAGAAAATGCTTATGATATATATGATAAAATACTTTCAGAAACTAAGAAATATGGAGAAAATAAGTTAATCCTTTTAGCTGTAGGGCCTACTGCAACCATATTGGCTTATGATTTATATGAAGCAGGTTTTAGGGTTATTGACATTGGACATGTTGATATAGAATATGAATGGTTTCTAAGAAAGGCAACTGAAAAAATAAAAATAGAAACAAAATATGTTACAGAAGTAAAAGACGGAGAAAATAACATACAAGATATCAGTGATGAAAAGTATGAGAAAGAGATTGTTTCTAAAATTCTATAATATAAAATTTACAAAAATATAAATATATGTTATAATTTCAAACAGTTTTAAACTATAATAACATTTGACAAAAAGAGGTTAAAAATGTATTTAATAGTAGGTCTCGGAAACCCAGGAAAAGAGTATGAAAATACAAGGCATAATATGGGGTTTAAAGTATTAAATAAATTATCAAAAAAATATAATATACCTATTACCAAGAGTAAATTTAATGGAAAATACGGTACAGGGATAATAGAAAATGAAAAAGTAATTTTATTAGAGCCACAAACATATATGAACCTTAGTGGAGAAGCTATAAGGCCAATGCTAGATTTTTATAAAGTGGATTATTCAAATTTACTTGTTATTTATGATGATATAGATGTAGAACCAGGCAAAGTAAAAATTAGAACAAAAGGTGGACCTGGTACGCATAATGGAATGAAGTCTGTTGTAAAAGAAATAGGAACAGAAGAATTTCCAAGAATAAGAGTTGGTATAGGACAGCCTATAATAAAACTTGCCATGATAGATTATGTTATAGGATATGTTCCAGAAGAAGAATTAACAATATTAGAAGAAGGTATAGAAAAAGCAGAAAAAGCTATAGAAGAAATTTTAAAACATGGAATAAATTATGCAATGAATAAGTTTAATTAAGCTTATTATAAGAGAGGATTTGTATGCAAGAATTAATTATAAACAGTGATGGAGTATATAAACAAATAGCACTCGTAGAAAATGGTAAGTTAGTAGAAAGATATGAAGAAAGACCAGATATGCATAGATTAGAAGGGAATATTTACCTTGGAAGAGTAGAAAATGTATTACAAGGAATGCAAGCTGCATTTGTAAATATAGGTGAAGAAAAAAATACATTTATGCATATAAAAGATGTTATTCCTAAAGTTAGTAATGAAACTGGAAATAAAAATGAATTATTAAGTAAATATGACATAAAAGATTATATAAGGGTAGGTATGCCAATTTTAGTACAAGTAAAAAAAGATAGTACAAATAAAAAAGGTGCAAGAGTATCTACTAATATTAGTTTACCTGGAAGATTTGTAGTGCTTTTACCAGATACTAATTTTATTACAATTTCTAAAAAAATAACTGACCTTAATAAAAGAAAAGAATTGCAAAAAATAGTTCAAGAAGAATTACCAAAAAATTATGGAGCAATTGTTAGAACATCTGCAGAAAATAAAGATATAGAATTTATAAAAAGAGATATAAAAAGTTTAGTTAAATTATGGGAATTAATACAAGAAAATTTTACAAATATTAAAAAAGAAAAAAATATAGAACCAACTTTAATATACGAAAATGAAGGAATTATAGGAAAGCTATTAACAGATTTAATAGATCAAAATTTAGAAAGAATAGTAACAAATGATATAGAAATACATGAAAAAATTTCAAATATATTAGAGCAGTCTGGAGCAAGTAATATTAAATTAGAATTAAGAAAACAAGCAAATATATTAGATTTGTATGACTTACAAAGTCAAATAGAAAAAGCAAGAAGTAGAAAAATATGGCTTAGATGTGGCGGATTTATTACAATAGACAAAACAGAAGCTTTAACTGCAATAGATGTAAATTCTGGAAAATATATTGGTGGAAAGGATTTAGAACAAACAGTATATAGAGTAAATAAAGAAGCTACTATAGAAATTGCAAAACAGCTAAGATTAAGAGATATTGGTGGAATTATTATTATAGATTATATAGATATGGAAAAAGATGAAACAAAAAATAAAATACTAGAAGAGTTAAATGAATGTTTAAAAAAGGACAGGTCCAAGAATCAAATTATTGGATTTACTCCTTTAGATTTATTAGAAATGACAAGAAAACATATGTGTAGTAATGATTAAAAGCAAATTTAGACCGTATGGTCTACAATTTGCTTTTTTTTGAAATAGGCTATAAAATGGATAAAGTAATTTTGACATAAATTTGAATTTATAAATTATTTAAAGTTATATAAAAATAACCAAAAATAAATTATATATAATTTAAATCTTATATCAAAAAAATATAAATGAAAGGAACGAAGAAGTTCTATGAAAAAGAATAAAAGAAAAATTTATGAAGGTGAAGTTTTAAAAGATTACAGAGAGCTAGTAGACAGATATAAAACTAGATATGCTAATAATATTGCATTTGAGTACAAAAAAGAAGTGCATGATAAAGAACATATAAAAATAACATATGCAGAATTTGCAAGAGACATAGAAGCATTAGGGTCTGGATTACTTACTTTAGATTTCATAAATAAAAGAGTTGCAATAATATCTCCAAATAGGTATGAATGGTGCACTAGTTATTTAGCTGTTGGAACAGCAGGACTTACAGTAGTTCCATTAGATAAGTCATTACCAAATAATGAAATAGAAAGTCTAATTGTAAGAAGCAAAGTAGAAGCAGTTATATTTGATAAAAAGTATGCAGAAGTATTTAATAAGATAAAACAAGAAGAAACATCTAATTTGAAATATTATATTTGTATGGATAACTTAGAAGATTTTACAAAGTATGGAGATATTTTAAATAAAGGAAAAAAACTATTGGATTTATGCATAACAGAACAAAATGTTATTAATAAAAAAAATAATAATTTAGAAAATAGTAAAGAAAACAAAAATGAAGTAAAAGATAGCAAATTAAAAAGCAAATTAGATGGAGAACTTAATAATGTAAATAAATATTTAAATGTTAAATTAAATCCGAATGAAATTTCTATTATTTTATTTACATCTGGAACGACATCAATAGCAAAGGCAGTAGCCTTATCTCAGTCTAATATTTGTGCAGATATTACAGCTTTAAGTCAAATTGCAAAAATATATGAGACAGATAGATTTTTATCATTTTTGCCATTACACCATACTTTTGAGTCAACAACTACTTTTTTATATGGAACATCATGTGGAATTACAATAGTATTTTGTGATGGATTAAAATATATACAAAAAAATTTGAAGGAATTTAATATAACAGGTTTTGTTTGTGTTCCATTAATGTTAGAAATAATGTACAAAAAAATGATGAAAACAATTGAAGAACAAGGAAAATCAAAGCTTGTTAATACTATGAGAAAAGTAACAAGAGGACTATTAAAAATAAAAATAGATGTAAGAAGAAAAGTATTTAAACAAATTTTGGAGGCATTAGGACCAAATTTGAGGATGTTTATATCTGGTGGAGCTGCAATAAGCGTAGATGCGATAAAAGCTTTTAGAGATATAGGTATTAATCTTTTACAAGGATATGGACTAACAGAAACATCACCAGTTCTTGCAGGAGAAAATGATAAATATAAAAGAGATGGTTCAGTAGGCTTTGCTCTTCCAGGAATAGAAATAAAAATAGATAATCCAAATAATGAAGGAATAGGAGAAATAATTGCTAAAGGGCCAATAATAATGCATAAATATCTAGATAATGAAGAAGCAACAAAAGAAGTTTTAAAAGACGGATGGTTTTATACAGGAGACCTTGGTAAATTTGACAAAGACGGTTTTTTATTTGTAACTGGAAGAAAAAAGTATGTTATTGTATTAAAAAATGGTAAAAATATATTTCCAGAAGAATTAGAAATATTAATAAATAAATTAGATTATGTGTCAGAATGTATGGTGTTTGGTAAACCAGATAAAGAAGATGATTTAAAAATATGTGCTAAAATTGTGTATAATAAAGAAATAATGGAACAATTATATCCTAATAAAAATAAACAAGAATACCATAATATAATTTGGCAAGATATTCGTAACAATATAAATAAACAAATGCCAGCATATAAATATATTAGAGAAATAATAGTGACAGATGAACCTCTTATAAAAACTACAACTCAAAAAGTAAAACGTAATGCAGAAATGGAAAAAATTTTGAGCATTTAAATAAAAACCTAAAAATACCATTTACTTATTTTTTGTAATATGTTAAATTATTAGTATAGTAATTATTTGGAGGAAAAGAAATGCCAAAAGACAGAAGAAAAGATAAAAGGAAAATTACAAGAATTAAAGATTTACTAACAATGAGAAACTTTTTAATTATTGTAGCAATTTTAACAGCAATTATATGTATTTCAAGTGGAATTATGTTTTACAGAAATTATCAAGATAAGCAATTACTTGCTAAGCAAAAAGAGGAGTTAGATAAGCAAATAGAGTCCATTTTTACAGAGACATTAAATAATATTTCATCAACAAATGAAGAAGTAAATAAAATGGATAAGTTAGTAAGAATTTCTACTGTAGGAGATATATTATGTGGCGACGAAATGCTTATGGACGCTAAAAATAAGGACAATAGTTATGACTTTAATAGTATATTTAAAAATATAAATCCATTTATAGAAAGAAGTGACCTAGTAATAGGTACAATGGAAACTAATTTTACAAATGCTCAATTTTCTGGATATAATAAATCAAATTCGCCAAGGGAATTTGCAATGGCAGTAAAGAAAGCAGGTATAAATGTAGTAAGTTTAGCACATAATCATGCTTTAGATTATGGAATAAATGGACTAAAAGACACAAAAAAGTATTTGCAAGAAATGAATTATGATGTTTTAGGAGATAGACTTGAAGAAAATAATATATTAATAAAAGATGTAAATGGCGTAAAAATTGCATTTTTAGCATATACATATGGAGTAAATGAAGAGCAGAGTAAAACAAGCAAAGAGCTAGAGACCGTAAACATTTTTAGTGAAGAGCAAGCAAAAAAAGACATAGAATATGCAAAACAAAAATCAGATACAATTTGTGTGTTAATGCATTGGGGAGATATGTATTCAAACGAAGTAAGTGAAGGACAAAGAAAAATTGCCGATTTTTTAGTAGATAATGGAGTAACTTTAATAATAGGAACACATCCTGCAACTGTTCAGCCAATGGAAATAAGACAAAATAAAGAAGGAAAAAATGTCTTAGTAGCATATTCTTTAGGAAATTTTTGTTCATCAATTGTAGAAGATAATGCAAAAGTAGAATTAATTTTAAACATAGAACTTAGAAAAAGTGGAGAAACTGGTGAGGTTTTTTTAAGAAAAGTGGATTATACTCCTTTATATATGCTAGATAATGGTACAGCATCAGAAAATAGGTATGAAATAATAGATATGAAAAATGCTGCATTCCAATATGCAAGTGGAAAAGGAACAATAACAAGAAATACGTATAACAAATTAATAAGTGGACTTGATTTATTAGAAAATGTATTAAAACAAGAATAAAGTACTTAAAATGTAAAGTAACCTAAGATAAAATATTTAAAGGTTACTTTATATTTATAATTAAATGATATAATAAATAGTATAAAAAAGAGGTGTAAAAATGAAGGTAGGATTTGTTTCATTAGGGTGTAGTAAAAATTTAGTAGATACAGAAAAAACAATAGATATATTTAAAAAACACGGATATGACATAGTAAATAATCCAAAAGAAGCGGAAATTATAGTTATAAATACTTGTGGTTTTATAGAAACTGCAAAAGAAGAGGCTATAAATACAATACTTGAAATGGCAGAGTATAAAAAAGAAAACTGTAAATATATAATTGCAATGGGGTGTTTAGTTCAAAGATATAGAGACGAATTAGAGAAGTCGCTACCAGAAGTGGATTTGTTTATTAAATATGATGAATATGATACAATTTGGAGTCAAATAGATAACTTAATAAATAAAGATATAATTCATGAAAAAGAAGAAGATATTCCTTTTAATAAATTACAAGATAGAGTAATAACAACTGGAGATAATTTTGCATATGTAAAAATTGCAGATGGATGTAATAATTGCTGTACATTTTGTGCAATTCCATATATTCGTGGTAGGTTTGAAAGTAGACCAATGGAAGATATTATAGATGAAGTAAAGAAATTAGCTAAAAGTGGTTACAAAGAAATAATATTAATAGCTCAAGATACAACAAAATACGGAATAGACATATATGGTAAGCCAAAGCTTGCAGAATTATTAAAAAAATTATGCAAAATAGACGGAATAAAGTGGATTAGATTTCTGTATGCATATCCAGAGACAATTGATGATAAATTAATAAAAGTAGTAAAGAAAAACGAAAAAATATGTAAATATTTTGATATTCCAATTCAACATATATCAGATTCAGTATTAAAAAGAATGAATAGAAAAAGTAATTCAGAAAGTATAGAATTATTAATAAAAAAATTAAGAGAAAAAATACCAAATGTAATAATAAGAACAACAGTAATGGTAGGATTTCCTGGGGAAACACAAGAGGATTTTGAAAAACTATGCAATTTTGTAGAAAGCGCAAAATTTGACAAATTAGGAGCATTTGCATATTCAAAAGAAGAAGGAACACCAGCAGCAAAGTTAAAAGAACAAGTACATCCAATGACCAAAAAAGCTAGATATAATAAAATAATGGAAATACAGCAAAAAGTATCAGAAGAGAATTTAAATAAATATATAGGAAAACAACTTGAAGTGTTAGTAGAAGGGAAAACCATAGACGGAAAATATTATGTATGTAGAAGTTATATGGATGTACCAGATATAGATGGATTAATATACTTGAACAATTCAAAAGAATTGAAAATTGGCGATTTTGTTAAATGTACAATAAAATCTTCAATAAATGAATACGACTTACTTGGTGAGTAAAAAACTGAAAATTTTAATAGAACTGTAATTTAATAAAAAACCTTTTTATGATATTTTTATTTTATCATAAGAAGGTTTTTTTTTAACTTTACACAAATTTTTCGATGTGCTCTAAAAAGGTTTTTTGAAGCTTCACACAAATATTCGATATACTATTATAAGAAGTTTTTTACTTCACACAAATTATTGTGTATACTCCAGTTTTTTTAACTAAAAATAGCAAATTTGTTATAAATGTTTATAATTAATAATTTTCTGCGTTTACTTCAAAGAAAGCTTGTGGATGATTGCAAACTGGGCAAACCTCTGGAGCTTCTGTTCCTACATGAATATGTCCACAGTTTCTACATTTCCATACAGTTATACTTCCTTTTTTAAATACTTCACCATTACCTAAATTGTCTATTAATTTTCTATATCTTTCTTCATGGTGTTTTTCAACTTCTGCTATTCCTCTAAATTTAGCAGCTATTTCAGTAAAGCCTTCTTCATCTGCAACTTTAGCAAAGTTTTCATACATATCTGTCCATTCATAGTTTTCACCAGCTGCTGCAGAATGTAAATTTTCCATTGTATTTCCAATTCCACTTAAATATTTAAAATGAATCTTTGCATGCTCTTTTTCATTTTCTGCAGTTTCTAAAAATATAGCTGCAATTTGTTCATATCCTTCTTTTTTTGCTACACTAGCAAAATATGTGTATTTGTTTCTTGCTTCTGACTCTCCTGAAAAAGCTGCTTTTAAATTAGCTTCAGTTCTTGAACCTTTTAATTCCATGTTAATTCCTCCTACAATAAATTTGAGAACTATTCTCACTTTGAAAATAATATATCATTATTTGTAAAAAGTCAATAATTAAATAGGATAAATTGTTTAACTTGTAATTCATTTATTATATTGTTTTAATAATTTATTTTAGAAATTTTTTACAGCATTAGGTAAGTGAAATTGTTTGAAAAATATTCCAAGTAGCAGTTGTTAATAAGCATAAGATAATTCCACAAACAGTAGGAATTAAAAATGCAAGTATTGTGTATTTTAAACTGCCAGTTTCTTTTTTTATTGTCATTAAAGTAGTTCCGCATGGAAAATGCATTAATGACATAATCATTATATTAATTGCTGTAAGTAAAGTCCAACCATTATTTAACAGAATTTGAGAAATATTTTCTAGATTTTCTAGATGTAGTAATGTTCCTGTTTTAGCATAACTCATTAAGATAATTGGCAGAACAATTTCATTTGCAGGTAGACCAAGTAAAAATGCGGTAATTATATATCCATCTAAACCTAAAAGTTTTCCAAAAGGGTCAAAAAAGTTAGCGACATATGTTAATATACTTATGTCATTTATTTGAATATTTGCAAATAACCATATTACAAGCCCCGCTGGAGCTGCTATGGCTATAGCTCTACCCAATACAAGAATAGTTTTATCAAATATTGACCTTACGATAGTTTCAAAAATTTTAGGCTTTCTATAAGGAGGAAGTTCTAGTGTAAAGGAAAAAGGAATTCCTTTTAATATTGTTTTAGAAAGAATCTTAGACACAAAAAGAGTCATGAATACACCTAACACAATTACAAATAAGACTACAATTGTAGCTATTATTGATGATGAAAAACCACCAGTAATTCCTCCAAAAAATATAGTAGCTATTGTTATTAAAAATGGAAAACGACCATTACAAGGAACAAAACAGTTAGTTAATATAGCAATTAACTTTTCTCTTGGTGAGTCTATTATTTTTGTACCAACAACGCCGGCTGCATTACAGCCAAAACCCATGCACATAGTAAGAGCCTGCTTTCCAGAAGCACAAGCTTTCTTGAAAAATTTGTCTAAGTTAAAAGCAATTCTAGGTAAATATCCCAAATCTTCTAAAATAGTAAATAATGGGAAAAATATAGCCATAGGTGGGAGCATAACTGCAATAACACAGGTTAATGTAGAGTAAATTCCATCTACAAGCAAACTAGTAAGCCAATTAGGACAATGTATATAGTTAAAAAATATTAATATTTTTTCTTGTATAAAAGCAAAAAATTTAGACAAAAGTTCAGAAGGGTAGTTTGCACCAACAATAGTAAGCCAAAATATTAAACCTAAAAATAAAATCATAATAGATATGCCAAATTTTTTTGAAGTTAATATTTTATCTATTTTTCTATCTGTACTATTATAATTTTCCTTGTTATGTTTGCAAACTAATTTTGAAAGCATTTCAGCATTAAAGAATATTTCAGTAATAACTTTATCATTAAAATTTTCTTTCGAAATATTACTTTTTTCTAATCTAGAATAGGCCTTAATTAAAGCATCTTGTATTAAACTTGATGATAAATCTATGTCTAAATTTTCACTAATAGAAGATAAAATTTTTTTATCCCCTTCTATTAATTTTATAGAAATCCATCGAGCTAAATATTTATTTTCATCATTTAACAAATTAGAGACAAGAGGCTCTAAAATATAAATACTTTCCTCAATAGCGGCACCATAATTTAATTTTGTAGGAGTATTTGTAGTTTTTTTTGTACAGATATTTTCAATTTCTTGAATTAACATTTTTAGAGTTTTTTTATTTTTGGCAATTGTACCAACAACAGGAATTCCTAAGCGTTCTGAAAGCAATTTTAGATTTACGTCAATTCCTTTTCTTTTAGCTTCATCAAGTAAATTAACGCATAAAATAACATTAGGTGTTATTTCTAAAGCTTGATAAACTAAGTTTAAGTTCCTTTCTAAACATGTAGCATCTACAACAATTAAAAGTGCATTAGATTTTCCAAAACATATAAAATTTCGTGCAATTTCCTCTTCTTCAGAGTGTGACATTAAAGAATATGTACCAGGTAAATCTACTAATAAATAATTTTGGTTTTTGAAAGAACATATACCACTAGCATTTTCAACAGTTTTTCCAGGCCAATTACCTGTATGTTGGTGTAATCCAGTTAAGCCATTAAAAATAGTAGATTTGCCAACATTAGGATTTCCAGCTAATGCAATTGTGTAATTATGTAAAATGTTCTTTTTTTGGATTAGTTTAGATAACATAGTTCCTCCTTGTAGTTAAAAGATAATTTACTTAAATTACCTAAGATTATTTTTAATATATTTATCTTTCATATATAAAAATGTAGTGGGATATATATTTTATGAATAATCTTAGTTAATGTGCTTATATAATAAAACGCAAAAAATTAATTTAAAATTGTAATATCATATTAATGAAATATTATTAAATTATAACAATAATATTTTTAGCATCTTCCATTCTAATAGCAATAACAGTTCCATGTATTTCATAAGCTGTAAGTTCTCCAGCAGGACTTTTTAAAATTGGAACAATAGTAGAACCTTCTATCAATCCTAAATCTAATAATCGTCTTTTTATTGATCCAGAACAGTTTAAGTATTTAATTTTTACAGGAGTATTTAAAGCTATTGTATTTAAAGAAGTTTTCATAAGTTTTACCATTCCTTTGATTAAATTTGCTATTATATTTTATGTAGAATATAAAAAAATGTGAAAAGGGTGAAAAAGTATAAAAAACTAATGACTTTTTAAATTTGTTATAATATAATAAAGAAAATTAGAATAAGAAAGGAAGAAAATAATGGAAAAAGTAAGAGGATTTGAAATAGCAAAAGGATTTGAAGATAAAAATATTAATTTGCCAGAAAGAAAAACAAAATATTCTGCAGCATATGATTTAGAAGCAGCAGAAGATACTGTTATACCAGCATTTAAAATGGGAATGAAACCAACTTTAATAAAAACAGGCTTAAAAGCTTATATGATGCCAGACGAAGTATTAATAATAGTACCAAGAAGTTCTGGACCAAAAAAACAAGGAATTTTATTTCCTCATAGCATGGGAGTTATAGATAAAGATTATTATGGTAATGAAGATAATGATGGACATATATTTGTTCAATGTATTAATATTAAAGACGAAGATGTTATAATAAAAAAAGGAGAAGCAGTAGCACAAGCCATTTTCCAAAAATATTTAATGATAGATGGAGACAATGCAGAAGGAATAAGAAAAGGAGGATTTGGTTCAACAAGTAAATAAAAATTTAACACAATTATCAATTATATATAGATAAATTATAAAGACAAACTATAATTAGAAAAGTATAAATTATGGTAAATTGTAAAAGTAAAATATAGTTTGTAAAACTAAAATAAATTGTAAGATTAATACAAGAAAAAGTAAAAATAGATGGTAAAAGTTTTGACTTTTGCCATTTTTTATAGTATAATAGAAGTGTAGTTGAAAAGAAAGAATAACCTTCCTAACTCAACAAAATATTATGAAAAACGTTGAAAGGAGCTGATACTTACATGTTTAATGTAGGAGATAAAATTGTATATCCAATGCATGGAGCTGGAACAATAGATGCAATAGAAAATAAAAACATATTAGGAGAGGAGCAATCGTATTACGTAATAAAAATGCCTGGTGAAGTTAAGGTAATGGTTCCAACAGAAAAAGCAGAACAAATTGGAGTTAGAAGTGTTATAAATAAAGAAGAGGCAAGTAAAGTTATAGCAGTTTTAGAACATAACGAAACAGAAATGTCTCAAAATTGGAATAAAAGATATAGAGACAATATGGATAAAATGAAAAGTGGAGATGTATATGAAGTTGCAGACGTAGTAAGAAATCTCGCTTTTAAGCAAAAAGAAAAAGGTAGCTTATCTACAGGAGAAAAGAAAATGTTCTCAAATGCTAAACAAATTTTAATTAGTGAGTTAGTTTTAGCAGAACATGCTTCAGCAGAAGAAGTAGAGCAATTAATAGACAATAAAATAAATGTATCTTTCGACGAATATAAATTACCTCATGAAGAAACAAACTTAAATAATAATGTTGTAAATAAATTTATTCCATTTAACAATGACGGAACAACAAATGTATAAAATATATTACAAAAATGCACCACGTTTAGTAACCATAGTAAATATTATGGCAATCTTAACGGAGGTGCTTTTTAATGTAATATTTTGTAAAATATCAATTCTTTTATGTAAATTAAATTGCATAGAAGGATTTAATTATTTTATGTCGAATAATATTAATATATGAAGAAAGGTAAATAAAATTGTTTAGATATAGTGATGAAGTTATAGAAGAAGTTAAAAGTAGTAATGATATAGTAGATGTAATTTCTCAGTATGTGACTTTAAAAAGAAGTGGAAGAAACTTTTTTGGGTTATGTCCATTTCATAAAGAAAAGTCACCTTCTTTTTCTGTTTCTCCAGACAAACAAATATTTCATTGTTTTGGTTGTGGAGTAGGAGGAAATGTTATACATTTTGTAAGCAAAATAGAGAATATATCTTTTATGGAAACAATGGAAATGCTTGCAAATAGAGCAGGTATTACACTTCCTACATTAAATAATAACGAAGACGACAAAACTTTACATTTAAAATCAAGAGTTTATGAAATAAATGCAGCAGTTGCAGAATTTTATCACGAAAATTTGTATAAACCAACATCTAAGTTAGCTCAAGAATATGTAAAGAAAAGACGTTTAGATAATAAAACTTTAAAGGCATTTTCCATAGGGTATTCTGGAAATTATGATGACACATATAAATTTTTAAAAGATAAAGGCTTTACAGATGAGGAAATTTTGGCATCATGTTTAGTTTCAAGAGGAAAAAATGGAGGATTTATAGATAAATTTAGAAATAGATTAATGTTTCCAATTAAAGATGTTAGAGATAGAGTAATTGCATTTGGAGGAAGAGTTTTAGACGATAGCAAACCTAAATATATAAATTCACCAGAGAATATTGTCTATAGTAAAGGAAGGCACTTGTTTGGATTAAATGTTGCAAAAAAGAGTGACTGTAAAAAAATTTTAATAGTAGAAGGATATATGGATACAATTTCTTTATATCAAAGAGGCATTACTAATGTAGTAGCATCACTTGGAACAGCACTTACAGAAGCACAAGGAAGGCTTTTAAGAAGGAGCTGTGAGCAAGTAATACTTGGATATGATGCAGATGGTGCTGGACAAGCTGCTATTATAAGAGGAATGGATATTTTACAAGATTTAGGTTGTGACATTAGAGTTTTACAAATACAAGGTGCAAAAGATCCAGATGAATTTGTAGTAAAATATGGTCCAGATAAATTTAAATATTATATGGATAGAGCAATATCTTTAGTAGAATTTAAAGTTAAAGTTTTAAAAAAAGAATTAGATATAGAAAATGTTAATGATAAAAT
Source organism: Clostridium sp. CAG:273 (assembly GCA_000438355.1). Lineage (GTDB taxonomy): Bacteria > Bacillota > Clostridia > TANB77 > CAG-508 > CAG-273. The sequence goes on from FR901477.1 coordinate 32,419, forward strand.
AAAATTTTTGAATCAAATAGCTAAATTACTTTCAAAAATAAATAATAGTGTTGAAAGAGAAATTTACATAGATAAAATATCAAAAGATTATGAAATTTCAAAAGAAGCAATACAAGCAGAAATAAATAAATTAATATATTCTAATAATGTTGGAGCAAAAGTTTTACAAAGGCCAGCTAAAACCAAGATTGTGGAAGAAACTGTGCAAAAAGTGGATGAAGCAACTATAAAAAGAGAAAATATGGTAATTTATCTTTTAATAAATTATCCAGAAAATAGTTATAATAAGTTAAAAAGTATATCAATAGATAATTTTAAAAACGAAATAAACAAAAATATTATAAAAAAATTGTATGAGCACTTAGAAAAAGGTAATATTAATACTAATGATGTTATGAATTGGTTTGAAGACTCTAAAATAATTAACCATTTATCAGAGATAATGTCATATGATTTTGAAATTTCGGATGTAGATAAAGCTATAGATGATGTTATTGCTATTTATAAAAAAGAAAGTTTAGTAAATAGAAGAAATAGTATTTTAAAGGAATTAGAAAATGTGAATACATCAGAAGAGGGAAAATTGCTTGAAAAAGAGTTAAATAATGTTATTATACAACTGGCGAAAATGAAATAGGAGGTATAATATGGAGAAGAAAGAAAATAAAGTAGAAGAAGTTGTAAAAAGTGAAGAAGAAATTATAAAAAAAGATAAAAAGAAAAAAGATATTGCTAAAAAGGAAGATAATGTAATGGAAAAAGAAAATAATAAAAAGGAAGTTGCTTTAGATAGCAATAAAAAATCAAACTTAGAGAGTAAAAATAATAATATCAAAAAAGAAGAACAAGAAAAGGTAATGAATATAATAAAAAGGGCAAAAGAAAATGGTAAAATTACTTATGGAGAACTTGCAAACGAATTACAAGATACAAATCCAGAGCAACTTGATAAGATTTTCGATACTTTTGAAGATTTAGGTGTAGATATAAAAGATAGTGATGACTTAGATATAGAGCCAGACATTGATGATTTAGAAGAAATGGAAAATATAAAGGTAGAAGATGTAGATCTTACCAATATGGATGGGGTTAGTATAGATGACCCTGTAAGAATGTATTTAAGAGAAATAGGAAAAATTCCTTTATTAACATATGACGAGGAACTAGATTTAGCTAAGAAAATATTAACAGGTGACGAAGAAGCGAAGCAAAAACTTGCAGAATCAAATTTAAGATTAGTTGTAAGTATTGCTAAAAAATATGTTGGAAGAGGAATGCTTTTCTTAGATTTAATACAAGAAGGAAATATGGGATTAATAAAAGCAGTAGAAAAGTTTGATTATACTAAAGGATATAAATTTAGCACATATGCAACTTGGTGGATAAGACAAGCCATAACAAGAGCTATAGCAGATCAAGCAAGAACTATAAGAATTCCAGTTCATATGGTAGAAACAATAAATAAATTAATAAGAACATCAAGACATTTATTACAAAAAAATGGTCGTGAACCTACTCCAGAAGAGATTGCAGAAGAGATGGAAATTCCAGTAGAAAAAGTAATGGAAATACAAAAAATAGCACAAGATCCTGTATCTTTAGAAACACCTATAGGAGAGGAAGATGACAGCCACTTAGGGGACTTTATTCAAGATGATGACAGTCCAGCACCACAAGACTCAGCGGCATATACTATGCTTAAAGAACAATTAAACGATGTTATGGGAACATTAACATCTAGAGAAGCAAAAGTATTAAGATTAAGATTTGGGTTAGAAGATGGAAAAGCAAGAACCCTTGAAGAAGTAGGAAAAGAATTTAATGTAACTCGTGAAAGAATAAGACAAATAGAAGCAAAGGCATTAAGAAAGTTAAGACATCCAAGTAGAAGTAAAAAGTTAAGAGATTATATGAACTAAAAAGTTATGAATAGAGTCATATTTTACTAATTTACAAATAGGGTACAGATTAAATCAAAATCTTATTAAATATAGAAAAATAGCAAAAACTGGGAAATGCTGTATTGACAAATACTCCATGTTATGTTAAACTAAATATAGTGTTTTAATATGAAGGGAAGGTATATAACTTTTTAGTTATAGAAAAAAATATGAGTATTTTAGAAAAAATAAAAAATGGATTTAATAGGTTTTGGAATGAAGACTTAGGACCAGACATAGATGATGAAAATGAAAATGATTTCCCAGAAGATGTAAAAGATGAGCTTATGACTTCAAAAAATGGACGTGTATCAGACTTAGAAAAAGCTCAAGAACAATTATGGGAAGAAAAACCAACAAAGCGTTCTCAACTTGCAGAAAAATTAGCAGTACATGAAGATGGTTCTATTAAAGGAAATACAATAAAAGGACAAACAATTAATACAGAAAAAACAGTAAAAGAGCAAGAAAATAATATAAAGAAACAAAATGCTGCTACTGAAACTACTAGAGGGAGAAAACCTAAACAAGTTGACGATAGTGAAATAATACATTAAATAGAATTATATTAATAAAATATAATAAGTACAAAAATTAATAAGATTAAAATTAAAATAAATTGGATTAATTGAAAAATTAAATGCAATTTTTAAAAATAATTTGTCAAGAAATTTTTAAATTTTCTTGACAAATTATAATTATGAAAGTATAATATTACTTACGTGATATGGCGACGTAGCTCAGTTGGCTAGAGCATTCGGTTCATACCCGAAGGGTCATGTGTTCGAATCACATCGTCGCTACCAAAGTTTTAGAAAATGGCTAAAAATAAGGTGTTTCAAAGCTTTTGAAACACCTTATTTTTTCTATTCCCGACTCAGTTTAAGATAGAGTTCAATTTAAAATAAATCAGAATGAGTACCAGTTCTTGATACTGTTAAAGTTAATTCATTATTTTCAACTTTATAAATTAAGAGCCAATCAGGTTGTATATGACACTCTCGAAAATCGTTTATAATTTCCAGTAAGATAGTGCTCTTTATATTTTGGAGAAAGAGGCTTCTCTGCTGCAATTAATTGAATAGTTTGTTTCAAAAAATCAATATTATAGCCTCTTTTTTTTATTAATTTATAGTCTTTCTTAAATTGATTAGAATATTTTACTTTTAGCACTATTTATCCAACTCCTCAAACATTTCATCCACACTATCAAAAGTTTTACTTAGATTTTTTCCGTTTTTAACGTCCTCCATTGCTTGAATAGTTTCTTTATTATATTTTGGCTTTTCAATTTTAAAGGGAATACCATTGTGTAAAATGACTTGATTTAAAAATACATTAACTGCTTCTGTAATAGATAAACCTAAATCATTTAAAGTTTGCTCTGCTCTTGCTTTTACAGATGGTTCAATTCTTATATGCAAAGTATCAGTTTTAGCCATTTTAATCACCTCCATAGGATTATTATATTCATTGTATCACGATTTATACACAAAAGCAATACAAAATATTTTTTTATAATTTATTTTGCTTGGAACTGTCGATAAGAGATGGAGATGAACTAGAAAAATATAATGTAAAAAGGTTGAAGATGTTGATTGAAGAAATCAAATTAGATGAAGAAATGTCCAAAGAAGATAATGATTTGTACGATTGAGGAGCCAAAGGAAGGTCACGATAAGTGACCTTCCTTTTTGCATAAATAAAGCAAGATGTGCATATTTAATAATAAATGTATATTATTGATATAAAAATAGGTGATTATATGAATAACAAAAAATTTAGATGTGTTACATTTTCCTTAAAAAATAAATTATATATTATAATTTTTTGTAGTTTTATTTTGTGTTTAGTATTGTTTTCAAATACCAATTTAGCTTCTGCAAAAGAAGGGCTTTTTCTGTGGGCAAATTCTGTTGTACCTACTCTTTTTCCATTTTTTGTAGCGACAGAACTTCTGAATAATACTAATTTTATTCCAATGCTTGGAAAATACCTAAATAAGTTTATGAGACCTATTTTTAAAGTACCAGGAGAAGGTGCATATGCTTTCTTAATGGGAATGATTAGTGGATATCCAGTAGGTGCAAAAATTGTATGTCATTTAAGAGAAAAAGGGCTTTGTACAAAAGATGAAGGAGAAAGAATGCTTGCTTTTACTAATAATTCTGGGCCTTTGTTTATAATAGGAACAGTTGGAATAAGTTTATTTGGAAATCAAACTATTGGAATTATTCTGCTTATTACTCATATATTGGCATGTATTACAGTTGGAGTTTTATTTGGATTTACTAAAAAAAATGAAAATATAAAATGGGATAGATATAATGTAAAAAATAGAAATAGTGAAGAAAAAACTTTAGGAGGAATTTTAGGAGATAGCATAAAAAATGCAATTAGCACAATACTTATAATTGGTGGATTTGTGGTAATATTCTCTATAATAATTTCTATATTAAATAATAGCTATATTTTAGATATGATTTCTAAATTTATTTCACCTGTTTTAACAAATTTTGGAATGAATTTTGAATTTACTAAACCTATATTAGCAGGTATTATAGAACTTACAAATGGATTAAAACTTGTAAGCGAAACAGCAATTGTAAATTACAATTTAAGTATTATAATTTCTGCTTTTTTACTTGGATTTGGTGGAATATCTATATTATTACAAGTTTCTAGTATTGTAGCAAAAACAGATTTATCTATAAAAAAATATGTAATAGGAAAGTTTTTACAAGGAATATTTGCAAGTATATATGTATTTTTAATAATTAATTTTTTTCCTAATATAAATGTACAAAATGTAAATATAGAACTTATCACTTCTTTTTGCTTAATTATAATTTTGTGTATTTTAGTATGTTTTATAGTAAAGATTTTTTTAAAAAAGACTTTGCAAACTAAAAAGATGTAATATTTTAAAGATTATAGAATATATATTTTATATATTAAAGCTAGTATAAAATGAAAGGAATGGATTTTCTTATGGATAAAAATATGGATATGAATAATTTTGGATATCCACCATATATGAACTATGATATGGGATATGACCCTATGATGGGTGATGGTGCAATGTTTAATCCTGTTGTTCAATATGAGCAGGCATATATGTATTATAGATATTTAACTCAACAATTGGAATATAAAATAAAGTGTAAAGAATATGAGAGAATATGTGGTAAACAGGAAAATTATAGAGGGGACAGAAAGGTAGAATAAAATAATCTATTAATTTATAAATTTTTATTAACATATTGAATGAATAATGTTAAAATAACAAAAGAGAAACAAAGAAAGGAGAATATAAGATATTTAAAAATTATTAGATATCTTATAATTATGAAAAAATGGCTACAAATGAAGAAAATAAGGATGTTTATGAAACATATAAAAAAGATTGTATATATTCAGTAGATGAGTTTTTAAAAATACATAATTTTAGTGAAAGAGGTCTAACAAAAGGCCAAGTAGAAGAAAATAAAACTAAGTATGGTTTAAATATAATAAAACAATCTAAACCTAAAAAATGGTATCACTTTTTATTGAAGAGCTTATTTAGTTCTTTTAATATAATTTTGCTTTCAATTACATTACTTCTTATTTATACAGATGTAGTTTTGCCAGAAGTACCAAGTTATGCGAACATTATAGTGATACTTGTTTTAATTGTTATAAGTTCTTTTTTAGAATTTTTTGAAGTATATAAATCAAATAAAGCAGCAGAAAAACTAAAAAAGATGGTTTCTGTTAAAACTACAGTAATAAGAAATGGAAAAGAAGAAAAGATACCACTTGACCAAGTGACAATAGGAGATGTTATAAAACTTTCAGCAGGTGACTTGATACCAGCAGATTTAAAAATAATTGAAGCAAATGATTTATTTTTAGTTCAGTCATCTTTAACAGGAGAATCTGATGCTGTAAGAAAAAATGTTATTTCTGAAAATAAAACTGAAAGCCAAATAGAAGATATAACAGATATAGATACAATTTGTTTTATGGGAACAAATGTAATGAGTGGTACAGGAAAAGGCATTGTTTTAAAAATAGCAGATAATACATACTTTGGAAAGGTTGCTCATACAATACAAATAGGAAAGCCAAAAACCAGTTTTGAAAATGGTATAGATAGTGTGAGTAAATTACTTATTAGGTTTATGTTAATATTTATTGGAGTAGCATTTTTTATAAATAGTATTAAACATGATACTCTAGTAGCATTTACATTTGCAGTAGCAATTGCAATTGCTATAACACCACTTCTTTTACCAGTTATATTGTCATCAAGTTTAGCAAAAGGTGCAGTAAACATGGCAAAAAAGGAGACAATTGTAAAAAAACTGAATAGTATTCAATCTTTTGGTGCAATGAATATATTATGTACAGATAAAACAGGAACATTAACACAAGATAAAATTGTACTTGAGAAATATTTGAATATAAATGGAGAAGAAGATGAAGAAGTCTTAAAATATGCTTTTATAAATGCTTATTTTCAAAATGGACTAGAAGGTAGTATAGATAAAGCAATTGTAAAGAAGATAAAACAAGAGAAATTATATAAAATTTCAAAAGAATATAAAAGAATAGACGAAATTCCTTTTGACTTTTCAAGAAGATGTCTTTCTGTAATTGTTTCTAATGGAGACCAAAAAACAATGATTACAAAAGGAGCAGTAGAAGAAATACTTTCTAAATGTATATCAATGGAATACAAAGGACAAGTGTCTTCTATGAAATTAGAAGACAGAAGAAGACTAGAAGAAATTGCTAAAAATTTAAACCAAGATGGCCTAAGAATAATTGCAATTTGTAAAAAAACAATTATGATAGAACAAGAAGATTATACGGTAAAAGATGAAAACAAAATGACACTTGTTGGCTTTGTAGGATTTTTGGATCCACCAAAATCAAGTGCTAAAGAAGAAATAAAAAGACTTAATAAAGATGGAATACGTGTTATAGTTCTTACAGGAGACAATGAATATGTTACAAAAGCAATATGTAAAGAAGTTGATATTAACACAGATAGAATAGTTTTAGGTAGCCAAATAGAAAAATTATCAGACACAGCATTACAAAGGTTATTAAAAAAGACAAATGTATTTGCGAAATTATCTCCTATACAAAAATCTAGAATAGTGCAGACTTTAGAAAAGGCTGGAAATGTAGTTGGATACATGGGAGATGGAATAAATGACGCACCATCACTAAATAGTGCAGAGGTAGGAGTTTCTGTAGATACAGCAGTAGATATAACAAAAGAAACGGCAGATATAATTCTTTTAAGGAAAAATTTAAATGTTTTAACAGATGGAGTTATTGAAGGAAGAAAGACTTTCGGCAACTTATTGAAATATATAAAAATTGCGGTAAGTTCTAATTTTGGAGAGGTAATATCTGTTATGATTGCAAGTTTGCTATTACCGTTTTTTCCATTAACACCAATTCAACTTTTAGTACAAAGTTTACTTTATGACTTAGGCCAGCTTTCACTTCCATATGATAATGTAGATAAAGAATATATACAAAAGCCAAGAAAATGGGACATGAAAAGCATAAAGAAATTTATGTATTATATGGGACCAACCAGTTCAATATTTGATTTAGTTGTATTTGCATTATTATGGTTTGCATTTGGAATAAGAACGGCAGCGCTTTTTCAAACAACGTGGTTTTGTTATGGCATTGTTTCTACAATGATGGGTTTACATGTAATAAGAAGTAGCAAGAGGCCATTTTTAGAAACGCATGCATCAATTGCTGTATATGCAACAACAATTTTAATTAGTATAGTTACTTTATTAATACCATTTACTCCACTGGGCTCTATTATAGGGCTTGTTCCAATACCTCTTATATATATAGTGGTTATATTGGGAGTTTCATTCTTATATTGCATGTTAGCATCTTTTGTAAAAAAGATATACATAAAAAAATATGGAGAATGGTTATAGAAAAGAACTAGAAAAATATTTTTAATATTTTTCTAGTTCTTTTAAAGTATGCTAATTATATATATTAATGGAAAAATCTTACTAATGTGAGGAGATAGAAAAATAAATACATAATGTATAAAAGTATATATAAAGCTACAAATTATAAAAGTAAAAAATATGTATATGAAAAAATAAATAATTTACTTTAAAGTAATAGTATGTTATAATGATGACGAAATAAAAGTAAGAAATATTATAAAATTTAAGCTAAGCATATTTTAGTAAGGAGAGAGAAGTTAAATGAGTAAGAAATTAAAACCAACCAAAGGTCATGAAATTGGAAAAATTCAAGATCTTAGACAGTTATTAGATAGAGCAGCAGAAAAATACGGAGATAAAATAGCTTTTGAATATAAAAAAGATGCTACAGATAAGAATTCTGAGATTATAGTAAAAACTTTTAATCAATTTAAAAAAGATGCTAAAAAATTATCAACTATATTTTTAAATATGGGATTAGAGGGGAAAAGAGTTGCAGTAATAGGTAACAATAGTTACAGTTGGTGTGTAACTTATATGGCAGTAGTATCTGGAGATATGGTAATAGTACCTTTAGATAAGGCTTTACCAGATACAGAAATAAAGTCTCTTATTAAAAGAAGCAAGGCAGATGCAGTAGTTTTTGACAAAAAATATGTAGATGTATTTGAGGAAATAAGAAAAGAAAATAAGTCAAATTTACAGTATTATATTTGTATGGATGATATTGAAAGTGCAAATGTTATTAAATATAGTGAATTAATGCAAAAAGGGGAAGAGTTAGTAAATAATGAAGATAATAGATATGACAGCATTAAAATAGATAATAAGAAAATGTCTATTATGTTATTTACATCAGGAACAACAGCTGCTGCAAAAGCTGTTATGCTATCACAATATAATGTTTGCAGTAATATTAATGCAATGCCATATTTTGTTTCAATGTATGACACAGATGTACTACTTTCATTTTTACCAATTCACCATACATTTGAATGTACAATAACATTTCTTTACGGTTGTTTATACTGTGGTGCAACAGTAGCATTTTGTGATGGCTTAAGATATGTTGTAGACAATTTAAAAGATTATGGAATTACTGTATTTATAACAGTTCCATTAATGCTAGATATTGTTTATAAAAAAATAAATAAAGGAATAAAGGCACAAGGAAAAGAAAAACTAATTAACTTTATGAAACCAATTACAAATGGCTTAGCTAAAGTACATATAGATTTAAGAAAAAAAGTTTATAAACAAATAATAGATAATCTTGGAGGAAAAATAAGGCTAGTAATACATGGAGGAGCACCAGCAGATAAAGCTACTATAGTAGGATTAAATAGTTTTGGAATCTCAACAATTCAAGGTTATGGGCTAACAGAAACATCTCCTGTTATATCTGCAGAAGCAGATTACAAAAAAAGCCCAGGTGCTGCTGGATTAGTTATGATAAATGAAGAAGTAAAAATAGATAGTCCTAACGAAGAAGGAATAGGGGAAGTTGTTGTAAAAGGTCCAAATATAATGCTTGGATATTATGAAAATGAGGAAGAAACAAATAAAGTATTAAAAGATGGTTGGTTTTATACAGGTGACTTAGGTTATTTAGACAAAGATGGATTTTTATTTTTAACGGGCAGAAAAAAAGATGTAATTGTACTTAAAAATGGTAAAAATGTATATCCACAAGAAATAGAATTTTTAATTAGTAAATTGCCATTTGTGGCAGAAAATATGGTTTATGGAAGACCAGATAAGGATAAAGACTATGTAATTTCTGCAAAAATAGTTTATAGCAAAGAAATTATGAATGAGTTATATCCAGATAAAAAAGAAAACGAATATAAAGATATAATATGGCAAGAAATAAAAGAAAAGATAAATACTCAAATGCCAGAATATAAACATATTAAGGAAATTCAAGTTACAGATGAACCTTTAATAAAAACAACAACACAAAAAGTAAAAAGAGCAGAAGAGTTTAAGAAAATTGGAGTTACTAAATAATGCAAATGAATTATTTAATTGCTAGCTTACAAGAAAATGAAAAGTTTAAAGAAGTAGTAGAAAATGTAAATGAAAAAATAAGTCCGATAGCAATATCGGGCTTATCTGACGTGTCTAAAGTAAGTATAATATCTTCTATTTTGGAAAGTACAAAAAGAAAAATTTGTGTACTTACATATAATGAGATTCAAGCAAAAAAACTAGTAAAAGATTTAAAGTACTTTTTTAAACAAGTGTATTTTTTACCTAAAAGAGAAATTGCGCCATATGATTATATTGCAGAAAGTAAAGACCTTCCATATGAAAGAATTGCAGTTTTAAATAAAATTATATTGCAAGAAAAATCAAAAGAACCTATCATAATAGTTACAACAATAGAAGCTGCTATGCAAAAAATGATTAGCAAAGAAGAACTTTATGAGAATATTGTAGACTTTAAGATTGGGGAAACATATTCAATAGAAAATTTAAAGCAAACTTTTGTAAAACTTGGATATGAAAGAACTAACTTAATAGAAGGTCAAGGACAGTTTAGTATACGTGGCGGAATTGTAGATGTTGGTCTTTCTAACAAAATAGGAGTTAGAATTGAGTTTTGGGGAGATGAAGTAGACTCTATTAGATATTTTAAAATAGATTCACAAAGGTCTACAGAGATGATACAAAATATTACAATATTTCCTGCACATGAATTTATAGTTCAAAATATTTATAATGCTATAAAGAAAATAGAGGAGAATTATAGCAATGTAGATGAAGACATTGAATTAATAAAAAATGGAGAAAATATAAGCAAAATAGACAAATACTTTAATGAATTTTATGATAAGCAGGAGTATTTTTTAGATTATTTATCAGATAAATACTTAATTTTTATAGATGAAAATTCCAAAATACAACAAAGAAAAGAAAATATTATAATAGAAAATAATAATTTAATTAAATCTTTGGTAGAAAAGGAAAGAATAGTTCCTGAGTCTATAA
>FR901477.1:43366-53684 GCA_000438355.1 Clostridium sp. CAG:273
AGTTCCTGAGTCTATAAAAAATGTTAGTAATTATGAATATGACTATTCAAAAAAGCAAATAATATACTTAGAACAAAATGACATAATAAAGAATATTCTAAAATTTAGCTTTACAACAAGAGAAATAAATTATTATAAATCAGAAATAGATTTGCTTATAACAGATTTAAATGAATATGCAAAGAAAAATAGGGTTATAATATTAGGTGGAAATGAAACTACATCCGAAAAAGTGTGTGAACTTTTAAAGGAAAGAGAAGTTAATTATAAATATGAAAAAGAGATAAAAAGTGTAAATCCTGGGGAAATTATAGTTACTCTTGGAGCATTTTCTGCTGGTTTTCAGAATTATGATTTAAGATTAGTTGTAATTAATTTATCAAATAGTTTTGAAGAAACTGTTAAAAAGAAAAAATATAAAAATAGTGCATTTAAACAAGGTGAAAAAATAGTATTTGCAGACTTAAAAGAAGGAGATTTTGTAGTACACAAATTACACGGTATTGGTCAATTTATGGGTGTAAATACTATTACAACAGCAGATAAGATAACAAAAGATTATATTAAGATAAAATATAAAAATGATGATGTTTTGTATGTTCCAACAGATAGCTTAGACAGTGTAAGAAAATATATTGGTGGTGGAGATACTTCCCCAAAACTAAATAAACTTGGAACGAAAGAATGGGAAAATACAAAATCTAAAGTTAAGAAAAATCTAGAGATAATTGCAAAAGATTTAGTAGAATTATATGCTAAAAGACAGCATGTTAAAGGCTTTGAATTTTCAAAAGATACTCCATGGCAAAAACAGTTTGAAGACGGATTTCCATACCAAGAAACAGATGACCAATTAAGATGTATAGAAGAAGTAAAAAAAGACATGGAAAAACCTGTTCCAATGGATAGGCTCTTGTGTGGTGATGTTGGATATGGAAAGACAGAAGTTGCAATAAGAGCAGCATTTAAAGCAGTTATGGATCAAAAGCAAGTTGCCTATTTAGTGCCAACTACTGTACTAGCTAACCAACAATATGAAGAATTTAAATCTAGGATGGAAGAATTTCCTATAAGAGTAGACTTATTAAATAGATTTAGAACAAAAAAAGAGCAAGAACAGGTAATAAAGAAGTTAAAATTAGGAGAATTAGATGTAGTTATTGGGACACATAGATTACTTAGCAAAGATGTTGAATTTAAAGACTTAGGACTTCTTATTATAGATGAGGAACAACGTTTTGGTGTTAAAGATAAGGAGAAAATAAAACAATTAAAAAATAGTGTAGATGTCTTAACTATGACAGCAACTCCAATACCTAGAACTCTTCATATGTCTATATTAGGTGTAAGAGATATGTCTGTAATATATGAGCCACCTCAAAATAGAAGACCTGTTCAAACATATGTGTTAGAATATGATGAGGAAATTGTAAGAGAAGCTATTTTGAAAGAGGTTGAAAGAGGAGGACAGGTATTTTACTTATTTAATAATGTAGAGCAAATAGCTAAAAAAGCAAATGATGTAGCAAAACTTGTACCAGAAGCAAAAATTTCTTATGCACATGGTAAAATGACAGGTAAAGAATTAGAAGAAATTATGGAAGCATTTATTTCAAAAGAAATAGATGTATTAGTTTGTACAACAATTTTAGAGTCTGGTATAGATATGCCAAATGCAAATACAATAATTGTAGAAAATGCTGAAAGACTTGGATTATCACAACTATATCAAATAAGAGGTAGAGTTGGAAGAAGTAATAAGCAGGCATATGCATATATTACATATAAACGCAACAAACTATTGTCAGAGGTTGCAGACAAAAGGCTAAAAGCAATAAAGGAATTTACTGAGTTTGGCTCTGGTTTTAAAATAGCAATGAGAGACCTAGAAATAAGAGGAGCAGGAAGTATGCTAGGAGAAGTTCAGCATGGACATATGGAGCAAGTAGGATATGATACATATTGTAAACTATTAGATGAAGTTATGAAAGAAACACAGGGAATACAAGTACAAGAAGAAAAAGATATACAAATAGACTTAAATATTTCAAGTTACATACCAGATGATTTTATTAAAGATAGTAGCCAAAAAATAGAAATATATCAAAATATTGCATTATGTAGGACAGAAGAAGATATACAAAATGTTATAGATGAGATTATAGATAGGTATGGAAAAATGCCAGATGAATTGGAAAACTTAATAGAAATTGTAAGGATAAAAGAACTTGCAAGAAAGTCTTCTATTACAAAAATTGCACAACGAATGGAAAACATAGTATTCTATTTTGAAGATAATAATTATCCAGAAAACATGATAAATATCTTAATTCAAAGATATGGAATTAGAATTAAATTTTCTACAGGTATTGAACCATATATAACTTTGAAAAATGCAAAAAATGTAGTAGATGATGTAAAAGAATTTTTAAGAGCAGTATATGAGTGTAAGAAAGAAGAAACTGACAATATAAANAAGAAGAAACTGACAATATAAATAAGTAAACAGATGTAAATAGATAAATTGTAAAACTGAAATATATTATTTTATATCTAAAAAAGATTTTAATTGTACATTCACTACAAATGTAAATAAATATCTACAAATAAAATTAAAATTTATTAATATATAGTAAAGCATATGGAAAGGAGGAAATATGCAAGTTATTTCAAGCAAGGATAATGAAACAATAAAATATATAAAGAAATTAAAAGAGAAAAAGTATAGAGAAGAAACAAATTGCTATATTATAGAAGGAATAAAGTTAGTAAAAGAGGCAATAGAAGAAAATGCAAAAATTAAGTATATAGTAATTTGCGAAGACTGTGATGATGCTGTAAAACTAGAACAAAACTTATTATATGATATTGCAAAAAATAATTGTTTGTATGTTACTAAAAAACTATTTTTATCAATATCAGATGTAACAACTCCTCAGGGAGTATTGGCTGTAATAGAAAAGAAAAAAGGAACAGAACAAATTGATTATAATGATGATATAATAGTTGCATTAGATGGAATTCAAGACCCAGGAAATTTAGGAACAATACTAAGAACAGTAGATAGTGCAAATTTAAAACAAATAATACTTTCAAAAAATAGTGCAGATCCATACAATCCAAAAGTAGTACGTTCAACAATGGGAGCAATATTTAGAGTAAATATTATAGAAGCGGAAAATTTAGCAGAAATTTTAAAAGAAATAAAAAAACATAATTTTGATGTGGTTGTTACTTCTTTGGAAACAGAAGAAAGTATTTATAATTTAGAATATAAAAATAAAATTATAGTAATTGGAAACGAAGCAAATGGAGTATCAAAAGAAATTCAGGAAATAGCGGACAAAAAGGTAAAAATACCAATGCTTGGCAAGACGGAAAGTTTAAATGCATCTGTAGCTACAGGAATTATGGTGTATGAATATGTAAGAGGAAAAGTAAAAAAACTATGAGAATATCGAATTTGTGTAAATTGTAAAATTTATACAAATTATTCTATATATTCAAAAAGGAAGAAATTATAAAAATTTCTTCCTTTTAATTTTTTATTTTTGTTCTGGTAAGTCTAATTTAATATGAACATCTTGTAACTGTTCTTTAGTAACTGTGTTTGGAGCACCCATTAGCAAGTCTTGAGATTTACTATTCATAGGGAATGCTATAACATCACGTACAGTTTCAGAATTTGTTAATAACATAAGCATTCTGTCAACACCTGGTGCAATACCAGCATGTGGAGGAGCACCATATTGGAATGCATTAAATAATGCTCTAAATTTTTCTTCTATGTGTTCTTTACTATAACCTACAAGTTCAAATGCTTTTATCATTATTTCTGGGTCATGATTTCTTACTGCCCCAGAAGAAAGCTCTATACCATTACATACAATGTCATATTGATATGCTAAAATATCTAATGGTTGTTGAGTTTTTAAAGCTTCTAAACCACCTTGTGGCATTGAAAATGGATTGTGACAAAAATCTAATTTTCCATGTTCATTTAGTTCGTACATTGGAAAATCTACTATCCAACAAAAACTAAATACATTTTCATCTATTAAATTTAATCTTTTACCAAGTTCTGTTCTAATTTGGCCAGCTAAGATATTTGCAATTGGTTCATCATCTGCTATAAAGAATATAGTATCATTAACTTTTAAGTCAGCTAGTTCTAATAATTGTTTCTTTAGGTCATCTGGAATAAATTTATCTATTGGACCTTTATAACTGAAATCTTCTTGTACTTCTAGATATCCAAGACCACCCATACCAATTGATTTTGCAAATTCAAGCATTTTTTCATGGAATCCTTTTGACATATGACCAGTTACTTTTATAGCTCTAACAGCTTTATTATAAAATGGTTTAAAAGTACATTTTTGGAAAAAGTCTGTTAAATCTATAATAAATAATGGGTTTCTCAAATCTGGTTTATCACTTCCGTATTTTACCATAGCTTCACGGTAAGGAATTCTAGGGAAAGGGTATTGTGCTACTTTTTTGTTAGAAAATGTTTTAAATGTATTATACATAACAGGCTCTATTACAGAAAAAACATCTTCTTGGGTAGCATATGACATTTCCATATCTAATTGATAAAACTCACCAGGACATCTATCTGCTCTTGCATCTTCATCTCTAAAGCATGGTGCAATTTGGAAATATTTATCTATACCAGAAACCATAAGCAATTGTTTAAACTGTTGTGGTGCTTGAGGTAAAGCATAAAATTTTCCAGGGTGTAATCTACTTGGTACTAAATAATCTCTAGCACCTTCTGGTGAAGAACTTGTAAGTACAGGTGTTTGAACCTCTAAAAAGCCCTGTTCAATCATTTGACTTCTTAAATATTGTAATACTTTTGCTCTTAACATTAAATTATCTTTTAATTTTGTATTTCTTAAATCTAAAAAACGGTATTGAAGTCTTAAATCTTCTCTAACTTCTTGGTTAGAATTAACTTCAAAAGGAAGGTCTTTAGTTCTTTTTCCTAAAATTTCTATTTTTTCAATAGCAATTTCAACAAGACCTGTTTTTATTTTTTCATTTACTGTTTCAGGGTCTCTTTTTCTTACCGTACCTTCAACAGAAACACTAGACTCAATTGGAATTCTTGAAGCAAAGTCAACATCCTCGCTTTTACCAGATGTAACAACTTGTGTAACACCATACATATCGCGGATGTCTAAAAATACAAGTCCACCAAAGTCACGTATTGTTTCAACAAATCCAGCAACTTTTACATGTTTTCCAACATCATCTAAACTAATTTCATTACAAGTATGAGTTCTATAAATACTCATTTTTATTCCCCATTTCGTTTTAGTAATTTAATAAAATATATAAAGCGTAAAAACGCTCTATATCACATAATTTTACACTAGTATACCACAAAATGTCAATATTTATAAGTAAAATAATACTTTGCATAGATAAAGGGTGGTATAAATTATAATATATTCAATACTAAACATTTAATATTGAATATATTATAATTAAAAAATTTATTCATCGATATGTTTCATTTCTTCAAATCTTTTAATTTTTTGTGTAGTTGTTTTTATTAAAGGAGTTGTAGTAATTGTTACATATTGAATATGTTTATATTTAGGTATTTCGTTATTTACCTTTTTTACTTCTTCAGACAGAAGACTAAATATTTCATCTTTACTTTTTCCTATTAATGATTCATTATCTTCAGAATAAACTAATTTTACACCAAGTTTTAGGTTTTTATTTTCTTTTTTTGCATAAACAAAACTTTCTGTAATTATATCTGAATTATTAAGTAAGGTTTCAATTTCATGAGGAAATATTTTTTTACCATTGTCTAAAACTATCATATCTTTAACTCTACCAGTAATATGTAAAAAGCCTTTTTTATCAAACCTACCTATGTCGCCTGTATGAAGCCATCCATCTTCGAAAATTTCATTTGTTGCATTTTCATTTTCATAATAACCAAGCATTACATTTGGACCTTTTACAAGTATTTCACCATTTCCATTTTTGTCTGGGCAATCAATTTTAACTTCTTCACAAAATAGAGGAAAACCAACACTGCCGGGATTTCTATATTTGTCATTTTCACAAGCAATAACAGGGGATGTTTCTGTTAAACCATATCCACCGATAACAGCAATTCCTATATTTTCAAAGAATTTTATTACTTTTTTATCAACTGCAGCAGCACCATATAATATTAGTCTCAATTTATGTCCTAAACTATCATATATTGACTTAAAAGCTTTTCTTCTAATATCTATGTGGAATAACCTTAAAAAATTAGAAACACACATTAATATTTTAAAAGGAATTGTTAGGCCTTTTGATTTTATAGTTCTATTAACTTGTCTGTATACAATTTCCAAAAGAGCTGGTACACATACAACACCAGATATATCATATTCTAAAAGATTTTTTGGAATTTGCTTAATACTGTCTGCATAGCAGATGTTACAACCTGTAAAGTTACAGTATAAAAATGTTGCTGTACATTCAAAAGTATGGTGCAATGGCAAAAATGAAAGTACATTATCATCATCACGCATTTTTATTAAAGTGGTCATTGCAGAAACATTTGAACAAATATTTTTTTGAGAAAGCATTACTATTTTACTTTGACCAGTAGTACCTGATGTAAAAAGTAAAACAGACATTTTATTAGGATCTATTTTTATTTTAGAAAAATCGTTATTGCCATTTGCAATTAGTTTTTTACCGTCATCTACTAATTTATAAAAAGATAAAATATTATCTTCTTCTTTTTCTAAATCCATACAAATATAATGTTTTATATTTGTTTTTCCATTTTCTCTAATTTTTTTAAATGTGTCTATAAAATGTTCTTCAAAAATAACAGCTTCAGCATTACTTCTAATTAAAGAAAGTTCTATTTCATTAATAGGAAGTTGATAATCCAAAGGAACTCCAATCATACCACCAGTTTGAATAGCCATATAGCTTACAGGCCAAGGGTATTTGTTGTGACTTATAATTGCAATTCTTTTGCCATATAATCCTAAGTCTAAAAGTTTAGTAGAAAAACCAATAATGTCATCAATATATTGTTTATAAGTTATTTTTGTAATTTCTTTTGTTTTAGAATCTTTAAAACAAAATGCGGTTTTTGAAGAATATTTGTGAATAGAATTTAAAAAATCTCTAAAATTGTCAATATATATTTCTGGATATAATTTATCTTTAGATGGAACAAAAACTTCACTCATAGTAAAACCTATCCTTTCTTTATGTATTAAACTATTATTTATTAATAATAACTACTATGCAAAAGAGCATGGTAATTGTTAAAAATTTAAGTAATAATTATTTAGAAAATTGCTAAATAATTATTGTACACTAGGTAGTATACTAGTAAATAGAAAAAATAGCAATAAGTTTGTATAATTTCCTTGAAAGACAAAGTTTATACTTGATATAAAAATATGTGTTATGATATACTGCTTTATAGTTTTTATACAAGAAACAATTGATTTGGAAAAACAATTACGAGTATCTCACAAACAAAAAGAGAAAGGAATGCATTTTAAATTGGGAAAAAATGTACTAATAACAGAAAAGCCATCTGTAGCAATGGAATTTGCAAAGGTGCTTAAAATAAATACCAAAAGACAAAATGGGTATATGGAGTCGGAAAATTGGATTATAACATGGTGTGTAGGTCATTTAGTTACAATGTCATATCCAGAAAAATATGATGAGAAACTAAAGTTTTGGAGACTAGACACTTTACCATTTATGCCAAAAGAATATAAGTACGAAGTTATATCAAATGTGCAAAATCAATTTAATATAATAAAGGGAATTTTAACAAGAGAAGATGTAGAAGTAATTTATGTAGCAACAGACTCTGGGCGTGAAGGAGAATATATATATAGGTTAGTAGACCAAGCAATTGGAGTAAAAGGCAAAGAAAAAAGAAGAGTATGGATAGATTCACAAACAGAAGAAGAAATAAATAGAGGAATTAAAGAAGCAAAGGAATTATCTGAGTATGATAGTTTATCAAATTCTGCATATTTAAGAGCAAAAGAAGACTATTTGATAGGAATTAACTTTTCTAGATTACTTTCTATAATATATGGTAAAAGGCTTGCAAAGGAACTTGAAGAAGAGAAAGTTTCTATTTCTGTAGGACGTGTTATGACATGTGTACTTGGTATGGTTGTAGAAAGAGAGCGAGAAATAAGAAACTTTAAAAAGACAAAATACTATAAAATAGTAGGAACTTTTGGGAAAGAAGATGGAAACTTCAAAGCAGACTGGAAGTCTGTTGAAGGGTCTAAAATGTATAATTCACCAAAGTTATACAACGAAACAGGTTTTAAAAAAGAAAATGATGCTAAAGATTTTATAATTTCTTTAAAAGATAAAAAAGCTATAGTAAAAGAAGTAAAAAAATCAAAACAAAAAGAAAATGCTCCACTTTTATTTAACTTAGCAGAAATTCAAAATGAATGTACAAAAAGATTTAAAATAAAACCAGATGAGACTTTGGAGATTATTCAAAACTTATATGAAAAAAAATTAGTTACATATCCAAGAACAGATGCCAGAGTGCTTTCAACCGCAATTGCTAAAGTTATAACAAAAAACTTAAATGGAATAGCAAAAGGATATAAAGATGAAGACATACAAAAATATATAAAGAAAATGTCAGAAGAAAAATATTCAACAAACCTTTTAAAAACAAAATATGTCAATGACAGCAAGATTACGGACCATTATGCAATAATTCCAACAGGACAAGGGTATGAAAATTATGATGCTTTACCACAATTACAAAAAGATGTATACAAAGTAATTGTAAAAAGATTTTTAGCAATATTTTATCCGCCAGCAGAATTTAATAAAATATCTGTTACAATTGATGTAGAAGGAGAACAATTCACAGCAAGTGGAAAAGTATGTGTAAACCTAGGCTATCAAGAAGTATTAAAAGAGGAAAAGAAACAAGAAAAAAGTACAATAGAAAGTAAAAATAGTTTAGAAGAGAAAGTAAAAAATGAAGAAGAACAAGAAAGTAAAGACAGAATAGAGGAAAGCCAAAACTTAGAAATACTAAATAAGCTAAAAAAAGGGCAAGAGTTAATAGCAGTAAATTATGAAACAAAAGAGGCAGAGACTTCACCACCTTCAAGATATAATTCAGGTTCAATTATTTTGGCAATGGAAAACGCAGGAAAGCTTATAGAAGACGAAGAGTTAAGAGAACAAATAAAAGGAGCAGGGATAGGAACAAGTGCAACAAGAGCAGAAATTATAAAAAAATTAGAGAGAATAAAATATATACAAATAAATGACAAAACGCAAATAATTACACCAACTAATAAAGGAGAAGCAATCTATGATATTATATATATGTCTATGCCAGATATGCTAAACCCAAAGCTAACAGCAAGCTGGGAAAAGGGGTTAGATATGGTTGCAAAAAACGAAATAAAACCAGATGAATTTATGGAAAAATTAGAAAAGTACATAAAATCGAAGTTTGATAAGTTAGTAGTAAAATGGTAGATAATAATGTGCTTTTTAGTAATATTAATTTACAAACAATGCAATACAAGCAATAAAAGTAATATTTTTAGTTCGACTGCGGACGCACAGCTACTTAAAATTTGTATGCACAAATTTTAGAGACCTTGTCTTACAAAAAATACTACTTTTATTGTTTTATATTGTTAATGATAATTATATAAAAGTAATATTTTTAACTCGACTGCGGACGCACAGCTACTTAAAATTTGTATGCACAAATTTTAAGGCCTTGTCTTAATAAAAATATTACTTTTATTTTTTATATATAGGATATTTTTAAAAGTTTATATTTTAATTGCAATTAAAAATGAAATTAATAATGCAATTAAATTGTAATACAAATGTAACCAAAAAGAAATGTACAATCTCATAACGAGATGATATAATTGTTCTGCACAAGAAAATATAAAGTAACAAATTTTTCTACATTTATTAATTGTATAGAATAAATTAATAAAATAAAACAGTAAAATATAAAAATAAAACAATAAAACCAGTAAACAAAGTAACAAAAAAGAATAAAAATAAACAATGTAATAAAGATATGATTAATAAATAAATTTGGTGGAATAATAACAAAAGAAATAATGGGAGGAAGAACATGGAAACAGAAATAAAAAAGAAAGAACAAACAATGATGTGTGCAGAGAATTTAAAGATTAACGAAATGCGAGATAAAAAAATAAATAGCCAAACAACAAGAGAGACAAGCGGAATAACGCTAATAGCATTGGTCGTAACAATTGTTGTTCTTTTAATT
>FR901478.1:0-7811 GCA_000438355.1 Clostridium sp. CAG:273
AATAACTTTATCTATCTTATTTTTATTACTTTTAAATTAACTATTTTATTTCAAAAAACTAGGGCATTGCCCTAGCTCGTCAATTTTTAATCAATTTTTAATTAGCTTTTATTATTATCCATGCATTATATATAATTAATTAGTAAATTATTTTGTGTAATTTTCTAATTCACTGTTGTACTATCTATACTTAATAATTTATTATTTATCAAAGCAGAATTTTGTTGCATATATGCTGTAATAAATGGTACCAATTGTTCTATTTTGTAATTGTTAAATATAATGCTATTAGAATCTGTTATCTCTTGTATTTCTTCTACATTTTCAGAAGCTAGGGTTTCTACATTATATTGAAAATTCATACTACTTTTTTCACTATTTTGTATTGTTACTTCATACGAATTTGTATAACCGCTTTCTGTTGTATTCCCAAACTGTGCCATTATGTTTATATTTTGATTTATGTTTAATGTATCAGGTATAATTTCTAAATTATAAACAACATTATCATTATAATTTCCTTTAGATATAGTTATTTGACTAGTCATATTTATATTTCCAATGTCATCATATTTTTCAATTAAAAATACTATATTTTGTGTATTTTTATCTGTATTTATTGTAACTTTTCCTATGCTAGATATATCTATAATTGTTTTTATTGTATTTCCTTTATAATAATATAGTTCCATTACAAATGTAGTATTTGCTATTATTTCATCATTTTGTATTTTTGCTATTGTATTTTCTATATTACTATTTATTTGTGTGGTATCTACATTTGTAGTTAATGCATTTTGTAATTTTGCTAATATGTTCATGCTAGTTTCGTCTGTTTCTGCTGTATTTAACAAATTTATTAATAAAGTTTTTATCTCTTCACCATTTAATGTAAGTGTATATTTACTTGCATTACAATTTATATTATTTACGGTTATATTTTCTTTGCCATTTTTCTGAAAGTTTTCTTTTGAAATACTATTTGATATTGTATTTACATAAATACTGCTTAAATGTTCTTTCTCTTCTTTTGTTACATTAAAAGCTCCTTTAAAAACTTCAAAATCGATTTGATCTGGAATGTTTGATACTGTTTCTTCTGATATTCCCATATTTTTAGCATATTCTTTTAAATTTGAATTTTTTACTCCTATATAATTAGGTAAAATATCGTCACATTTTATTGCATAAATATCATTATCATTTATATATGAATATTTTAATATATCTTGGCTAGCATTTTGAAGTGTAATATCTGCATAATATCTTCCGGAATTTTTATCTCTTCTAGCTGTTGTTTTTAGTGTAACATTTTGATTAACGTTTTCTTGACTTATGTTTCCATTTATTGTTCCTGTAGAATTATAAGAATAATTCTTTCTAAATTCTTCTTGTATATTAGTATTTGTATTAGCTAAGGTTGCAAACGTTTCCACGTTCTTAGACATTGCATAAATAAATGCTTGCTGTCCATTTTTAAATATGTCAGTCGTAAAATATACAACTGCAAACGTTATTAAAATTGTTATTATTATAGTAACAATCATTAATGTTATTATTAAAGCTTTTTTTCTTTTTTGCATTAGACTCATTCCTTTCTAAGGTAAAAACCTAAATATAACCTAACACAACCTAAAAAAAAATGCAATAAAAAATTGCATTTTTCTGTTATTAAATAATAGTTTTGTATTTACAAACAAAAAATCATTATCCTATAACTTTTTATAAACTTTATACTTATTTGCAATAATTAATTATTACAAGGTTGCATATTAAATTATTTCTTGTAGTTTTCTAAAATAGCTAGCAAATTCTATCCTTTGTAGCATATTAAAACACATTATTGTTTTTGTAGTCTCTGTTTTGTTGCTTCATACATAACAATCCCTGCAGAAACTGATGCATTTAAAGAAGTTATTTTTCCTTTCATTGGAATTTTTACTAAAAAGTCACAGTTTTCTTTTACTAATCTGCTCATTCCAAATCCTTCGCTACCTATAACTACTGCTATAGGTCCTTTATAACTTTCTTGATAATAGTATTTCGTAGCATCCATATCTGTACCGCAAATCCACACATCATTTTCTTTTAAAAATCTAATTGTTTCATTTAAATTGTTTACTCTTGCTATTTTCATATACTGTACTGCTCCTGCTGACACTTTACTTACAGTACTGTTAACAGATGCAGCTCTTCTTTTAGGAATTATTATTCCATGCACTCCTGCTGTTTCTGCGGTTCTTATAATTGCTCCTAAATTATGTGGATCTTCTATTCCATCTAAAATTAAAATAAATGGTGGTTCATTTTTTGTTTTAGCTTTTTCTAAAATATCCTCCACTTCACAATAATTAAATGGAGGTACTATAGCAATTACACCTTGATTATTTTGTGTTTGAGAAATTTGATTTAATTTGTTTTTTTCTACTTCTGCTATAATTATTTTATTTTCCTTTGCTAATGCGATTATTTTATTTATTGAACCATGCTTTTCACCTTTTGCAATTAATATTTTATTAATATCTTTTCCACTTTCTAACAATTCTAAGACTGCATTTCTACCTTCAACTTGGTCTTGATATTCTTCATTCATAAACAATCTCCTTAAAATTATATTTCTTTTATATAATTGCCAACCAAATTACTAATATTATTTACTTTTTATTTTTCATCATCTAATTTAAGAACTGCTAAAAATGCTTCTTGTGGAATTTCTACATTTCCTATTTGTCTCATTTTTTTCTTTCCGCGTTTTTGTTTTTCTAATAATTTTTTCTTTCTAGTAATATCTCCACCATAGCATTTAGCAAGTACATCTTTTCTCATTGCTGATATCGTTTCCCTTGCTATTACTTTTCCTCCTATTACAGCTTGTAATGGTATTATAAATAATTGTCTAGGAATAACTTCTTTTAATTTTTCTATCATTTTTCTTCCACGTTCATAACTATTATTTTTATGAACAATAAAAGATAGTGCATCTACGCTTTCTCCATTTACCCATATATCTAATTTGACTAATTCTGAGCGCCTATATTCTTTAAATTCATAATCAAAAGAAGCATAACCTCTTGTTTTAGATTTTAAAGTATCAAAAAAGTCATATATAATTTCATTTAATGGCATTTCATATATTAAGATTACTCTATCTGCATCTAGATACTTCATATTTATATAGGTTCCACGTCTATTTTGGCAAACTTCCATAATTCCGCCTACAAACTCTTTTGGAGTTAATATTTCTGCTGTAACTATTGGTTCTTCCATATATGAAATTTCATTTTGAGGTGGTAAATCTGATGGATTATATAATTCTATCATTTCTCCATTTGTTTTATATACTCTATATATAACAGATGGAGACGTTGTAATTAAACTTAAGTCAAATTCTCTATCTAGTCTTTCTTCTATTATTTCTAAATGTAATAGTCCTAAAAAACCACATCTAAATCCAAATCCCAATGCTCCAGAAGATTCCGCCTCATATTCTAATGCAGCATCATTTAGTTTTAATTTTTCTAATGCTATTTTTAAGTTTTCATAGTCACTACCATCTACTGGATAAATTCCACAATACACCATTGGATTTACTTTTTTATATCCTGGTAAAGGCTCTTTTGCAGGAGTATTCGATAAAGTAATTGTATCTCCAACTCTAATATCTGATAGGCTTTTGATACTAGCTGCTATATACCCTACTTCTCCAGCTTTTAGTTCTTTTGCAGGTTCATAACTTCCTGGCTCAAAATATCCTACTTCTGTTACAGTAAATTTCTTTTTAGATGCCATAAGCATTATTTCCTGTCCGACTTTTATAGTACCATCTTTTACTCTAACATAAGCAATAGCTCCTTTATAATCATTATATATCGAATCAAATATTAAACATTTAAGTGGAGCATTTTCATCTCCTGTTGGAGCTGGAATATCTGTTACAATTCTTTCTAGTACTTCTTCTACATTTAATCCTGTTTTTGCAGAAATACATGGAGCAGTCTCAGCTGGTATTCCTATTATATCTTCAATTTGTTTTTTTACTTCATCTGGTCTTGCATTTGGTAAATCTACTTTATTTATTACAGGCAAAATTTCTAGATTATTATCTATTGCTAAATACACATTTGCAAGTGTTTGTGCTTCAACACCTTGACTTGCATCAACAACAAGAATAGCACCATCACATGCTGCCAAACTTCTAGAAACTTCATAGTTAAAGTCTACATGTCCTGGAGTATCTATTAAATTAAGTTCATAATTATTTCCGTCTTTGGCTGTATATTTCATTCTAACAGCTTGTGACTTAATTGTAATACCTCTTTCCTTTTCTATATCCATATTGTCTAAAACTTGAGATTCCATTTCACGTTTTGAAAGCACACCTGTCATTTCTATAAGTCTATCTGCAAGTGTAGATTTCCCATGGTCTATATGTGCTATTATGCTAAAATTTCTAATAAACTTTTTTCTATCTTCTCCGCATATTTTCTCCTTTAAATAGAGCCAAAGGTTTTGTGCCTTTGGTTCATATTTTAATCTGATTGTGCAGTTCTTCTTGCTTGTCTTTCTCTTGTTTTTGTATCTAATATTTTCTTTCTTAATCTAATATTTTTTGGTGTTACCTCAACTAATTCATCTTCTGCAATAAATTCTATTGCTTGCTCTAATGACATTTGAACTGGTGGAACTAATCTTAATGCATCATCTGAACCAGAAGCTCTTGTATTTGTTAAATGTTTTTCTTTACATACATTTATTGCTATGTCTTCGCTTCTTGAATTTGAACCTACTATCATTCCCTCATAAACCTCAACACCAGCTCCTATAAATAGTTCTCCTCTTTCTTGAGCATTGTACAATCCATATGTAATTGAAGTTCCTTGTTCAAATGCAACTAATACTCCTCTTGTTCTAGCAGATATTGTTCCTTCATATGGTGCATATGAGTCAAATATATTATTCATAGTACCTACACCTTTGGTGTCTGTAAGAAATTCTGTCCTATATCCTATTAATCCTCTTGCTGGAATCTTAAATTCTATTTTTGTATGTCCTGCCTCAGCTGGTTCCATATTAATCATCTCAGCTTTTCTTCTACCCAATTTTTCTATAACATTTCCTATACAATCATCTGGTACATTTACTACTAGTCTTTCTATTGGCTCGCATTTTACTCCGTCAATCTCTTTAAATATAACTTTTGGTCTAGAAACTAAAAGTTCAAATCCTTCTCTTCTCATTGTTTCTATTAATACTGATAAATGTAATTCTCCACGTCCACATACTTCAAAACTGTCTGCTGAATCTGTTTCTTTAACTCTTAAACTTACATTTCTTTCTAATTCTTTAAATAGTCTATCTCTAATATGTCTTGATGTAACAAATTCTCCTTCTCTCCCTGCAAATGGTCCATTATTTACACTAAATGTCATAGAAACTGTTGGCTCATCTATATCAACAAAATCTATTTTTTCTGGATGCTCTAAATCGCAAATTGTATCTCCTATATTTATGTCACTTATTCCAGATAAACATACTATATCTCCTGCTTTTACTTCATCTACTTCTGTTCTTTTTAATCCTTCATAAGTAAATAATTTAGCAATTTTTCCTTGATCATTTTTTTCTTTTTTACAAATAGCAACAGGCATACCAGATTTTATATTTCCTCTTTCTATTCTTCCTACTGCTAATCTTCCTAAATAATCATCATAATCTATATTTGAAACTAGCATTTGCATTGGTCCATCTATTTCACATTCTGGTGCATCAATGTATTTTATTATTGTATCAAATATACAAGTAATATTATCTGCTTCATCTTCTAAATGCAATTTTGCTATTCCATTTTTAGCAGATGCATATATAACTGGAAAGTCTAATTGCTCATCTGTTGCATTTAATTCTATAAATAATTCTAAAACTTGGTCAACAACTTTTAATGGGTTTGCACCTGGTCTATCTATTTTATTTATTACAACTATAGGTTTTAAATTTAATGCTAATGATTTCTTTAAAACTTCTCTTGTTTGAGGCATTGGTCCCTCAAAAGCATCAACTAATAAAAGTACACCATCTACCATTTTAAGTACACGTTCTACTTCTCCACCAAAATCCGCATGTCCTGGAGTATCTACTATGTTTATTTTTACACCATTATACATAACTGACGTATTTTTAGAAAGTATTGTTATTCCTCTTTCTTTTTCAATGTCTCCTGAATCCATTACTCTTTCTGCTACTTGTTCATTTTCTCTAAATACATGACTTTGTCTTAAAAGTGCGTCCACTAATGTTGTTTTTCCATGGTCAACGTGTGCTATTATTGCTATATTTCTCATATTTTGATTTTTCATTTTCTTTTCCTTCACTTTCTTATTTTAGTTTTATTTTAAATGTATCTTTATACATTAACTTCTTTTAATTTTAAAAGTACAATAATATACTTTATTCTATTTCAAAAGTATATTATTGCACTCTTAATCCGTTTTACTTTAAAAGTACAATAAAATTAACATTATAATTATACTCTAACAATATTACTTTGTCAACATAATTATGTTGTCCATTATTTCTTTACTAACTTCATCTAGTATTTCCTTTTCAGGTTTATCTTCTTTATATTTACTAAAGTCAATTGGCTTTCCATATGTAATAGTTACTTTATGTCTAAACTTAAATTCTCCCTTAACTCCAACAGGTATAACTGGTGTGCCTGTCTTTAATGCTAAAAATGCTGCTCCATTTTGTGCTTTTCCGTTTTTTTCTAAACCATTTCTAGTTCCTTCTGGAAAAATCATAAGCATTTCTCCAGATTTTAAAACTTTTAGTGCATATTTTATAGATTCTAAATCTTTTTTTCCTCTTTTTACAGGAAATACACAGCACTTTTCGCCAAACCAATGGATAAATTTATTTTTAAATAATTCCTGTTTTGCCATTACATACATTTTTCTTTTTATAGAAGATACCACAAGTGGTGGATCCCAATTTGACTTATGGTTAGCACATAATATATATGCACCTTCTTTTGGAACATTTTCTTTTCCTACAATTTTTAAATTAAAATATATAATACATGCTAGATGTACAAAAAAAACAGATATTTTTCTTATCATATTTACCTCTCTTTTTTATTAATTTTTTCTAATATTATTTTCTCAACTTTTTCTTTTACTTCATCTATTGATAAATTTGTTGTATCTACAATTATTGCATCTTCTGCAACTTTTAAAGCTCCCATTGGTTTATGCATATCATTATAATCTCTTTTTTTCATATCTTGCAAAACTTCTTCAAAAGTTGTTTGCATCCCTTTTTCTATATTTTCCTTATATCTTCTTTTGGCTCGCTCTTCCACATTGGCATCTAAGTAAATTTTTACATTGGCATTAGGAAATACATATGTTGTAATATCTCTTCCTTCCATAATAACATTTTTCCCTTCTGCCATCTTTCTCTGTAGTTCTACCATTTTTATTCTAACTTCTATAATACTTGAAACAGGTGAAACAAAATTTGTTACACTTTTACTTCTTATTTCCTTTGTAACATCTTTGCCATTTAAAAATACTGTTTCTTTATCATCTTCCTGAATTAAATCTATTTTTACTTTTTCTAGCAATTCTTTTATTTTTTCAATTTCATCTAATTCTACTTTATTGTCTAGCATATATAAAGTAAATGCTCTATACATCGCACCTGTATCTATTTGATTTAATTTTAAATCTTTTGCAACTAAATTTGTAATAGTTCCTTTTCCAGTACCAGCTGGTCCATCTATACCTACAATAAATGACATTGTACTTTCCCTC
>FR901478.1:7817-13870 GCA_000438355.1 Clostridium sp. CAG:273
ATTGTACTTTCCCTCTTTCATTAGTTAATATTCTTTCTAATAAAAGTAATTTAACATTGATTTACGTTTCTAATTACTTTTTTGTTTTTAATTTCTATTTTTTATTAATTTACTACTTTTATTATTCTTCACTTATTCTTCCTCTTTTTCTGGCATGTGTATACCTTTTGCTACTACAGTTATTTTCTGAACATTCATAGTAGTTAAATTTTCTATTTCTTTTTTATACCTTTCTTTAAATTCTCTTAATACTGTTAAAATATTATAACCATAGTTTACAACTACTTCTAAATAAATATCTGGTCCTTCTGGGTAACTTTCAACTCTCGCTCTTGATAATTTATAAACTCCTCCAGTCTTTTTTGCTAAATATTCTGCAATTTGTCTAAAAACTGTATCCGAAATTGTAAAATTTCCTAAATAACTAAAAGTCGGTCTTATAATTGACTTTTCTGAAATATATGGGTCATTTCCTTTACCTTTAAATTTAAATATTTGTAGTGGGTCTAATATATAACCTGAAAAATCTTTTTTTATCTCAAATGTTGGAACTGGTATTACATGCTTTCCTTGAGTAGTCCTTATCATTTTTGCAGTTTTCATTTCTTCTTCTGTTGCAACTTCATTTATGTAAATTCTTTTCATAGGTCTTGGAAGTCCTAAATTATCTGTTATCTTATCTATCATCCCATCTGAAGTTCCTAAAATTAATATAGCATCTGGCTTATATTTTTTTATAGCTTTTTTCATGTCATTTCTTTCTTGCTCATTTATAAATATAGCTTTTTTTACAGTTTCTATTTTCGTTGGTGCTTTTTTTGCAGAACTTCCAGCTATAATGTCATTTTCTTTTATTAATATTCCATCATCTATAATATAATTTATATTGTATTCATTTGCCACCATTTGGGCTCTATAGCTTTTTCCTGTACCAGATGGTCCAATAAATGCATATACTTTTATGTCTTGCATTGGATTAAACAAATTTTGATTAAATATGTTTTGATTAAACAAACTCATTACATTTCTCCTTGATAAATAACTTAGTAAATTATATCACTAGGGTAGTTGTTTTGCAATGTTTTATTTTTCTTCTTTAGATATCTGGAAAATTTCACCTAACATATTTGGCAAATTGCTTTACAAAATTGCATTTAATTTTCTACTTATGTTCTGCATTGCTCTATTCCACACATTTCTTTTATGTATACAAATGTATTTGCCAAATTAAAAACAGAGAACTCAAAACTTGAATTCTCTGCGGCTTTTTAGATTCAGTCCTCAAATACGGGATTTTTGATTTTAATGTTTCCATAAAAAAATGCCTTGAATTTTTTTAACTCAAACAAAATATTTATTTACTTTTATAATAAACCTCCATCTAAATAGTTTCTTCCTCCATAATATATATGTGCAATATAAACTATTTTTTCTAATTCATTTATGGTATATAAAATAACATAGTTGTTTACAATCATTCTTCTGTATTGTTTTTCCGTTCTATTTGTTTTTTCTATTTCAGTACACATTCTTGGAGAATTTTCTAATAAAAGAATATTATATATTACTTTTTCTCTTAATCTATTTGAGGCATCTATATTTTTTAATTTATTAGAAATATAATCACATGTTTCTTCAAACTCATCTAAAAATTGGTTTGTTAGTTTTACTTTATATTCCATATTTTTCCTTCCACTCTTTAAAAACTTCTCTAGCATCTCTTACTCTGCCTTTTTTGATATCATCTTCAGCTTTTAATAGATGTTTTTCTATATCTTCTTTTAATAATTTTTCTCTATATTCTTCCATTTTCATAATTACAATGTCATTATTATTCATAGTGATAACCATCTCTCCGTTTTGGTTAACTGCTGTTTTCAAATCTTGGATACTTGTTACTTGCATCATTTTAATACACCTCTCTTTACTATACTATAAACAGTATAGCATAAATTTTATTATTTTTGAATACCTTTCATAGGTTTTCCAAAATTATTATTAGTATATAATTTTATTATATACTATTCCCTTTACATTATTTTTATCAAATTCATTTTTTACTCATCCAGTTTAATTATTAATTTTACATACTTTACTTATTTTTTCTAAAACTCTCTGCTTCTTCTAGGAATAAATCAAAAATTGGAAATGAAACTGGTATTTGCTAAAAATAACAAAATAATAAAAAAAATCTACCAGCATATTTTATTTAACTGACAGATTTTTTGTTTTTTATTTGTTCTTTTCTTTGCCAATTTTGATAATTTATTTTACTTCTTGGCTAACAATTTCTGTTTTTCCTACGTCATCAATTTTAATACTTCTTGTGTGTTCAATTTTTTCCCATTTTACATTTCTCTTAAATAAACATACAAAATTAATTAATAACCATGAGCCTAGGAATAATGGGTAACATGCTAGACCTTTTATCATAGGTTTTATTGGCTTTTTATCTAATAGCATAATAATTATTGCAGTACCTATTGGAAGTAAAAATGTTGGTATTAAATATCTTAAAATATTAACAACTAAGTCTACTGATGTCATCCCTGAACCTGCATATATTACAAAGTTCATCCCTAATAACACTAGTGTTAAAACAAACATTGGTATACTACCTAGTATATATAAAAGCCCATCAAAGTTCATAACTGTTTTCTTTTCTTTTACTGCTACTGCTAAAGGTTTTGTATATTCTTTTAAACATTGAATATGTCCAATTGTCCATCTTGCTCTTTGTGACCAAGATTGCTTAAATCCAACTGGTTGCTCATCATACACAATAGCCTCTCTTGCCCAACCTAATTTTCTTCCTTTTATTATTCTTTTTAAAGAGAATTCTATATCCTCTGTTAAAGTATTAGTATTCCAACCTTCTGGTTTTATTACATCAAATCTTACCATAAAACCTGTTCCGTTGATAAGTGGTGATAGCCCTATATTGTATCTTGCTAAATGATAGAAACGGTTCATTGTCCAATAGAATAATGCATACCCTGCACTTACCCAGCTGTCTGTTGGATTTTTAATATCTCTGTACCCTTGGACAACGTCTTCACCTTGGCATAATTTTATATTCATATTTTTTATAAAATTAATATCTACAATATTGTCTGCATCAAATACGCAAAAAGCATCATAGTCTGCATCTTCTTGTATTTTTTGTTGTAAAAACCAATTTAATGCATAACCTTTAGTTTTATGCTCTTCATCAAATCTTTCGTAAACAATTGCACCAGCTTTTCTAGCAATTTCTGCTGTTGAATCTGTGCAGTTATCTGCAATTACATAAATGTCAAATAACTCTTTTGGATAATCTTGCTTTTTTAAACTCTCTATTAAGTTTGCAACAACTGCCTCTTCATTATGAGCTGGTATAATTGCCATAAATTTATTTTTCTTTTCATTAACTATAGGTTTTTCTTTAAGTTTTACTAAAGAACATAAACTTATACCAATTTGATATACCCAGAATATTGTTATAATCCATATTAATACTTGTTGTATTATATATAAATATTCCATTACTTTTTCTCCCTTTATATTTTTAAAATTTGCATTTGTTAAAGTTTTATTTCTAAAGTCCTACATTTTATATTATACTATCTTTTCAAAAATTTTACAACTTTTTTAAATATTTTAATAAATTATTAATATTTTTTCACTATTTTGTTGTTTTTTGCCTATGTATTACTTTATATTATGTTTTACTATATTTTTTTATATTTTTGCACTTTTACTTTTCTTGTTTTTCTTCACTTGCTTCTATTTTATTTCCTACTTCTAGGTCTTTCATACTTAAATTAATTCTATCTTGATTGTCTATATCTACAACTTTTACTGTAATCTCGTCTCCAACAGATAAAACATCTTCTACTTTGTCTACCCTTTTACTAGATATCTTAGAAATGTGAAGTAGTCCTTCTTTTCCTCCTCCAATATCTACAAATGCTCCAAATGACATAATTCTTGTAACAACTCCGTCGTATATTCCTCCAACTTCAACGTCTTTTGCAATATCTGTAATCATTTTCATTGCTTTTTTTCCGCTTTCTGTATCTGTTGAATATACAAATACTCTTCCATCATCCTCTATGTCTATTTTTACTCCTGTTGCATCAATTATTTTATTTATCATTTTTCCACTTGGTCCGATTACATCTTTTATTTTGTCTGGATTTATTGTTTCTGTCATAATTCTAGGTGCATATTTAGATATATCTGCTCTTGGCTCAGAAATAACTGGTAACATTACATTGTCTAATATATAGTCTCTTGCAATTTTAGTTCTTTCAAATGCTTCTTCTATAATATCATATGTTAGTCCGTCTATTTTAATGTCTACTTGTATTGCAGTTATTCCATCTTTTGTACCACCTACCTTAAAGTCCATATCTCCAAAGAAGTCTTCTATTCCTTGAATATCTGTAAGCATTATGTAATTATTTGGATTTTCTTTGTCTGTAACTAAACCTGTTGAAATTCCTGCTACTGGTTTTTTAATAGGAACTCCTGCATCCATAAGCGCTAATGTACTACCACAAATACTTGCTTGAGATGTAGAACCATTTGAAGAAAGTACTTCAGATACAACTCTTATAGCATAAGGAAATTCTGCTTCTGATGGTATTACTGGAACTAAAGCTTTTTCTGCTAATGCTCCATGTCCAATTTCTCTTCTTCCTGGTCCACGTGAAGTTCTTGCCTCTCCAACACTATATGGTGGGAAGTTATATTGGTGCATATATCTTTTTGCTTCTTCCTCATCTATTCCATCTAACATTTGTTCTTCACTTTTCATTCCAAGTGTTACAATTGACATTACTTGTGTTTGACCTCTTGTAAATATTGCACTACCATGTACTCTTGGAAGTAGCCCAACTTCACAAGAAAGTGGTCTTATTTCATCTATTTTTCTTCCATCTGGTCTTTTATGTTCTTTTAGTATCATTTCTCTTACACAAGCTTTTTCTAAGTCATGAATACTTCCTGCTATATCTGCTGCTATTTCTTCTACTTTTTCTTCTCCATATTTCTCTAAGAAGTAATTATTTATATCTTCTGTAATTTTTTCTATATTAGCATCTCTTACCTCTTTATCTTGGGCTTGTACATCTTTGTACATTCTTTCTTTAAAGTTTTCTTCTACTTCTTTATATATTTCTACATCTGTTGCAAATGATTTATATTCAAATTTTGGCTTTCCTATTTCTTCTTTAATTTTAGAAATAAATTCACAAAGTTTCTTTATTTCAGAATGTCCCGATTTTATAGCTTGTAGCATAATATCATTTGGTATTTCGTCTGCTCCTGCTTCTATCATTGTTATTTTTTCTAAAGTACCTGCAACTGTTAAATTTAGTTTACTTTTTTCTCTTTCTGCAACTGTTGGATTTATTATAATATTTCCATCTACATAGCCTACAGAAACTGCTGCTGTTGGTCCTCCAAAAGGTATATCTGATATTGAAAGTGCTGCTGATGCACCAATCATTGCACATACTTCTGGGCTATTGTCTTGCTCTACAGATAAAACTGTTGCTACAACACATACATCGTTTCTAAAGTCCTTTGGAAACAAAGGTCTTAATGGTCTGTCTATTGCTCTTGATGTTAATATTGCTTTATCTGCTGGTTTTCCTTCTCTTTTTGTATAACTTCCTGGTATTTTTCCAACTGCATATAGTTTTTCTTCGTAATCTACTGATAATGGAAAGAAATCAATTCCTTCCTTAGGCTCTTTTGCTGCTGTTACATTTACCATAACAACAGTATCTCCATATCTTACTATTACATTTCCATTTGTAAGTTCTGCAACCTTTCCTGTTTCAATTGTTAATTTTCTTCCTGCTAATTCTGTTTCATACATTTTGTACATAAAAAATCATCCTTTCTTTTTCTGAAACAATACTAAATTAGTGTAACCTCTATTATAAACTAGCCATTTTATTATATATTTTCTCTTATTGTTTAGTAATAAATATAATTTTAAAGTACATTTAATTAATTAAGATTGATAATACATGTATAAAAATATTTATAAAATTATTTGT
>FR901479.1:0-4949 GCA_000438355.1 Clostridium sp. CAG:273
AAAAGTTAAATGCAATTTGAAAAAGTAAATGTAATTTATTAAATTAAAATATTTAAAGAAAAATTAAAAAAAGTATTGCATTATTCAAAAAAGGTAGTATAATAATAATATAGGTCAAAGAAAGTCAAAGTCAAAAAAGAAAAGAGGCGGGTAAAATGAGAATATCAGATATAATAGAAGATTTTATAAAAGAAATGTTTGATGAAACAGACTTTATAGAAATTCAGAGAAATGATTTAGCACAACAATTTAATTGTGTTCCATCACAAATAAATTATGTTATTTCTACAAGATTTAAACCATCACAAGGTTATTATGTAGAAAGTAAAAGAGGTGGAGGAGGGCATATAACAATAAAAAGAATAAACACAACTAAAAGTAATGCGCTAATGCATATTATATCTAGTATAGGAGATAAAATAACGGCACAAGAAGTAGATATATTTATAAGAAATTTGCTTTCTAAAGACTATATAAATAGAGTAGAGGCTAAATTGTTAAAAGTGGCGACAAGTGATAATGTTCTTACAATACCAAACGAAATAAAAGATATTATAAGAGCAAGTATATTTAAAAATATGCTTATAAATTTAGTAGAAGATTAAAATATAATGATTTAAATTTCAAAACAAGAAATATTTTTAAATAGAAAATATTAAAGATAAATAAAAATTTAAATACAAAAAATTTGCAATTAAATGCAAAGGTTAATACAAAATTTAGATACAAAAGTTTAATAATAAAAAATAGTAATAAAATATAAAAAAGTTAAAAAATTAAAAATAACATAAAAAAATTAAAGGAGGTAGATTTTTATGTTTTGTCAAAATTGTGGAAAGAATGAAGTTAATTTTAGATATACTCAAATAGTGAATGGAGTAAAGAAAGAGATGGCTTTATGTGATAAATGCGCAAAAAAGTTGGGATTGTATAATGATATGGATTTTAATATGCCAATTAGTATGTCTAGTTTTTTAGGAAATATGTTAAGTGACTATGAAGATGAAGCATTTTTACCAAGTTTTAGTGGTATTGCAACATCTAAATGTAATAATTGCAAAACAGATTATGATGAATTTATAGAAACTGGATTATTAGGTTGTGAAAATTGTTATAATGTATTTTCAAGTAAAATAGACTCACTATTAAAAAATATTCATGGGGCAAATAGGCATGTAGGAAGAATAAGCAAATTTATAGAAAATAGTAATAATTTGGGAGACTTTAAGCCAGTAGAAAAGAAAATTAAAACTAATAAAACGGAAAGAGCATCTAAAATAGAAGAGTTAAAAGAAAAACTTAACAAAGCTATAAAGGAAGAGCGTTACGAAGATGCTGCTAAAATAAGAGATGAGATAAAAAAAGAAGAAGGGAGATAAAATATGTCTAATTGGTATGTTCAAACAGGAAAAGACTCAGATATTGTTATAAGCTCAAGAATAAGACTTGCAAGAAATATAAAAGGAATTCCTTTTACAACTAAGTGTAAACCAGAAGATTTAGAAAAAGTAATAAATATAATGAATAATGAGGTAAATAGTTTAGGATATGGTTTAAAACTTTTTAGAATGGATAAAATAGATAATGTAACTAAATTAAGTTTAATAGAAAAGCATTTAATAAGTCCAGAATTTGTGGCTAAAACGGAGAAATCTATTACACAAAACTTAAAGGCAATTTTATTAAATGATGATGAAAACATTTGTATTATGGTAAATAAAGAAGACCATTTAAGAATACAGGTATTTAGTGCAGGATTAGACTTGGAGAATTTAAAAAATTTAATTGTGGAAATTGATGAAAAGATTGATGAAGCATGTCATTATGCATGTGATAGAAAATATGGTTATTTAACAACTTGTCCAACTAATGTAGGTACTGGAATGAAGGCTTCTGTTATGGTTCATCTTCCTGCATTAACTATAACAGGAAATATTAATAAAGTTTTACAAATAGTTAATAGTTTTGGTATGAATATAAGAGGATTATATGGAGAAGGTACACAGAGTTTAG
Source organism: Clostridium sp. CAG:273 (assembly GCA_000438355.1). Lineage (GTDB taxonomy): Bacteria > Bacillota > Clostridia > TANB77 > CAG-508 > CAG-273. Next base: position 2,014 of record FR901479.1, read on the forward strand.
GGAATATATATCAAATTTCAAATAATCAATCTTTAGGGTTAACAGAAGATGAAATTGTTAAAAATTTGAATATAATTACATCTAAAATTATAGAGCAAGAAAGGTTGGCAAGAAAAAATCTAACAAAAGAGCCTTTAGAATTAGAAGATAGAATATGCCGTTCATATGGAATATTAACAAATGCAAGAAAACTTACTTCTGAAGAATGCCTAAAACTTTGGTCAGATGTAAAACTTGGAATGGATTTAGGAATAATAGAAGGGTTAACAGATTTAAAAGTGAACAAAATAAGGATAAATAGCCAATCTGGAAATTTACAAAAATATTTAGGAAATAATTTAAATGCATATGAAAGAGATATAGAAAGACCAAAGATAATTAAACAGATTATTTTGGAAAATTAATTGAAAGGAAGTGTTAAATATGATTTATAAATTTACAAGTAGAGCAGAAAAGGCTTTAGAGTTAGCTAATGATTTAGCAATGGAGCTTGGACATAATTATATAGGTACAGAACACTTGCTATATGGTTTAGCTAAAGAAGGCACTGGAGTTGCAAGTAAAGTAATAGAGATGCAAGATGTTACACCAGAACAAATAAAAGAAGAAATAGAAGTTCTAATTGGAGTGGGGTCAGAAACAGATGTGGAAACAGTAGGATTTACACCAAGAACCAAAAGAGTTATAGAAAATGCTTTTAGAGAAGCAAGAAAACTAGGAACAGAATATATTGGAACAGAGCATCTTTTGATAGGAATAATGCGAGAGGGAGATAGCGTTGCTGTTCGCGTAATGATGAATTTAAATATAAATCCTCAAAGATTATATACAGAAATTTTAAAAGTAATAAATGAAGATGAAGCAGTAATGAATAATGAGAAGTCAAATAATAATGCTTCTTATGGAAGTTATAATCAAACAACTACACTAAATCAATATGGAGCAGATTTAACAAAGCAAGCAAAAGAGGGAAAACTAGACCCTGTTATTGGAAGAAAAAAAGAGATAGATAGAGTAATTGAGATTTTGTCTAGAAGAACTAAAAATAATTCTTGTTTAATAGGTGAACCTGGTGTTGGAAAAACTGCAGTAGTAGAGGGATTAGCAGAAAAAATAGTATTAGAAGATGTTCCCGAAATGCTAAAAAATAAGAGAGTTGTTAGTATAGATATATCTAGTATGGTAGCTGGTGCAAAATATAGAGGTGACTTTGAAGAGAGAATAAAAAAGTGTTTAGAAGAAGTAAAAAAAGTAAAGGATGTTATATTATTTATAGATGAAATTCATACTATTGTGGGAGCAGGTTCAGCAGAAGGTGCAGTAGATGCAGCAAATATTTTAAAACCACTTTTGGCAAGAGGAGAGGTTCAAGTAGTTGGAGCTACAACTTTAAATGAGTACAGAAAGTACATAGAAAAAGATGCAGCACTAGAAAGAAGATTTAGTCCAGTAACAGTTGGAGAACCTACTACAGATGAAACTATACAGATTTTAAATGGAATAAGAGATAAATATGAAGCACATCATAATGTAAAAATTAGTGAAGAAGCTATAAAAGCAGCTGTTAATTTATCAGTAAGGTATATTAATGATAGATTTTTGCCAGACAAAGCAATAGACTTAATGGATGAGGCGGCATCAAGAGTAAAAATGAAAACTTACACTATTCCAGATTCTTTGAAAAAATTGGAAGATAAAATTGCAGAGTTAGATAAAGAAAAGGAAGAAGCCATAAGAGTACAAGATTTTGAGAAGGCAGCTACATTAAGAGATGAAGAAAATAAGAAAAAAGAAGAACTTTCTAAGGGAAAAGAAAAATGGAATAATAAGAATAGTAAAAATGTAGTAACTTTAACAGAAGAAGATATTGCAGATGTAGTAGCAAATTGGACAGGAATACCTGTTAAAAAGATTAGTCAAGACGAAAATGCAAGACTTAAAAACTTAGAAACAGAACTGCATAAAAGAGTTATAGGTCAAAATGAAGCGGTAGAAGCAGTTGCAAAAGCAATAAGAAGAGGAAGATTAGGCTTAAAAGATCCAAATAGACCTATAGGTTCGTTCTTATTTTTAGGTCCAACAGGTGTTGGTAAAACTGAACTTTGCAAAGCATTGGCAGAAAGTTTATTTGGAACTGAGGAATCTATGATAAGAATAGATATGTCCGAATATATGGAGCCACATTCTGTATCTAAATTAATTGGTTCTCCTCCAGGATATGTAGGTTTTGATGACGGTGGACAATTAACAGAAAAGATAAGAAGAAAACCATATTCAGTAATATTATTTGATGAAATTGAGAAAGCTCATCCAGATGTAATGAATATGTTGCTTCAAATTTTAGACGATGGACGTTTAACAGATGCACAAGGAAGAACAGTTAATTTTAAAAATACAGTAATTATTATGACCTCAAATGTTGGAGCAAGAATAATTACAGACAAGACATTTTTGGGTTTTTCAAACGGAAATGATGAAGAAAAAAATGCAGATAAAGATTATGAAAACACAAAGAAAGATGTAATGGCAGAGTTAAAAAGACAATTCAGACCAGAATTTTTAAACAGAATTGATGAAATTATTGTATTCCATAAATTAAATGATGAAGATATCAAGAAGATTATAGATATAATGATTAATCAATTAGAAAAAAGGCTTAATGCTCAAAATATTACTTTAGATGTAGATGAAAAAGTAAAAGAACTAATCGCTAAAAAAGGTGTAGATAAAAATTATGGAGCAAGACCATTAAAAAGAGCAATTCAAAGTATGCTTGAAGATAAAATAGCAGAAGAAATGCTAGATGGAGTGGTAAAACAAGGTAAGAAAAATGTAGCAACTGTTGAAGACGACAAGATTGTGATAAAATAATTATATTAAAATTAACTAGCAACGGTAAAGTGAAAAAATAAATACAATTTTGTAAAGTAATTAAC
>FR901479.1:4962-6950 GCA_000438355.1 Clostridium sp. CAG:273
GTAAAGTAATTAACAACAATGTACAATAATTAAAAAATATTGATAAAAATAAAACCACATGCTATAATAAGTTTATTCCAAAAGAGAAAGGTGTATGAAATGGACTTAATAATAGCATGTGTTTTTGTTTTAGTGTTTATAGCAGTTTCATTAGTATTACTTGCTATTTTTCAAATAAGAATGGCAGGTATTAAAATAAAAGATTTTTATGGATTTATACAAGCAAATCAAATGTTAGATAAACTAGCAAGGTTTGCAAGAAGATATGAAAACATGTCTCCACAAGAACAAGTTATATACTTAAAAGAAGCAGAAAAAATATTTGAAGCATATGATAAAATTCCAACAGCAATTTGGGAAGACCAATATAGAGAATACCAAAAGGTGTTAGATGCATATAAAAATATTAGAGTTATGAGATGGAATTTAAAAAATGAAGACAGTCATAAATTTCCCAAAATGGGAAATTAAGAATTGCTATTATAAAGTGACTGAATAGATGGCAATTCATTTGTAATGGGAGATACAATTAATGTAAATGGTCAAATCAATGAAGATTTATTTGTACTTGGCAATATATAGTTTATTAAAACTAAAAAATTTAGAATATATTAGTTATAAGAATATGTTATTTATAGAAATTTTAAAATAAATATTATGAATTTATAGTTTATAATATTTATTTTTTTATTTAAAATTAAAGGAATTATTTGTAAGAAAAAAGAGATAATATTCATATAATATAAATAGTATAAGATAATTTTAAAATTTAATAAAAGATTAAAAGAGAGGTTTATTATATGAATATTAAATATTTTGACCATGCAGCTACAACAGCAGTTGCACCAGAGGTATTGCATGAAATGATACCATATTTTAGTAAAAATTATGGTAATGCATCTTCTATGTACGAAATTGCAAGAATTTCTAAAAGAGCTATGAATGAGGCAAGAGCAAAGATTGCACATGCTATAGGAGCATCTCCAAAGGAAATATATTTTACATCTTGTGGAAGTGAAAGTGATAATCTAGCAATTAAAGGAATTGCATATGCCAATAAAGAAAAAGGTAAGCATATAATTACAAGTAAAATAGAACATAATGCAGTTTTAAATTCATGTGAAAGATTAGAAGAGCAAGGATTTGAAATTACGTATCTAAATGTAGACCAAAATGGTTTTGTAAATTTAGAGGAGTTAAAAAATGCAATAAGAGAGGACACAATTTTAATAACTATAATGTTTGCCAATAATGAAGTGGGAACTATTGAGCCAGTAGAAAAAATTGCAGAAATTGCAAAAAATAATAATATAATTTTTCATACAGATGCTGTTCAGGCTATAGGAAATGTTAGAATAGATGTTAGAAAAATGGGAATAGATGCACTTTCTATGTCTGCACATAAGTTTTATGGACCTAAGGGAATAGGTGCTCTTTATGTTAGAGATGATGTTAATTTTCAAAGAATACAAGATGGGGGACATCAGGAAAGAGATAAAAGAGCAGGTACAGAAAATGTAGCAGAAATTGTAGGAATGGGTAAAGCAATAGAAATGGCTTATAAAAATTTTGATGAACATTGCAATTATCTAAGAGATCTAAGAGATTATTATATTGCAAAGGTAGAGAGAGAAATTCCAAATGCAAAATTAAATGGAGATAGAGAAAAAAGACTTCCAGGCAATGCAAACTTTTCATTTGAAGGTTTAAATGGAGAGAAAATATTATTTACTCTAGATTTACATGGAATATGTGCTTCTGCAGGATCTGCATGTGCTACTGGTTCACTACTTCCTTCACATGTACTTTCTGCAATGGGAGTTCCAGAAATATTTGCAAGTGGAACATTAAGAACAACTTTTGGTATGGAAAATACTAAAGAAGATATAGATTATTTAGTAGAATGCTTAAAGAAGATAAAATAGGAGAAGCCCCTGCAAAGATGCAGGGGCTTTTTTGACTTATAGCATACACTATATAAGAGGTTT
>FR901479.1:6956-8385 GCA_000438355.1 Clostridium sp. CAG:273
GCATACACTATATAAGAGGTTTTTAGCTAGCAATAATAGCTAAGCTATTTTGCAAGTTTTTATTTGTAGATGTGTACAATTCCAGGACCTCCCGCAGAAAGCATGGAATTGTCATACCAGATGTTTAGCCCAAACGCTTCTACAACGAAACGTGCAGGGACCAGTGTACGATTGCCTGTTATAATAGGCGCAACTGCCATTTGGAGCCATTTACCATCATACTTCATATTCGGATAACCGATATAAAGGTTAATGGTATGGTTTTTGTTGGCAATGTCTACTCGCTGAGACTTACCACCAACCCAATTTACATCATATCCGAGCATCTCTCCAAGTGCGTATACTGGGATCATTGTATACCCTGGATTAACAACAATCGGTTGTTGATCCGGGAAAGATACACGCTCACCGTTGAGCATAACAATAATGGGTGTCTTCCCATCATTGTTTATGAAAACATTGTTTTCATAGCGGTAGTATTTGTAACCTAAGGTTGTTGCCCATTGTTGCAGCGTCTTGTATGTGGTATCTGCATTTGCAGGAACGGTACCAAAAATTGCCTTCAAGCTTTCACTGGATGGATAATTTACATACACATTGGTGTCGTTACTACTGTAACGATAAGCTGCGTTAGAAACATACATTCCGTTACGATAAATGCTGATGGTACTAATAAAGGGTTCTTCTTCATCATCGTCATCATCCCAAGGATAATCGTCGTCTATTGTAGGACGATCGTCGTCGTGGTCTCTTCCGTCAGAGTAGAGATATACTTTGTTGTTTTTTACACGCAAGGTGTAATCAAACTCATCTGCCCAATCATTTAGGCAGACATCCTCCTTCGGATTTACACTAAGCATATCTTCCGCCTCAGGGAAGATGTCACGAATGTCATCCCAACAATCTACATACACGTCGTCGTGCCGGTCCATGTAGGCGTTATCTACGCCAGTGTAGTCGTTGTCGACATAAACCTTCATGGAATCACTTGCAGCAAAAGCTACAGTGGACATACTAAGCATCATGACTACTGCAAGAACAGTAGCAAGAAGCCGCTTGCTGGTTTTTAACATAAAAATTCCTCCTTGTGTGTGAAAAAAGTTGTCAATGTACAGTGCATGCTTTACAGTCAATACCTCCTATATATATAAATTATATATAAACATATTGCAGGGAGCTAAAATGCTAAACCTCCAATATGGAAACGCATGGTGGTCATTAGACCAAAATGCTAAGCGATGCTTAAAACAAAAGCAATGCTAGTATAATTATAACATAAATATTGGAAATAAGCAATTAACATAAAAATGACATTTATTGATATTAATTTTAAGTATTTTAAGATAGCAAAATTTAAAATATTTTGAGATTTTTCATAAAATTTTTATATTTTACATAATGCAAAACACATAAATTTTATAAATATTAA
>FR901480.1:0-4911 GCA_000438355.1 Clostridium sp. CAG:273
ATTAATAATAGAAGTTTATAACTATATATTTTTTATTTATTACTCATTATTTATATTTCATTTTTATTATTTATTTATATAATTTCTTTATGATATATAAAATAAATAATAATTTAATTGTACTAATTTTATACCATTATTATTTTTTAGCCTAAATCCAAATCAAAATAAAACTCTACTCCATCTTCTTTATTTGCAACACCATATTCATTTTTGTAATTATTCATAATTGCTTTTACTAAAGCTAAACCTATTCCTGTTCCTCCATTTTCTCTATTTCTAGAAGTATCTACTTTATAAAACCTTTTCCAAATTCTTTCTAAATCTTCTTGTGCAATATTTTCCCCAGTATTATAAACATATAACCTTACTTTATTCTCATCTTTTAGTTTCTCTATTCTTATTTCTATTTCTTTTTTACCATTTTTCTCTTCTGCATGTTTTATAGCATTTGTAAAATAATTTGTTACAGCTTGGTCTATATAAAATTCATCTGCATAAATATATACTGGTTCTTCTTGTCTAAAATTTATAGTTATTCCATTTTCTTTTAACATAACGTTACATTTTCTAATAACTTCATCAATAAGTTCTTTTAGATCAAATTTTTCATTAGTAAACTCTCTTTTGCCATATTCTATTTTCATAAGTTCCAAAAGCTGTTTTACCAGTTTGTCCATTTTATTTGATTCATCTAAAATAACTTCTGCATAAAATTTTCTAGATTCATCATCTGTCGTTACATTCTCTAATAATCCTTCTGCATACCCTTGAATTAATGCTATTGGTGTTTTTAATTCATGTGATACATCTGAAATAAACTGTTTTCTCATTTCATCTATCTTAGACTTCTCTTCTATATCTTTTTCCAATTCTATATTATTATCTCTAAGCTGCTTTATAATAGTTTCTAATTTATTAGACATAGTATTAATATTCTTACCAAGATCATTAATTTCATCATCTACATCCTTTGTTACATATTTTTGACTAAAATCAAGTCTTGCCATTTTGTTTGTAATACTATTTAACTCTAAAATAGGATCTGTAAATTTCTTAGAAATTACAGACGCTATAATTCCAGAAATTATTATTGTTATACATCCAATAAAAATTAATACATTATTAGAAATTCTAACACTTTCTTCTATTGGAGCAATTGGAATTCTTATATATAATTTATAATCATTTACCAAGTTTCCACTTAATAATATATAATTCATTGAGCTATTGCTACTTACTACTTTTCTTATTATAATATCTCTGTCTTTATATATAATATTAGTTTGGTCTTGACTATTTGCAGCTTCATTATTCATAACTTGATCTATAGAACTTATAAAATCTCTATTTGTTGAAAATACTATAATATTATTATCTGCTTGAATTAATATATCGAAATTATTTTTAAATGCTATATTTTTTAATTCTTCATCTAAATCTATATTAGAATTACTAGATGAATAATACTCGTTAATTCTAGTATATACAGCTCTTACTGTATTTGTTTTTGAATACATATAAAACGTCTCTAGAACTACACTATTCACTAATATTAAGCATAATATTATAAATATTATAACAATACACATTACTAAAAACAATTTAAATCTTACAGATTTTAACTTTTCTTTTATCTTATCCATTACAAATAATCCTCTTATTATTTTACTTCAAATTTATATCCTACGCCTCTTATAGTCTCTATGTATTTTCCTTTTTTACCAAGTTTATGTCTTATTTTCTTTATATGACTATCTATTGTTCTAGAATCTCCATAATAGTCATAATTCCATACATTATTTAATATTTTATCTCTAGATAAAGCAATATTTGCATTATCCATTAAATATTTCAATAATTCATATTCTCTTAGACTCATTTCTATTTCTTTTCCATCAACTTTTACAGTCCTTCCTTCTGTATCTATTGTAATTCCTTCGCAATCTATTACTTTATTTTCTTCTACTTGAGTTCTTTTCAATATTGCTTCAACTCTAGCTACTAATATTTTAGGACTAAATGGTTTAGAAATGTATTCATCCACACCTAATTCAAAACCAAATAACTCATCTTGCTCCTCGCCTCTTGCCGTTAACATAACAATTGGTACCTTAGAAGTTTGTCTTATCTGCCTTAAAACAGACCATCCATCTAGTTTTGGCATCATTACATCTAATAAAATTAAGTTTATACTATTTTGATTTTCTTCAAATACTTTTAAGGCTTCTTCTCCATCTCCTGCCTCTAATATTTTATATTGTTTTTGGCTCAAAAAGTCTTTTATTAGTTTTCTCATTCTTGATTCATCATCTACAACTAATACTGTTATATCGCTCATACATACCTCCTAAAACACATAATTATTATATATTATAACTATTTATTATGTCTATAGTGTGAACAAAAAATATATTTTTGTCAAAAAAAATGCCCCACACAAAAAGTGTGGGGATTAGTGTGTGACATGTTTTTTTAGTTAGAGTTCCGAAGCTTAAACTTGCTTTAAGAAGTCTTTACTCCTCAGGTAAGCTCAAGCTCGATTTCCAGAAGCCCAGCCTCATAAGTAGTATCTGGCGGGCTGTACTTGGTACGATAGCCGTTCCTCACGGCACGGTTCCTAAGGGTGCTAATACGATTGGGGTTGTACTCCAATGCGAACTGCCTCTTCAAGTTTTTGTCGTCTCCGCCCATCCGATAGCTGAGGGAGAACTTTTCCCAGTCCTGAAAAATCAAGATCCGAGCTTTCATAAGCGGACTCTCGCTGAACAACACGCTGGTACGCAGAAGCTGCGTAACTTCCTGCCAAAGGCTTTCTTCCTCTACTTCGAGGCTAGGAAAATGCCCCGTATTCCTCATGGAATACAATGCCCTCATGATTTCTGCCTGCTTAGTTTCGTCTTTCTGTCTCATTTTTATATCTATCCTCTCTATTATAATGTCACACACTCATGAGGAACTCATATAAATATTATACACCATTTTCCAGATATTTGCAAATTTATTTGCTTATTTTGTAATTTTATTTTCTGTTTTTTTCGACTTTTTAGGCTTTTTTTCAACTTTTACAATTGCCTCTGAAACTTTTTTTGCTGATTTTGTTATTTTTGTACTTATTCTATTTATTGTACTAATCTCTTCATCTTTCTTCTTATTACTTTTTTCCTTTTTACTAGTTAATTTATCATTTTGTTGTTTACCATTTACTATTTCATCTATATTTTTATTTATTCTTGTATTAACTAGTTCTTCTAATTTCTCATTACTTATACTTTTTGCAACAGTTTTTTTACTATTTTCATTAAAGTCACTTTTATCTGCAACATATACTTTTTGTGTAGGATATGTAAGTTTAACATTTTCAGATTCTAGTACTTTTAATAACAATAAATTAATTTGTTCACAAAACTCTAAATATTCATTATAGGATACAATATTTGTATTAAAGAATATTCCTATTTCTATACCATCTTCTGAAATATTTTTAAAATATACCATAAGTCCACTTGCAATTACACCTTCTGTATTTGAAAGTGCAAATCTTAACTTACCTATAATATTTTCTACAACGTCAGAGTTTGTTTCCAAAGCTAAATTTAAAGTTGTAGAATATCTTCTCATTGGAAGCCTTGCATAATTTATAACAGGTTCATTAGACAGTGTAGAATTTTGTATTGTAACTACAGTATTATCTGTCATTCTAAGACGTGTACTTCTAAATGTTATATCTTCTACAGTACCTGAATAATTTGTAGTTTGTATCCAATCACCTACTGAAAATGGCTTATCTAATATAATTGCCATTCCACCAAATAAGTTTTTTGCAATATCTTGTGCTGCTAAAGCAACTATTACTCCTCCTAATCCAAGTCCAGCAATTAGCCCACTTAAATTAAAGTTTAACTCTGTCATTACTAGAAATACTGCAATAACATAAATAATTCCCTTTGTTACTTTGCTAATAAAATTAACTAAAGTTTGGTTACCTTTAATTCTTCTATGGTTTGCAATCTTTTTAAATATTTTAGAATCTGGTGAAAATATATTTGCTATTCCAACTGCTAAAATTATTATAATTCCTATTCTAAATATCTTGTTACATATAGCTGTTAAATTGTTTGGAAGGCCTAGAGTTAAAACAGCAATATGTAATCCAATCCATATAATAACTGACTTTAATGGTTTATATAGTGAGTTTTCTCTTATCTCTTTTCCTTTACTTTTCCATTTAAAAATTTTAATTATTCCATATGCAATTAATGAACTTAATAAACAAAAAAGTATTACTATTACGATTGCTATGAGCATTGTTAAAATTTGCTCTGTACTAATATTCTTAAAATAGTTAATTACTGAATTAATTACTTCCATTATTCCTCCAATCTAGCTATAACTGCTTTTATTTTTATTCCTTCGTTCATAAACATTTGCTCATGTTCTGTAACAATGTTATCCCAAAAGTTCTCTTCTTTTTCTAAATCATATGTAAATTTTTCTATGGTAAAACCTGTTTGCTTGAAATATAACAAACTATCTGCAAATAAAGAATCATCATCTGTTTTAAAAAATATTTCTCCATTTTTTTGTAAAAATTGTTTATATTTATCCAATTGCCTTATATGTGTAAGTCTTTTTTTATGATGTTTCCCACGAGGCCAAGGATTACAAAAATTTATATATATTCTTTTTACATTATCTTCTAAATTTAAAATATTCAAAATTCTTTCTATATCATATCTTGTTATTATAATGTTGTCAATTTCTTTTTTATTTTCATTATATTTTTGCTCAATATTTCTTTTAGCCAGCCCAAGCATTGCATCTACTAAGTCTATTGCTAAATAATTTATATTATGATTTTTTACTGCTAATTGTGATATAAAACTTCCTTTACCACAGCCTAATTCTAAA
>FR901480.1:4942-11883 GCA_000438355.1 Clostridium sp. CAG:273
GCTAGGTTCCTTAAAGGCTTCTTTCCATTTACCTTTATATTCTTCTGGATTATCTATATAAAATTTACTTGCCTCTAATTCTGGTCTTGCCCATGGTTTAAATCTAATTCTCATAATCTATTCCTTTTAATTTTTTATTTGTAAAATTTTTATGATATTTTTTTATAACATTATTACTTTTATAATTATCTTATATAACAATTCAATTATATATTTTTAAAATTAATCTGTCAAATGTAAGTTTTAAAGCATTATTATCACATCTTTTTCTGGACTTTTTATTATTTTAGGTATACAATAGTTTATGTTAATTAAATACATTAAAATTAAAGTAGAGCTTTAATTTTTAAAACTTTAATTTAGTATATTTATTCTAATATCTAATTATAAATTATTTATAATTAATTTTGCAGAAAGGAATTGGTCTAATTACTTAGACTATTACAAACATAAAATGGAAAATTATTTAGATTTAACAACTAATCAAAATTATAATAAACTACAGGAGGCTGGCAAAGTAATCTTAAATGATGGCTTAGTTCTTTTTCCTACTGAAACTGTATATGGGATTGGTGCTAATGGACTTAATGAAATCGCTGTAAAAAAAATATATATTGCTAAAGGAAGAAGTAGTGATAATCCTCTAATACTCCATATATCTGACTATGATATGCTTAAAACCATAGCGCAAAACATTTCAGAAATTGAATATAAATTAATGCATGAATTTTGGCCTGGACCTTTTACTATTATTTTAGAAAGAACATCTATTGTTCCAAATGTAGTTACAGGTGGACTAAATACTGTTGGTGTCCGTATGCCAAGCAATAAAATTGCACATGAATTAATTAAATATGCAAATGTTCCTATCGCTGCTCCAAGTGCAAATATTTCTGGTAAGCCAAGTGGTACAAATTTAGATGATATTTCTGAAGAACTATTTAATAAAGTAGATTACATTGTAAATGGTGGAAGTTGTGACATAGGATTAGAGTCTACTGTAGTACGAGTAATAAATGGTATTCCACATATTTTAAGACCTGGCAAAATAACAGCAGAACAAATAAAATCTGTTGCCGGAGATGTTGTAATTGATGAACATGTTTTAGGCAAATTAGAGATAAATCAAAAAATTTTATCACCTGGCATGAAATACAGACATTATGCGCCTAAAGCTAAGTGCATATTAGTATATAGCAAAGATAATTTAAAAATGATAAATAAAATAAATGAGGTTTTACATGAATATAATAATCCCGTTGTAATCGCTTGTACAGAAAATATAGAAATGTATAATATAAAAAACAAAATAGATATTGGCTCAAAAGAAAATTTAGAGGAAATTTCTAAAAACTTGTTTACAGACTTAAGAAAAGTAGATAAATATAATCCTGATATTGTAATTATAGAAGGTGTTAATAAATCTGGTATGGGACTTGCTATAATGAACAGATTAATCCGTGCTTGCGAATATAATTATATTGAAATTTAACAAATTATTTATTAATAAGTTAAAACTGCATTAACAAAAAAATGTTAAATGCAGTTTTTTATTTTATATACTCATATTTTTTCTATATTATATATTTGTTTGCATATATTAAATATTGTTTTTTTTATTTTTTAATATTTTATTTTTTATTATTTAACTTCTTATTTGTAAACTTTTAAACTTTTAAACTTTTAAATTTTTATTATTTTACATATTCATTTAAAGGTTTTACTCTATATTGTAATTCTCCCATTCTATCTGTTGGCACATATCCAGCCTCACTGTTCATTACATCTGGAATTCTATTTACTATAGATGCACATGTTAGTTCTACTGTGCTTGGTCTTGCAACAACTATAGTTGTATTTGGCTCTCCTTCTATTGTCCACTCATTTTTATCATAGTCTTCTTTAGAATAAACTTTTCCTATACATTCTGTTTCAAGAATAATTCCTTCTTTTGTAGTTGTTGTAACTACTGCACTCATTCCTGTAGCAGTTCCAGCTGGAACATTCATACCTAATGTAGTAGAATAAATATCTTCTTTATATGTTTGTGGTACAGTCTTTTGTGTCTGTCTTTCCACTGTTAGTCCTAATTTATCGCATAGCCAACCATTTACATTCCACATATATGAAGGTAAGTAGTTTCCTGCTTCTATTACTTTTTGTCTTTCCTCATCAGAGATTTTATCTACAGATGCTACTTTTTCTTCAAATTCATCTAATGTAAGTCCCGCACCATGAGCTTCTGCTAAAGCTATTCCATAATCCTCTACATTATAGCTAGAACTTCCTTTTATTTTTGTTATTTTATGTGTTGAACCTGCTATAGAACTAATAAGTTGTCCCCAATAAATATCTTGATATCCACTTCCTGTTATTGTGCAACCATTTTTCTTAGATAATTCATCTAATTTTTTTGTTATTTCTGGATTAGAATTTGCTGGATAAAAAGCTTCTTCACAAGTTGTAATTGCATTTACTCCCATTTTTGCACATAACATTAATGCATCTTCTACATCTTTTATTAAGCTCATAGTCGTAACAATAACTATATCTGGTTTTGTTTCTTTTATAATATTTTCTGCTTCACTAACATTTTTTATTATAACATTTTTATTTTCTGTTTGCATTACTTCTCCAATGTCTTTTCCTATAACTGCTGGATTTACATCAACAGCACCAACTATTTCTGCACCTTTTTCAAATACATAACGCATTGTGTATGCAGACATTTTGCCAGTTCCATATTGCATAACTTTAATTTTTCTATCCATAATATCCCTCCTAAAAAATTAAGCTTGAACATTTTAATATTCAAGCTTGTACTTATAAATAATTATATACTAAATTGAAATATTTATTCAACACATAATTTAATAAATTTACAATTTAGTTAATTTAATTTACAATTTTTCTATTTTACAAATTTACATTAAAACTATATTTTATTTCTTTAATTAACTAAAATTTACGAATTATTAAATATTCCAGAAATCATCTTACCTATTCCATTAAAAATTCCTATAAAAATATTTACTATTGTTTTTATAAATATATTATCATTATATAAATTTAACATCCAATCATGAGTTGGAGGAATAACCCACAAAATAAGCCCTATAACAATTAATATAGCAATTATTATAAATAGCATAACATATTGTTTCCACGTCCATTTAAATTTAACTTTATATCCTAGACTTTTTAAATATTTATAATATGCATTATTATATTCTTGCTCCATTTCTGCTTGCCTTTTAGCATAAGCTTCTCTCTGCATTCTTAAATTTTCCTGCTCTTTTTTTAAGGCTTCCTGCATGCTACGTTGTAAATCTTTATTATTAATATTTTCCTGCGAGTACATTTGAGAATTATTCTTGTTATTATATATATTATTATTTAAATTTGTATATATCTCTTGCTGTTTTTCTAGTTCTTCTTGTTTTTCTCTTTCTCTATCACTTGCAAGTTTTTCATCATATTTTTCCCTTGACAGTTCATCACTTAATACATTATAGGCCTCGTTTATTTCCTTCATTTTGCTTTCTGCTTTAATTTTGTTTTCATCTTTCTGTAAATCTGGATGATACTTTTTAGCTAAAACTCTGTATGCTTTTTCTATTACTTCTTTAGAAGCTTGCTCACTAACTTCTAATATGTCATATAGTGTTTTTTTCATTTTTCCCCCATTATAAAACCTTCTTTATAAAGTATAACATTTTTAATAAAAAAATAATAGTATTTATAAATATTTTGTGTTATAATGAAGAAAAATATTTAGGAGTGAGCAAAGTGAAACTTTCATCAGACAATGAAACATTAGCAGAAAACAAAATACTAATACTGTATATACTAGATAAATTATATGCACCAATTGATAATTCAAATTTATACAGAATAATTTTGTCTACACAAGATATGAACTACTTTTATTACCAACAGTTTTTACTAGACTTAATTCAATTAAACTATATAAAAGGTTATAAAAAAGATACTAAAGATTTTTATGAAATAACAGAACATGGTAGAGAAGCATTACATTTAACTATAGACATGTTACCTGGTATAATAAAGCTGAAAGTTGATATAAACTTAAAAGATGAAATTTCTGCAACAAAAGAGCAAGAATCTGTAATTGCTGAATTTACTCCAAAGAGTGAAACAGAATACACTGTAACATGCAAAATAAATGAAAACAGTAAATGTATATTTGAATTGAAAATTTTCTGTGGTTCACGTGATGAAGCTAAAAGAATAGTCGATAATTGGAAAACAAATGCTTACAAGATTTACCCAGAAATGTTAAGTACATTAAATAAAAACTTTTAAGTACAAATTAAGACAGATTATTTTAAGAAAAAATAGTCTGTCTTTAATTTGGTAATTAGCTCCACTGTTTTACAGGGAATCTAAAAGTTCCTAGCTGTAAGTAATCATAATTTTTTAATATTGTCTTCCCCAATAAACCATTTTAGTTGCTGGTTTTCCACAACATACACATTTATCTGATAAGTGTTCCTGCTCAAAAGGTATACATCTAGATTTAGCTCCTGTAAGTTCTTTTATTTTATCTTCACAAGCTTCATCTCCACACCACATTGCTTTAACATATCCTTGATTTTCTTTAAGATTTTTTTCAAATTCATCCATATTTGTAGCAATAGTAGTCTTTTTATTTACTCTTTCAACACATTCATTATACATATGTTTTTGAATTTCTTCTAATAATTCTTCTATCTTGTTTGATAATTCTTCTATTTTTATAACTACTTTTTCTAGTGTATCTCTTCTAACTACAACACATTGGCCATTTTCTATATCCCTTGGTCCAATTTCAATTCTTACTGGAACCCCTCTTAATTCCCAATAATTAAATTTATAACCTGTTGAATAATTATCTCTTAAATCTATTTCTACGCGAAAATTTTCTTCTAATTTATTCTTTAATTCTGTTGCTTTTTCTATAACACCTTCTTTATGTGCTGCAACTGGAATTATAACTATCTGAATTGGTGCTACTTTTGGAGGTAATTTTAGTCCTCTATCATCTCCATGTGCCATAATAACTCCACCTAGTAATCTTGTGCTAATTCCCCATGAAGTTTGATAACCATATTCTTCTTTTCCCTCTTTGTTTTGAAATTTTATATTAAATGGTTTCGTAAAATTTTGTCCAAAATAATGTGATGTACCAGATTGAAGAGCTCTACCATCATGCATTAATGTTTCTATTGTATATGTATTTTCTGCTCCTGCAAATTTTTCGCTTGGTGTTTTCTCTCCTTTTAAAACTGGTATTGCTAGTAAATCTTCTACAACTTGTGCATATATGTTAAGCATTTGTATAGTACGTTCTCTCGCTTCTTTTTCTGTAGCATGTATTGTATGGCCTTCTTGCCATAAAAACTCGCGAGAACGTAAAAATGGTCTTGTTTCTTTTTCCCATCTTAAAACATTACACCATTGATTATATACTAATGGTAGGTCTCTCCATGAGCTAATCCATTTAGAATATAATGTTGAAAACATTGTTTCTGATGTTGGTCTTACAATTAATTTTTCTTCTAATGGTTCTCCTCCAGCTTCTGTAACCATTGCTACCTCTGGTGCAAAACCTTCTACATGATCTTTTTCTTTTTGTAATAAACTTTCTGGAATTAATACTGGAAAATATACATTTTTAACTCCTGCTTTTTTAAACAAATCATCCGTATATTTTTGTATATTCTCCCATATTGCATAACCATATGGTTTTATTGCAATACATCCCTTTGTATCTGTATAGTCTGCAAGCTCTGCTTTAAGTACTATATCTGTATACCACTTAGCAAAATCTTCTTCTATATTTGTAAGCTCTTTAACAAATTCTTTATCCATAAAAAATCTCCTATCTATATGTATTATACTTTCTCAATTTTAAATTATATAAACAAATTTAAAAAATATGTTACTTTTTGTTTTATTGTTTATTATAATATTATTAACTTTTTTTGCTAGTTTCAATTTCTTCGTTTTTACTTGGAATTTCTAACTCTGCTGTATCCTCTGGCAATTCTCCATTAACTATGTCGTCTATTACAATTTGCTTATTACTATCTAATTTATATCTTGGAAGCTCTGGTAAATCTTTTAAACTTGATAATCCAAACATTTTTAAAAACTCATTTGTTGTAGAAAATGTAGTAGGTCTTCCAGGAGCATCAAGTTTTCCAGTTTCAGCAATTAAATTATAATCTAATAATTTATAAATTACTCCATCTGAACTTACTCCTCTTATTGCCTCTATCTCAGCTCTTGTAATTCTTGGGTTATATGCAATTATTGAAAGTGTTTCCATTGCAGACTGTGACAACTGCAATTTAGCTCTTTTATCAAAAATCTGGCATATATAATCGTAATTTTTCTTTTTAGTGCATAATTGATATGCTCCATCTACATTTATTATTTGAATTCCTCGATCTTCTTTTTCATAATTTTCTTTCATTTCATTTACAATACTTATTATATCAATTGATTCAGCTTCTAAAACTGTCATAAGCTCTTTAATAGTTACTTCTCTTCCTGCTGCAAATAAAATTGATTCTATTATCCCCATGATTCTTTCTTTTTCCATCTATTCCACATCCTATTGTACTCTATTTATTTTTCATCATACAAAACTCAATTAATGCTTTTGGTTTTTCATACCTATCCATATTTTTTTCTTCTATACTATATTTTCCATATTAAGCTCTCTTTTCCTAAAACTATTTTATATAATACCATATTTTTCATGTCCTTTCAAGTATGTACTTACGAGAACTTGTTCTAAATTCTTCCATTTTTTCTTGAATATTTTTTCTTATTATGTTATATTATAAAAAATTAATAGATTGGTGGTGCATATTATGAACAATTTAGATGAAAACATAGAAAATAAAAATTCTGAAAAAAAAGAAATTAAA
>FR901481.1:0-10120 GCA_000438355.1 Clostridium sp. CAG:273
TGTTATAACTGTTTTCATACTATTTTCTCCCTTCTATTATCTCTTTTTCAAAATCTGCTGATTCTACATTTGTTAGTATATGTTCACTGCCTACAAACATTAAGCATTCTCCTCTTTTTAATGACTTTATTTCTATTTTCTCTTTTTCAGATAAATTAGAATATTTTTCTAATACTTTTATATTTTCTTCTTCTAGTGAAAAAAATGTTTTTATTTCCGAATTATTTAATATACTTCTTCCATATGTTCCATCTTCTAAGCTAAATAGATCTGCAACATCTTGTGTTATAGCCACTCCACTTCCTCCATATTTTCTTATAGTTTTAAATATTTTATAAATAAAACTTGCTACATCTTTATTTGAAGTTACTCCTATTAATCTCCATATTTCGTCTAAGTAAATAGCTTTTTTTATTTTTCTATCTTTCTTAATTAAATCCCAAAACAAGTCGATGCAGACCCACATTGCATATTTTAAGTTTTCTTCTCCTAATTCGTATATATCTGCTACAATCAATTTATTGTTTATAACTACATTTGTATAATTATTGAAAAATCTTAATGAACCTTTTACAAATGGAATTAATTTTGTTTTAAATATTTTTGTTTTGCTATCGTTTAAAATATTATAAAAATCTTCTAATATTGGCATATCATATGTATCTTTAAATACTGGCTTTATATTTATTTTATCTTTATTATTTTTATATAAAGTACTATCATCAAATGTTATCCCTTTTATTTTATACACTTCTATTAGCTTTTCCTCTAATAAAGCTTTTTCTTCTTCATTAATATTTCCGAATATTAGATTAAAAAAACCAATTAATTTACTTATTTTATTTGCTAAGTAGCCTTGTTCTCCTTCTTCTAAGCTCTCTTCTCTTATGTCAAATATATTTATATATGAGTCTGAACTATGTCCTAATTTTAATAATAATCCATTTAAATTCTTACAAAGATTATTATATTCTCTTTCTGGATCTATAATATATTGTTCTATGCCTAATAATCTGCATCTTAAAATTAATAATTTTGTATAAAATGACTTTCCTGCTCCGGCTTGTTCCAAAAATACATATATTTGCGTTTTTATATTTATTTTTGTCATATCTATCAATAAAAACTAATGAATTATTATAAATATTTGTACCTATGAATATGCCAGTTTCATCAAAAATAGCAGAAGAAATAAATGGATATGTAGCTACCAAACCACTAGTTAAAATATTTCTTTTAGAAGCCTCTTTTACATCTGTATTGTTATCCATAAGAGGCAATATACTTTTAAATCCTTGTTCTTGCCTAAAATACGCTCTTATAGTTTGCATTCCTTTACTTTGTAAAATTCCCTCTATTTTATTTAATAAGTATTCTAATTCTTTTTCATCTGTGGAAAATGTATTTACATATATGTATAAAAAGTATAAATCCTCATTATTTACTTGCATTTCTTTTCTTATATATTTAGCATCATTATATGTAAAAGCTGCAATATCAATATCTTGCCTATTTTGATTTTTACCTTTTAAGTCTACTCCTACATTTCCTATATGATATGTTAAATTTCTTATTGTTTTATATGAATCTTGCTTTTCATAAAAAATAGATATATTAATATTTATATTAGTATCTATTAAAGACTTTAAAATTAATTCCGATTGCTCTCGGTTATAATTAGTTACTAATATAACAGAAAAAAACATATTATCTATTTCTATGTATTTTGGATTATTTAAATTAATATATGATGGGCTTAAATAATCTTTATTTGAAAAAGTTCCTTCTAAGAAATTAAATTTTTCTTCTGTTTGAATTTTTTTATTTTTAGAATTAAAAATAATATATTTCCTCCTCATTGAATAAAATTTTACATTAGATTTAAATTAATTCTTGTTTTGAAAAAAGAAAATAAAATTTCTAAAATGCTTTTTGTATTATTGTAACTTGTTACCACGTTTCCACATCTTGACAAACAATCTTTTATTTTAAAATATTGTTCGTTTAATTCTTCTATAGCATAATTTTCAATATTCGTATCTTTTTCATTATTACTTACATATTTTAATATAATATAAAAATTTTTTGATGATGACTTTTTATCATGATTAAGAGATTTGATATAATTAATATATTTTTGGGATATTTCTTTTATATTTTGAGAATCTTCTAATTTATTTATTTCTTTTATATGTTTATTTAAGTCTTCTTTTTTACTCTGGATTAATATTTGGAAATTAAAATCACAAGATTTTAAAAATATTTTGTAAGAATTTAAAATAGATTCTTTTTCTAATTCAGACTTTAGATTAAAATTAATTGGTTTTACATTTAAAATTTTTACATATGTTATCTTATTAATTTTTATAATACCATTATCTAAAATTTTCTCAAACGGTAGCCATTCTTGTACTGAAAGTTTCTTTTTATTAATAATTTTACCTCCTTGTGTATATAATATGTACTTTTTTTACATAAGTCAAGTTTTTTTGATAGACATTTTTCGACATATTTTTCTTTTATTATTATTTTGCAAATATTTTTATTATTTTTAAATTAAATAAAAATAGTTTTTTTATTTTTTATGAATAATTTTTTTAATTTATAACATAATAAGAGTATAAGGTTTATATTAGTTGAAATAAGAGTAATATAAGATTAGTTTATGGTTTTATATTGTTCGAGCAAAGATGATTAATAGTTTTATTTTAGATTATTAATTGTCGGCGATGAGAGTATATTTTTTGTATTTAAGCTGTACTTATTCTGTTTTTCTCTTTAATTTTTAATTCTTTATCCTCTATTCATTGTATGGTTGAAAATATGTAAAATATATTCAAAGTTACGAGTGTTCTTATATTTGCTAATGATTGTTATTAGTCCCTATGGGATGAATATAGTTATTATGAATATATTTGCATTCAAGCAAATGATTAATATTTTAGGTTAATAGCTTATTTATATAGTAATATATATTAGGTTAGATATTTGGAATATTAGTTTTAGCTGAAGATTAATATGGGCTTTATGATAATAGCCGAGATGAATATTTCAGTCTCGGCTATTAAAATATTAAATAACATAAAATTATTTTTTTATTTAACATTTTTTATAAATTTTTGTTGTAGTTTTCCACAAGTTGTTCTTTTGTTGTGGATATTTATTATTTTTTTATTATTTCTCATTAATTATTTATAGAAAAATTTTTAAATGTCTAAGTTTCTAACATATTTAGCATTTTCTTCTATAAATTGTCTTCTTGGACCAATTTCATCTCCCATAAGCATTGTAAATGTTTCATCTGCCTTTTGTGCATCTTCAAGTTTTACTTTTATTAAAATTCTACTTTCTGGGTTCATTGTTGTATCCCATAATTGTTCTGGATTCATTTCTCCTAAACCTTTATATCTTTGTATTCCTACACTATCTCTTGCAATTCCTTTTTCTGCTAAGTCTTTAAATGCTTTATCCAAATCTTCGTCTGTATAACAGTAAATATCTTGCATTCCTTTTTTAGACAATTTATATAGTGGTGGTTGAGCTAAATATACATTTCCATTTTCTATTAATGGTCTCATATATCTAAAGAAGAATGTTAATAATAATGTTCTAATATGAGCACCATCAACATCGGCATCTGCCATTATTATTACTTTACCATATCTTATTTTGGTAATATCAAAGTCATTTCCTATTCCTGCTCCTACTGCTAATATAACTGGTTGTAACTTTTCGTTATTATATATTTTATCTGCTCTTGACTTTTCTACATTAAGCATTTTTCCCCATAGAGGAAGTATTGCTTGGAATTTTCTATCTCTTCCTTGTTTTGCACTACCACCTGCAGAATCGCCCTCTACTATATATATTTCACATTCTTCGGAATTTTTGCTACTACAATCTGCTAGCTTTCCTGGTAAAGTTGTAGATTCTAAAGCAGATTTTCTTCTTACTAATTCTCTTGCTTTTCTAGCAGCCTCTCTTGCTCTAGAAGCACTAATGCATTTTTCAAGTATTGCTTTTGCTACTGAAGGATTTTCTTCTAAAAATGTTGATAATGAGTCATTTACTAAATTAGAAACAATTCCAGTAACATTACTATTCCCAAGTTTTGTCTTAGTTTGTCCTTCAAATTGTGGTTCTTTTACTTTTACAGAAACTACTGCTGTAATTCCCTCTCTTATGTCTTCTCCTTGTAGATTACTATCTTTTTCTTTTAATATGTTATGTCCTCTTGCATAATCATTAAATGCCTTTGTTAGTCCTCTTTTAAAGCCTTCTAAGTGTGTTCCACCTTCTATAGTGTTAATATTATTAACAAATGTTAATATATTTTCCGAATAAGAAGTTGTATATTGAATAGCTATTTCTGTAGGTACTTCTCCATCTTTTTCTATATAAATTGGTTTTGCATTTATTTTTTCTTTACTTTTATTTAAATATTCAACGAAAGATTTTACTCCGCCTTCAAAAAGAAACTCAGATTTTTTATTTGGTTCTTCTCTTAAATCTTCTATTACAATTTTTAATCCTTTTGTTAAAAATGCAACTTCTCTAAATCTTTCTTCTAGTGTATTAAAATCATAATTTAATGTTTCGAAAATTGTTCCATCTGCGAAAAATCTAACTTTTGTACCTGTTTTATTAGAATCTCCTATTCTTTTTAATGATTCAACAGTTTTTCCTCTATTAAACTTCATTTGGTAAATTCCGCCATCTCTTTGAATTGTAACTTCTGTCCATTCTGACAATGCATTAACAACAGATGCACCAACACCATGAAGTCCTCCAGATACTTTATATCCACTATCTCCACCAAATTTTCCACCAGCATGTAATTTAGTATAAACAGTTTCTGCTGCTGATATTTTTGTTTTTGGATGAACATCTACTGGTATTCCTCTACCATTATCTTCTACAGATATAATGTTTCCTTGTTCTATTTTTATATTTATTTGTGTACAATAACCAGCTAAAGCTTCATCCACGCAGTTATCTACAATTTCATATACTAAATGGTGTAATCCTCTTATAGAAACACTACCTATATACATACCAGGTCTTTTTCTTACTGCTTCTAATCCCTCCAATACTTGTATTTGTTCTGCATTATACTCATGTTCAAATTTTTCCATTAATTATTTCCTCCTTAGCCTTAGCTTAAAAATACTTATTTTTATTAAATAAAATATTAACTTACTTTTAAGTTACATCTTCTAGCAATTGTTCTAGAAGATATACTTGTTACATATCCTTTTAAAATACTATTATTTTCACATAATATTAATGTTTTTTTCTTATCTTCTGCTACATCTATAATATTATCACTAATTCCTATATTTTTGCAAATATCTTTTAAATCATTTTTTCTAGTTAAAGCTCTAATATCTAAAATTACTAATATATTATCCGAATTTATTACACTTTCTTTTCCTATATGTACATACATTAATAAATTTCTCCTTTTTTTACATTAAATAATTTATAATCTAATTTATTTAATTCTAATTTATCTGTACATGTTATTATTACTTGTGTATTCTTTATATTATTTAAAAAATTATTTCTTCTTTTTTCATCCAATTCAGACATAAAATCATCTAATAATAAAATTGGATATTCTCCTATTTCTTCATATATAACTTGTAATTCTGATAATTTTAAAGTAAGAATAACCGTTCTATTTTGACCTTGTGAACCATATATATTTACTTCTTTTTCATTTATATATACTACAAAATCATCTCTGTGTATTCCTTTAGTTGTGTAACCTTTTATAATATCTAATTTTGTTCTTTCTTTTAGTAATTTTAAATATCCTTCTTTATTAGAACAATCTGATAAATATTTTATTTCTATTTTTTCATTTCCATCTGTTATATTTTTATGAATATTATTTATTTTACTTTTTAGTTTTTCTATAAATTCATATCTATATTCAAAAATTTTTATTGCATATTCTGCTAATTTTTCATTCCATATATCTAACATTTCAGTACTAACATTTTGTTCTTTTATTTGTCTTAAATAATTATTTCTTTGTTCTATAGTTTTTAAATATTGATTTAAAACATATACATAATTAGGTCTTAATTGGCCAATCATCATGTCTAAAAATCTTCTTCTTTTTGCTGGTCCATCTTTTAAAATATTTATATCATCTGGAGTAAAAATTACTAAATTAATATTTCCTAAAAGTTCGCTTAATTTTTTTAATTTTACTCCATTTAATTTTACTTCTTTTTTATTTGATATATTTATTTGAATTTTTCCTTCTCTATCACTTTTCTTATAAAAAGTAGAAACATTTAAAAATTCTTTATCAAGTTTTATTAATTCTTTTTCTTTACTTGTTCTAAAAGATTTTCCAAAAGCAGATAAAAATATAGCTTCTAAAATATTAGTTTTTCCTTGTGCATTATCTCCATAAATTACATTTATGTTTTTATTAAATTCTACTATCTGTTCTTCATAATTTCTAAAATTATTTAAAATTACTTTTTCTATATACATTTTTTGTCCTTATTGTTTTTAAGTTTAAATTATTCTTTCATTCTAATAGGTAAAATCATGTATGTATAATCTCCTTCTTCAACAGGTTTTATAATACATGGTGAAATACTTGTCCCAAAATTTACAAATATCTCTTGATCATCTATTGCTCTTAATGCATCTAAGAAATATTTTGGATTGAATCCTGCTTCTAAATTTTGTCCTTCTGTTGTTACATACATTTCTTCTTTAGCATCTCCTGTTTGATTTGTACAAGAAATTGTTACTTTTCCTATATCTATTGTTACTTTAACAGGATATTTTTTTTCTTTTTCTATACTAGATGATGATATTAAACTTACTCTCTCAAAGCAATCTTGTATAGAATTTTTATCTACTCTTATTCTTGTTTCCCATGTTGATGGAATAACACTTGAATAATTTAAAAATTCTCCATCTAATAATCTAGTAACTATTTTGCAATTTTCCATTTCAAATAATGCTTGGTTTTTAGCAACTCCTATTTTAATAGTATCAAATGAGTCTAAAATTATTTTATTTATTTCATTTAAACTTCTTCCAGGAATTACTGCTGCAAAATCATTTACTTGTTGTTGTAACATTTTAGTTTTCCATGCTAATCTAAATCCATCTACTGCTACTACGTTTAATCTATTGTTTTTTATTTCAAATAAACAACCTGTAAATATAGGTCTATTTTCTTCTGTACTAACAGCAAAAATTGTTTTTCTTATCATTTCCTTTAAAGAGTTTTGTTCTATTTCTAAAGAATTCTCTATATTTATTTTTGGTAATTCAGGAAATTCTTCTGGATTCATTGTTGCCAATTTATATAAAGAACCTTCACATTCTATTACTAATAAATTATTTTCATTTAAAGTAATTTTTATATCTGAATCTGGTAATTTTCTTATTATTTCACTAAACATTATACTATTAACAACTGTACTTCCTTGTTCTTGAACATTACAATTAATAATATATTCTATACCTAATTCTAAATCATATGTTGTAAATTTAACTTCGTTATCATTTGTTTGAATTAATATTCCTTCTAATATAGGCATTGTTGTTCTAACAGCAACTGCTTTTGTTACGGAATTAATAGCTTTAAGGATATTATCCTTTTCACAAACAAATTTCATTTTAATTCAACTCCTTTTATTATAATAATTAATATATATTTAGTAGTAGTAATAGTAGGTCATGTGGATTTAGTGGAAAACTATTGCAAGTGTCTATTTCCTTAAGTTAGACCTTGTGGATAACTCTGTGGATAAGTGGATAAGTTATTTACACTTTCATTTTTTAGTTGGGTATAAATTAGATATCAACAAGTTATTTACACGAAATTCACATATGCATGTGGATATCTAATGTACCATTTCCGTAGGAAGAGATGCATTACTTTTTTCAAACAGATGCTCTTCCAAACAGAATTTTTAAAAAATGTATTTACTTATTATTATCACTGGAAGTGATTAAGTTTTTCACACTATCCACAACCATTTTTAAATTGTTATCTTGTTTCATATCTTTTTCAATTTTATTGCATGCATGTAGTACTGTTGAATGATCTCTTTTTCCAAAACAAGAGCCGATTGCATTTGTTGACATCTGTGCAATGTTTCTACATAAATACATTGCAATTTGTCTCGGAAGAGCAATATCATTTGAACGTCTAGAACCTTTTAAGTCATTAACAGTTATATTAAAATATTTTGCAACAGTTTCTTGAATTAAGTCATATGAAAGTACTTTTTCTTTATTTGTTACAACATCATTAATTGCTCTTTCTGCCATTTCCATAGTTATTGGAGCTTGAGTTAAAGAAGATGTTGCAATTAATCTATTTAAAGTTCCTTCCAATTCTCTAATATTAGAATCTATTTTTGTAGCAATATTAGATAATATGTCATCATCTATATAAATATTATCTAATTGAGCTTTCTTTTTTAATATTGCAAAACGTGTTTCGTAATCTGGATTGGAAATGTCTGCAATTAATCCCCATTCAAAACGAGACTTAAGTCTATCTTCTAATAATTGAATATCTTTTGGGGGTCTATCACTAGATATAATAATTTGTTTTCCACTACCATGTAAACTATTAAATGTGTGGAAAAATTCTTCTTGAATTCTTTCTTTACCTGCTATAAACTGAATATCATCAATTAATAATACGTCTATATTTCTATATTTATTTTTAAATTGTTCTGTTTTTGAGTCTTTTATAGCATTTATTAATTGATTTGTAAATTTTTCAGAATCTACATATAATACATTTAGTGTTTTATTATTTTTTAATACTTCATTTCCTATAGCATGCATTAAGTGAGTTTTTCCAAGACCAGAACCTCCATATACAAAAAGTGGATTATAAGATTTTGCAGGAGCTTCTGCAACAGCTAAAGCTGCAGCATGAGCAAACCTGTTGTTATTTCCAACAACAAATGTGTCAAATGTATATTTAGGGTTAAGATTAGAATTTGGATTTACATAAGAAGTTGTTGATTGCTCGAAATGAGTAGCTTCCTCTATTGGAGCACTATCATCCGATTTTAAAACAACATTAATGTCCCATTCCTTATTTGTTAGAAATCTAAATGTGTTTTTAAATAAATCATAGTATCTGGACATTATAGAATCTTTTTGAAAAACTGTATTTGCAACTAATACAATATTACCATTCTCAGCACTTTCGATTTCTAAATCTTTAATCCATGTTTCATAAGATATTTTAGTTACTTCATCTTTTAAAAGATCTTTTGCTTTTGTTAGTAGTTCGCTTAATTCTTTATTATTCATTACGATTCAGTCCTTCCAAAATGTGATGGTAATATAGAATTACATAAAAGTTATACACATAATTATCCACATTATGTGTATAATTATAACAGTTTATATCATATCAAAGATTGAATAGTATAGTCAATAAAAAAGAAAAAAAATCTTAAAATTATTTATAATACTTGACATATAAGTAGTTTCAGGTGTATAATACTCATTATGAAAAAATAGGAATAATCCGTTTATGGTTTATATAAAATTTTAGGAGGTGCAAAATGAAAAGAACATATCAACCAAAAAAGAGACAAGAACAAAAAGAACATGGTTTTATGAAAAGAATGAAAACTAGAGCAGGAAGAAATATTTTAAAAGCTAGACGTGCTAAAGGAAGAAAAAAATTAAGCGCATAAATATAAGTCCACAATTTAGTGGACTTTTTTAGGATAATTATAAGTGATGTGAATATGAGAAAAATTAAAACCTTAAAGAAAAATTATGAATTTAAAAATGTTTTAAATAAAGGAAAATTTTATTTAGGAAAGCAAATTATTATATATATATCTAAAAATAAAGTAAATGAAAATAGAATAGGAATAGCTATAAGTACTAAATTATGTAAGGCTGTAAAAAGAAATAGATTAAAAAGACTAATAAGAGAAAATTACAGACTAATAAAAGATAATTTAGAACAAGGTTATAACATTGTATTTTTGTGGAATAAGAAAGTAGATTTTCATGATGCCAATTTTTTTATAATAGAAAAAGATATGAAGTCTATTTTTAAGAAAATAGGTATTTTATAATAATTATAATATTT
>FR901481.1:10200-17590 GCA_000438355.1 Clostridium sp. CAG:273
ATTGTTTAGTAAATTTACAATTTATAATAATTATAAATTTAAGATAATTGAAGGAATATTATCTATATAATAGATAATGAGAGAAAATGTGCAATTTTTAGGAAAAAAATAATTTGTATTATAATAAAAGGTATTTTATAATGAAAATAATAATTTTAGGTTTAATTAAGTTTTATAAAAGATTTATATCACCAATATTATCTTTTTTTGGCATACATTGTAAGTATTATCCAACTTGTTCAGAATATACAAAACAAGCTATAGAAAAATATGGAGTAATAAAAGGATGTATGTTAGGAATAAAAAGAATTTTAAAGTGTAATCCGTTCTCAAAAGGCGGATATGACCCATTAAAATAGAGAGGAAGAGTATATGGGAGCTATTTCGAATATATTTGGTTACATATTAAATTGGCTTTATGAATTTTTTAACAATTATGGTATAGCAATTATAATTTTATCTGTATTATTAAGGATTATTTTAATTCCTATAACCATAAAACAGCAATCAACAATGAAGAAGACTGCAAAGTTACAAGAACAAATGAAAATTTTGCAAGTAAAGTACAAGAATAATCCTGAAAAATTAAATCAAGAAATGATGAACTTATATAAAACAGAAAAAATGAGTCCTTTTAGTGGATGTTTTAGTTCTATCATACAGCTTGTTATTGTTTTATCAATGTTTTGGCTTGTAAGTCAGCCACTTACTTATATGAAAAAAGTTGATCCAGAAATAATAAATAATTATAAACAAGAAATATCACAAAATGCAGAAACAAGAACAGCTTATCCAGAAATTGCTATAGTAGAACAAAAAGGACAATCAGATCCAGTAGTTCAAATCAATATGGACTTTTTAGGAATAGATTTAAGTAAAGTTCCAACACAAAGTTTAAATGACTGGAGAGTATATATCATTCCATTATTATATATTCTTACATCTATTATTTCCGTAAGGATGACAATAAATATGCAAAAGAAACAAGCAGATAAAGATAAGAAGAAAGATGTAGTAATAGAAGATGGAAAAGTTCAAGAGGAAGAAGAGATAAATCCTATGGAGCAAATGAACAAAAGTATGATGTATATGATGCCGATAATGTCTATAATGATTGCTATTATAGCACCTTTAGGACTTGCATTATATTGGTTAGTAAGTAATATTTTAATGATAATAGAAAGATTAATTATTAATAAAATAATGAGTTATAAAGAAGAAAAAAGGGAGGCAGTTTCTGATGCAAAATAGTATTATATCTGAAGGAAAAACAACAAATGAAGCTATAGAAAATGGACTAAAAAAATTAGGAGTTACAAAAAAAGATGTTGAAATAAAAGTATTGGAAGAAGAAAAGAAAAGTTTTTTTGATATATTAGCTCCAAGAATAGTAAAAGTAGAATTAATACTAAAAGAAGGTAAGAAAGAGCATAGAGAAGTAAAAGTTGGAGAAAAAGATATAGAAGAAGCTGTAAATAAAACGAAAGATTTTCTAAACGATTTAAAAAAAGAATTAGGAAATATTGAATATGCTATAGAAATTAAAGAAGATATTATTTATATAAAGATAGAGGGAGAAAAGGCAGCAGATTTAATAGGATATAGAGGGGAAACATTAGAGTCAATTCAAAATATAATTTCTGCAATTGCTAATAAAGAAACAAGTGCAAGAGTAAAGATTATTGTGGATATATTAAATTATAAAGAAAAAAGAAGAAACTCACTAGAAATATTAGCAAAAAAAGTTGAAAAAACAGTTATAAAAAGTGGAAAACCATATAGATTAGAACCAATGAATGCTTATGAAAGAAAAATAATCCATACAGCATTACAAGAAAGTAGTGAAGTTACAACAAATAGTGTAGGTGAAGAACCTTACAGGAGAGTAATAGTAAGAAAAAAATAAATATTATAATTTAAAAAAGTACACTAAACAGGTAAAATTTACTATTAATTAAAATTTTTTAAAAATTTTGCAAAAAATGTAGAAAAAAAGAAAAATGTGTAGTATAATATATATGAACTTAAAATGTAGCAAAAAACGTAGTAATAAATGTAATTTAAATGTAGAAATTAAATATTGAAAAATCAGAAGTCAAAGTTCAGATTTTAGTTTGTAAACTATATTCTATCTTTGACTTCTTTTATTTAAAATAATTAATTAAATTAGTTAGAAAATTAATATTAAACTAAAAATATGTAATATTGAATATACAAAAAAATATGTAAAAAAATATTAAAGTAGGGGTGAAAAAAGTGGAAACAATAGCTGCAATATCTACAGCAACTGGCAGTGGTGGAATAGGAATAATAAGAATGAGTGGTGATAAGTGTTTCGAAATATTAAAGAAAATTTTTATTTCTTCACAAGAGTTAATTTTAGAAGATATTAAAGGATATACTATTAAATATGGTTATATTATAAATACGGAAACTAAAGAAAAAATAGATGAAGTATTAGTATCTTTTTTTAAAAATCCTAAAAGCTATACAAGAGAAAATATGTGTGAAATAAATTCACATGGAGGAATTGTAGTAGAAAGAAAAATACTTGAGGAATGTTTAAAAAATGGCGCAGAACTTGCAGAACCAGGAGAGTTTACTAAAAGAGCATTTTTAAATGGAAGAATAGATTTATCTCAAGCAGAATCTGTAATAGAGCTTATAAATGCAAAAAGCGATAGAGAAGCTCATGAATCATTAAATCAATTACAAGGTGAACTTTCAAAAAAAATAAATATAATAAAAAATAAGATGTTAGATATTATGGCAGATATAGAGGCCTCTATAGATTATCCAGAATATGATATAGAAGAATTGACGGAAGAAAAAACAATAAGAGTTTTAAGTGAAATAAAAGAGGAATTAATAAAATTAGAAGAAAGTTTTCACACAGGAAAACTAATAAGAGAAGGGATAAAAACAGCTATTATAGGGCAGCCTAATGCGGGCAAGTCATCACTTTTAAATGCAATATTAAAAGAAGAAAGAGCAATAGTTAGTGAGTATGCAGGTACTACAAGAGATACAATAGAAGAATTTATTACAATAAAAGATATACCATTAAAAATAATAGATACAGCAGGTATAAGAGATACAAATAATGCCATCGAAAAAATTGGTGTTGAAAAAGCTTTAAAAATAGCAGAAAATGCTGATTTGGTAATTGCAATCATTGATAATTCTAAGGATTTAGATAATGAGGACATTAAAATATTAAATATTATAGAGGACAAAAATGCAATTATAGTATTAAATAAAATAGATAAAGATGATAAAAAAGCAGAAAATAGGAGGGAAATAGTTAAAACAAATAAACCTATTATAAAAATATCTGCTGTAACCAAAGAAGGTATAGAAGATTTATATAATGAAATAGTAAAAATGTTTAATATAAATAAAATAGAAGCAACAAATGATACAGTAATAACAAATGTAAGACACAAAAATCAAATAGATAAAGCTGTTAAAAGTATAAATGAGGCAATAAATGTAGCAAAAGAAAAGCAAACAGAGGATATTTTAGCAATATATATAAAGCAAACATTGGAAGATTTAGGAGAGATTACAGGCGACAATGTTTCAGAAGATATAATAAATGAGATATTTTCGAAGTTTTGCTTAGGAAAGTAATATTATGTAAACTTACAAAAGGCGATTTCGTTTCATTTATCGTGAAACAGAAAAAAATCGAAGGTGAAACACGTTAAAATATGAACGTATTTAAGGTAAAAATGCGAACGTAATTTTGATGCTTTTTTTGTGTTATTTTCATAATATTAATAATCATAGAGGAGTTGTAGTAAAAAATGAAGTATCAAGCAGGAGATTTTGATGTAGCAGTAATAGGAGCAGGACATGCAGGATGTGAAGCTGCTTTAGCAACAGCTAGAATGGGATATAAAACACTACTGTTTTCAATAAGTTTAGAAGCAGTAGCTAATATGCCATGCAATCCACACATTGGAGGAAGTTCTAAAGGTCATTTGGTAAGAGAAATTGATTGTTTAGGCGGAGAAATGGGAAAGAATATAGATAAAACATATACGCAGTTAAGGATGTTAAATACATCTAAGGGACCAGCTGTGTACTCTTTGCGTGCCCAAGCAGATAGAAAAAAATATCAAATGGAGATGAAGCATACATTAGAAAAACAAAAGAATTTATATTTAAAACAAGCAGAAATTATAGATATAGGAGTAGAAAATAACGAAGTTAAATGGGTAGAGACAAACATAGGAGCAGTTTATAATGTAAAATCTATAATTTTAGCAACAGGAACTTATCTAAAAGGAAAAATTTATATAGGTGAAAGTTCTTATGAAAGTGGACCAGACGGAGTTTTTCCTTCTGTAAAGTTATCCGATACTTTAAAAAAGCTTGGAATAACGCTATTAAGATTTAAAACAGGAACACCAGCTAGAGTTAATAAAAACTCCATAGATTTTTCTAAAATGGAAATACAAGAAGGAGATAAAAAACCAGAAGCTTTTTCTTTTGAAGATAGAATAGATAATGAAAAGGCTCAATTACCATGTTATTTAACATATACTAATAAAAAAACACATGATATAATTAGAGCAAATTTAGAAAGGTCACCTTTATATTCAGGTGAAATTACTGGAACTGGTCCAAGATATTGTCCTTCTATAGAAGATAAAGTTGTTAGATTCGCAGATAAAGAAAGACATCAAATTTTTATAGAGCCAATGGGATTAGATACAGATGAAATGTATGTACAAGGTATGAGTTCTTCTCTCCCAGAAGATGTACAAATTGCTATGTATAGAACAATTCCAGGGTTAGAAAATGTAGAATTTACAAGGCCTGCTTATGCTATAGAATATGATTGCATAGATCCACAAGAACTTAAATTATCCTTAGAACATAAAACAATAAATGGAATGTTTTTTGCAGGGCAAATTAATGGAACATCAGGATATGAAGAAGCTGCTGCACAAGGAATAATGGCGGGAATTAATGCTGTACGTAAATTACAAAATAAAACACCGATTGTTTTAGATAGATCACAGGCATATATAGGAGTTTTAATAGATGATATAGTAACAAAAGGAACAAATGAACCTTATCGTATGATGACTTCTAGAGCAGAATATAGGCTATTACTAAGACAAGATAATGCAGATTTGAGACTTACAGATATAGGACATGAAGTTGGATTAATTTCGGATGATAGATATAATAAATTTTTAGAAAAAAGGGCTAAAATAGAAGAAGAAAAAGAAAGAATAAGGAAAACGGTTATAAAACCATTAGAAAAAGTAAATAAATTTCTAGAAGAAAATAATTCTACACCTATTACAACCGGAGTAAAACTAGCAGATTTGCTAAAAAGAACTGAATTGACATATGAAAGTTTAAATGAAATAGATGAAAATAGACCAGAAATAGATGAAGATGTTGGAAATGAAGTGGAAATTCAGATAAAATATGAAGGATATATAAGACTTCAAGAAGATCAAGTAAAGAAATTTGAAAAATTAGAAAGAAAAGTATTAACAGACGATATAGATTATGCTAAAATAGAAGGATTAAGATTAGAAGCAAGACAAAAATTAAATAAAATTAAACCAACATCAATCGGTCAAGCTTCAAGGATATCAGGTGTTTCGCCTGCAGATATTTCTGTGTTACTTATATTTTTAGAGCAAAAAAACGGAAAAAAGGAAGATTAGCTATGAATTTTGAAGAATTTAAGACTATGTTAAATACTGAACTGAATTATTTATCAATTAATTTGTCAGATATTAAATTAGAACAATTTTACACATATATGAATTTATTAATAGAATGGAATAAAAAAATAAACTTAACCGCTATTGTAGAAGAAAAAGATATTATAATTAAACATTTTTTGGATAGTTTGACTATATCTAAATACATTAATAGCAATCAAAAAATAATGGATATTGGCACAGGTGCTGGTTTTCCAGGGATTCCTCTAAAAATAGTTCAAGAAAATATAAATATGAATTTGGTAGATTCTTTGAATAAAAGAATAACCTTTTTAAATGAAGTAGTAAATAAAATAGAGTTAAAAAATATAGTTGCAATACACTCAAGAGCAGAAGATTTAGCTAAAATAGAAGAACACAGAGAAAAATATGATATAGTAGTGTCAAGAGCTGTAGCTAAATTAAATACATTATTAGAGTATATGATGCCTTTTATAAAAGTAGGAGGTACATGTATATGTATGAAAGGTTCAAATATTGAGGAATTAGAAGAATCTAAAAAAGCAATAGAGATTTTAGGAGGAAAATTAGNAGAGATTTTAGGAGGAAAATTAGAGAAGGTAGATGAAATTGTTCTTCCAAATACAGATATAAAAAGAAATAATATTATAATAAAAAAGATAAAAAATACTCCAAAAGGATATCCTAGAAAAGCAGGAATACCAACGAAAACCCCAATTATATAATTGGGGTTTATTTTTTGAAAAAAATATTAATTATTTTCTGGAATTTCATTGACATATTAATATAATTTTTATATTATTAATATGTTAAAAGAATGGAGGAATAGCATTGGGAAAAATAATATCAATAGCAAATCAAAAAGGTGGAGTAGGAAAGACTACAACCTCAGTAAATATGAGCACTTGGCTTGCTAAAAAAGGAAAAAAAGTTTTATTAGTTGATGCAGACCCTCAAGGAAATGCTACAAGTGGTCTTGGAGTGGAAAAAGACGTAGAAGAATCTGTATATGACTTAATCATAAACGAAGCAAAAGCTAGAGAAATTGTCAAAAAGACACAAATTAAAAATTTAGATATATGTCCATCTAATATAAACCTTGCAGGAGCAGAAGTTGAACTTGTATCTATGATGTCTAGAGAATACAGATTAAAAGAAAAATTAGATGAAATAAAAGATGATTATAGTTATATAATAATAGACTGTCCACCATCACTGGGATTAATAACATTAAATGCATTTACAGCTTCAGATAGTGTCTTAATTCCTGTACAATGTGAATACTATGCACTAGAAGGATTAGGACAACTTTTAAATACTGTAAATTTAGTAAAAAAGCATTTAAATAAAAGCTTTGATATAGAAGGTGCTCTATTAACAATGTATGATATGAGGACAAACTTATCTAATCAAGTTGTAAAGGAAGTAAATAATTATTTTGGAGATAAAGTATATAAAACTGTAATTCCAAGAAATGTAAAATTAAGCGAAGCTCCTAGCTATGGAATGCCTATTACAGTATATGATCCAAGGTCTAAGGGAGCAAGAAGCTATGAGAAGTTTGTAAAAGAATTTTTAAAGAAAAATGAAATTTCAAATAATTCTAAAGGAAAGCATTTTTAATAATTATTTAAGTATAGTTTACTTGTGAAATATATAATAATAAGTTTATG
>FR901482.1:0-5156 GCA_000438355.1 Clostridium sp. CAG:273
GTAATGTTATTCATCAAGATGTAGTTGACAATGTAAGCAAAAATTTGCCAGAATTTAATACATTTTTAAAATTAGCAGATTTTTTTAAATTGTTAGGAGATACAACAAGAGCAAAAATCTTATTTTCATTAGATAAGCATGAGATGTGTGTATGTGATATAGCAAATGTATTGGGTATGAGTAAATCATCTATATCACATCAATTAGGAACACTTCGAAGAGCAGGAATTGTAAAATGTAGAAAAGAGGGAAAAGAAGTTTACTATATGCTTGATGATGACCATGTAAAGAAATCATTTGAATTAGGACTTGAACATATTGAACATAAAAAATAATTATATAGAATTTAAAGAAAGTTTTAAAATCTAAGTAATACAAAAAATTTTAGATAATGCGAAAAAATAAGTAATACAATAAGTTTTAGTAATATAATAAATTTTAATAATGTAATAAAATTTATTAAACTAAAAGATTACAAGGAAGGATGATAATTATTTATGAAGAAGGAAATAATAAAAATTGTAATAGCTCTAATATTATTTTTAGTAGCGTTGATTGTTCCTTTGGAAAGTCAATTAATTAATAATGGATTATTTGTTATAAGTTATTTAATAGTAGGACTGGAAATCGTTTTAAAAGCAATAAGAAATATTTTTAAAGGGAAAGTATTCGATGAAAATTTTCTTATGGCAATAGCAACAATAGGTGCATTTGTTATAGGTGAATATCCTGAAGCTGTAGCTGTTATGTTATTTTATCAAATAGGAGAAGCATTTCAAGATTATGCAGTTGATAAGTCTAGAAAATCTATAATAAGTTTAATGGATATTAGACCAGATTTTGCAAATATACAACGTAATGGGAAAATAGATAAAATAAACCCAGAAGAAGTAAATGTTGGAGATATTATAGTTGTAAAACCAGGAGAAAAAGTGCCACTAGATGGAATAATAGTAAAAGGTACTTCTATGATAGACACATCTGCTTTAACAGGTGAATCAGTGCCAAAAGAAATTAAAGAACAAGACGAAATATTAAGTGGTTGTATAAATGAAAATGGAGTATTAGAAGTTAAAGTAACAAAAAAATTTGGAGAATCTACTGCTAGTAAAATATTAGATTTAGTGGAAAATGCAAGTAGTAAAAAGTCAAAATCAGAGAATTTTATTAGTAAATTTGCTAAATATTATACGCCTATAGTAGTAGTTACTGCAGTTTTATTAGCAATAATTCCACCAATGATTTTTAATCGAGCAGAATGGATAGAATGGATACATAGAGCATTAACAT
The DNA here is from genome assembly GCA_000438355.1 of Clostridium sp. CAG:273. Classification (GTDB taxonomy): domain Bacteria; phylum Bacillota; class Clostridia; order TANB77; family CAG-508; genus CAG-273. The sequence goes on from FR901482.1 coordinate 1,291, forward strand.
TTTTAGTTGTATCGTGTCCATGTGCATTAGTAATATCAATACCTTTAGGCTTTTTTGGAGGTATAGGAGGAGCTTCTAAAATAGGTGTGTTAGTTAAAGGAAGCAACTATTTGGAAGCACTTTCTAATACAGAAATTATGGTATTGGATAAAACAGGTACATTAACTGAAGGAGTTTTTGAAGTACAACAAATAAATCCAATAGATATATCAAAAGAAGATTTAATTAAATATGCTACATATGCAGAAAGTTTTTCAAATCATCCAATAGCAATTTCTTTAAAGAAGGCATATGGAAAAGAAATAGTTAATAAGAAAGTGTCTGAAACACAGGAGTTATCTGGATTGGGTGTAAGAGCTGTTATTGACGGAGAAAGTGTACTGGTCGGCAATGAAAAATTAATGAAAGAAAATTGTATTGACTATATAAAAAGTGAAGAAATAGGAACAATACTTTATATAGCTGTTAATAACAAATTTGCAGGAACAATTGTAATATCAGATAAGATAAAAACAGATGCGAAAGAAACAATTGATAAACTAAAGAAAGATAATATAAAGAAAATTGTAATGCTAACAGGTGATAAGAGAAAAGTTGGTGAAAATGTAGCTAAAAAATTAGGCATAGATGAGGTTTATACAGAATTACTACCAAGTGATAAAGTAGAAAAAGTAGAAGAATTAATGAAAAATAAATCTGAAAATGGAAACTTGGCTTTTATAGGAGATGGAATTAATGATGCACCAGTTTTAGCAATTTCTGACATAGGTATTGCAATGGGTGGACTTGGAAGCGATGCTGCTATTGAAGCAGCAGATGTAGTATTAATGACAGATGAACCATCAAGAGTAGTAGATGCAATAAAAATTTCTAAAAAAACAATGACAATAGTAAAACAAAATATAATATTTGCAATATCTATAAAATTAATAGTACTTATATTAAGTGCAATTGGCATATCTAATATGTGGCAAGCAGTTTTTGCAGATGTAGGTGTTTCTATTTTAGCCATATTAAATGCATTAAGAGCATTATATATTCGAAGATAAGTTAAAATTAATTTTAATAATTTCAGAGTAATCACCCAATTATGTTGGGGAATAATTATAAAAATCACCTTTAAAATATTCAAATATGTAATTTTTATAAAAATAAAAATTACTGTGTATTATAATTATCTTGTTTTATAATTACTTTAAAGTATAGTAAAAAATAGTTATAGTATATTAAGGAGAGAACAATTTTGATATTAGAAATAATATTTATAATTATAGGTTTTGTTTTACTAGTGAAAGGAGCAGACTTTTTATTAAAGTCTGCTACAAGTATAGCAAAAAAATTTGGTTTGTCAGAAACGATAATAGGATTAACAGTTGTAGCAATTGGAACATCGTTACCAGAGATTTTTATAACAATAACATCTTCAATAAATGGACATTCAGACTTAATTATAGGGAATGCAATTGGTAGTTGTATTTGCAATTTTCTACTTGTACTAGGGATTTCAGCATTAGTAAAAAGAGTGAAATTTGATAAAAGAATAGTAAAAACACATATCCCTATTTGCATTATAGCAATGTGTTTAGTTTTGCTGTTGGGAAATATAACTAAATTAGAAGAAAGTTATATAATTAACAGGTGGCAAGGTGTTATATTGCTTTTCTGCGCAATTGGATATATTGTTTATACAATTTATGAAGAAAAAACAATTAAAAATAAAACTATAGAAAAAGAAATAATAGAAGAAGTTGAATTAAAAGAAATTAACTCTGGAGTAATAATTGTTATTTACTTAATATTAGGAATATTAGGTTTAAAATTCGGGTCGAATTTTGTAGTAGATAATTCTATATTAATTGCTGAAAAATTCGGTCTCTCGGAAAATATCATAGGTATGACGATAATAGCAGTTGGAACGGCATTACCTGAAATTATAACAGGAATTATAGCAGCAAAAAGGAATGAAACAGATTTATTGCTAGGAAATATAACTGGCTCAAATATATTAAATTTATTGTTACTAATAGGCTTAGGAGCTGTAATTAGCCCAATAAAGCTTATGTCTAATTTTAATATGACTATGTTAGTCTTAATAGCTGTAACAATACTTCTAAAATTTGTATCAAATATAAATAAAAATAATGAGTTAGATAAAAAAGAGGGAGTACTTTTAATTACAATTTATGTTATTTATATTTTATTTGCTATTTTAGTTTAAAATTTAAAAATGAAAGAATTTATTGATTGCAAAAAGGGAGTAATAAAATTGAAAATTACTTCCTTTTATGCTATTATAAAATTGATATGCATTATTATTCCATGCCATAGAGTAGTTGGATAAATGGAAGTTTAACAGGATGTGGATGTAGAATAAGAAATAAAATAGTGTTATTAAAATTTAAAAAAATAATATGAGCAATTTTTTGGTTTCAAAGAGAGGTATAGATTTATGAAAAGATGTAAATGGTGTAATTTAAAAAATAAAATTTATATAAAATATCATGACGAAGAATGGTGCAAACCAAACTTTAATGAAGAATATCTTTTTGAAATGTTAATTTTGGAATCTTTTCAAGCAGGACTTTCCTGGGAATGTATTTTAAATAAAAGAGAAGATTTTAGAAAAGCTTTTGACAATTTCGATATAGAAAAAATTTGTAAGTATGATGAAGAAAAAATAAAGGAACTATTATCTAATGAAAAAATTGTGAGAAATAAATTAAAAATAAATGCTAGTATTAGCAATGCAAGAATATTTAAGAATATACAAAAAGAGTATGGATCATTTAAAAATTATATTAAAAACTATACAAAAGGAAAAACTTTTTATGAAATAGGAAAAACAACTTCAAAATTATCAGATGATATTTCTAAAGATTTACAAAGACGAGGCATGAAATTTGTGGGTTCTACAATTATTTATTCTTATTTACAAGCAATAGGAGTTATATACTCACATGAAGAAGAGTGTTTTTTAAATTTTAGTGATGTTCATAAAATTTAGAGAATAATATTAATAGATTTTTAGTTAAAAAATATTGAAAATTATAGAAATATAATGTTAAATTATTAATAACATAAATTTATATATCTATAAATATAATAATATAGTTAAATAAACTTTTAAGATATTACTAAAGCTTAATATTAATTTAGAAGTAATAGTCTGAAATAAAATTTTTAATTTAACTATATGTGTCTTTGAGTAAAGTAAGAAAGGATGGAATTTATAATGAAGGTTTTATTGGTAAATGGAAGTCCACATAAGAATGGGTGTACTTATACAGCTTTAGAAGAAATTTCTAAAACATTACAGGAAGAAGGAATAGAAACAGAAATATTTTGGATTGGTACAAAGCCTATTTCAGGTTGCATAGCTTGTAAAACATGTGTTAAAACAGGTAAATGTGTATTTGATGATGTAGTAAATGAATTTGTAGAAAAAGCAAAAGATGTTGATGGATTTATTTTTGGTTCCCCAGTACATTATGCATCTGCAGGAGGAGCAATTACTTCATTTATGGATAGAGTATTCTATTCAGCTTCATGTGGAAAAAAATCAAATTATTTCTTGTATAAACCAGCTGCAGCTATAAGTTCAGCAAGAAGAGCGGGCACAACATCTACATATGATCAATTAAATAAATATTTTGGAATTACACAAATGCCAATTATTTCTTCAAGATATTGGAATATGGTACATGGAAGTACTCCAGAAGAAGTAGAAAAGGATGAAGAAGGTATGCAGACTATGAGAATTTTAGCAAGAAATATGGCTTATTATTTAAAGTGCATAGAGGCAGGAAAAGAGAAGGGAGTAGAATTACCAAAGGTAGAAAAAACTACATATACAAATTTTATTAGGT
>FR901482.1:5217-7190 GCA_000438355.1 Clostridium sp. CAG:273
TAAACATATATATAGTTAAAGAAAGAAGGAATACTATGGAGAAAGCTATGAATTAATTGAAGTCTAATAATTAAATAAATTGTTTTTTAATATATTAAATATTTAAAAATCTAACTAAAATTTATAAATAAATTGATTAAACTCTCCTTAAATGTAAATAATTACATTTAAGGAGAGTGATTTTTATGAATTCATATTGGATAAATAGTGAAAAAAATAAAGAAAAATATAACAAGTTAGAAAAGAATATTGAGACAGATATATGCATAATAGGTGGAGGAATTACAGGAATAAGTACAGCATATTATTTAACAAAAGAAAATTTAAAAGTTACAGTACTGGATATGGGAAAAATAGGTTTTCAGACAACTGGAAATAGTACGGCAAAAATTACAAGTCAACATGGGCTATTTTATAAATATTTAAAAGATTCTAAAGGAGAAGATTTTGCAAGGCTATATTATGATGCAAACGAAGATGCAATAAAAAATATCAAAAAAATTGTAGAAAAGGAAAATATAGAATGTGATCTAGAATGCCAGTCTGCTTATGTGTTAGCTGCTAACAGAGAAGAGGTACAAAAAGTAAAAGATGAAGTAGAAGTAGTTAGAGGGTTTGGAGGGCATGCAGAATATTTAGAAAGAGAAGATATTGATAAAAATTTATTAATATTAAATCCATTAGCTGCTATAAGGTTTAAAAATCAAGCGCAGTTTAATTCTTATAAATATACTATTGAACTTGCAAAGATATGTAAAAATTTAGGAGCAAATATATATGAGAATACAAAAGTTGTAGACGTAAGAGATGAAAAAGATTACTATTATTTAGAAACAGAAGATGGTTATAAAATAAAAGCTAAATATTTAGTAATAACAACAAAATATCCAATAATAAATATACCGGGTTTTTATTTTATGAAAATGTATCAGTCTACAAGTTATGGAATATCTATACCTGTAAAAGAAAAATTATTTGACGGAATGTATATAACATCTAAAAATCCTAAAGTTTCATTAAGAATGGCAAAAGTAGATAATAATATAATAAAAGATGTAGTGGATGGAAATATTGAAAATTATGCAAAGCAAGATAAAGAAAATAGAAAACGAGTGAAAGAGAAACAGAATAGTAAAATAGATAACGAATATGTATTAATTGTGGTGGGGGCAGACCATAAAACAGGAGAGAAAACAGATTTAAGTAATTCATATAAAAAATTAGAAAACATAGCAAAACAAATATATCCACAAGGAAAAGTAGAAAATTATTGGAATACAGAAGACTGCATTACATTGGATAAAATACCTTATATTGGCAAATATTCAAACATGTGGGAAAATGCCTATGTAGCAACAGGCTTTAATAAATGGGGAATAACAACATCTAATATTGCTGCAAATATAATTACAGATATGATAATAGGTAGAAAAAATAGATATGAAGATATTTTTATTTCTACAAGAGTAGAACCAGTAAAGAATAGACAAGAAGTGGGAAATATGCTTAAGGAAACTGTTAGCTCACTTGTTTTAAAAAAGTTTGAATTGCCAGAAAGTGAACAAGCAAGTTTAAAAAATGAAGAAGGCAAGATAATAGAAATTGAGGGAGAAAAAGTAGGAGCATATAAAGATAAAGAAGGGAGAATTTACACAATTGTACCAAAATGTGCACATTTAGGATGTGAGCTTTCATGGAATAACTTAGAGAAAACTTGGGACTGCCCATGTCATGGTTCAAGATATGATTATACAGGGAAAATGCTATATGGACCAACTGTAAAGGATTTATATATTGATAAATAGATTATAATATTTACAATTTAATTAATAATCTATTAAATTTGACATAAAAAAAGATATAATAATTTTTTATACTTTGATGATAGTTTCGAGGTATTACAAAATTACTATATCTTTTTTTGTATATTTTTGATATGTAGAGTTTAAGTTATATACTTTAAAAAATGTTAA
>FR901482.1:7301-12330 GCA_000438355.1 Clostridium sp. CAG:273
TATGTTTATTATTGTAATTAATTTTTTATTATGATATAACTAGATTGAAATATTAATATATAAAACTACAATATTGTAGTAAAAAAGTATTCACTATTGATTTACAGAATACTATATAAGGAAAATTACAATTAATTAAAATGGTAAAATCTTTGTTAGTGATATACAAAATTTATTTAAAGGAGGTAATGTTTTTTGAAAATTACAAGTATTGATGCATTAGAAAAAATATCAAATGATATAAGAAAAGATATTATAGAAGAAGTATACGAGGCACAATCGGGACATCCAGGAGGATCTCTTTCATGTGCAGATATTTTAACAGTGTTATATTTTAATCAAATGAATATAAATCCGCAAAAACCAGATGCGGAAGGAAGGGACAGATTTGTTTTATCAAAAGGTCATTGTAGTCCTGCCTTATATGCTACTTTGGCTAGAAAAGGTTATTTTGATAAAGAATTATTAAAGACTTTTAGAAAAATAGGAAGTAATTTACAAGGACATCCAGATATGAAGAAGATACCAGGTGTAGATATGACAACAGGTTCTCTAGGGCAGGGTTTATCTGCAGCTGTTGGTATGGCATTGGCTTCTAAAATAGATAGTGCAGGTTGCAGAGTTTATTGTTTGCTTGGGGATGGAGAAATAGACGAAGGACAAATTTGGGAAGCGGCAATGACTGCGAGTAAAAATGAGTTAGATAATTTGTGTGTTATTTTAGATAACAATGGTCTACAACTAGAGACAAATATAGATGAAATAATAGATCCAACAAGTATTGCAGATAAATTTATGAGTTTTGGATTTAATGTAATAGAATGTGATGGACACAGTATAACTAGCTTAATAGATGCGTTTAATTCAGCAAGAAATAAAAAAAGAGTGCCAACAATAATAATTGCAAAAACTGTAAAAGGAAAAGGTGTTTCTTTTATGGAAAATCAAATAGGATGGCACGGAAAAGCACCAAATGAAGAAGAATATAAAAATGCCATAGAAGAACTAAATAACAAATAGTTTTTTAAAAGATAATGTTAAAATTAGTTTTTAAATAGATTATATTAAGATAAAACTAGTTATAGATAGTATAAAAAATGCTAGTTAGAATAAAACCAATATTGTCTATAGATAATATAAAAATAAATATTGATTAAAATAAAATGAATATTATTAATATAGTTAGTATAAAAAATAAACGCTGGTTAGGAGGAAAGTTAATGAAAGAAGAAAAAATAGCAACTCGTCAAAGTTTTGGAGAGGCTTTGGAGAAGTTGGGAGAAACAAACAAAAATGTAGTAGTGTTAGATGCAGATTTGGCAAAATCTACAAAAACATCTTTATTTGCTAAAAAATTTCCAGATAGATTTATAGATGTAGGAATTTCAGAACAAAATATGATTGGAATTGCGGCTGGACTTTCTACATTTGGTAAAGTTCCATATGTTAGCACATTTGCAGCATTTGCTACAGGGAGAGTATATGACCAAATAAGATGTAGTATAGCTTATCCAAAATTAAATGTTAAAATTTGCGGAACTCATGCAGGAATTACAGTAGGTGAAGATGGAGCTACACATCAAATGTTAGAAGATATAAACTTAATGAGAGGGCTTCCAAATATGACAGTAATAAGTACATCAGATGATATTCAAACAAAATGGGCAGTTGAGGCAATTTCTAAAATAGAAGGACCAGTTTATTTAAGACTTGCAAGAATTGCTACACCTGTCATATACGAAGAAAACCAAAAATTTGAAATAGGTAAGGGAATACAAATAGGAAATGGTATGGATGCGGCAATTATTACTACAGGAGTAACTGTTTCGGAAGCATTAAAAGCACAGGAAATGTTAAAATTAAGTGGAATAAATGTAAGAGTTATTGATATTCATACAATAAAACCAATAGATAAAGAACTAATAGTAAAATGTGCTAAAGAAACAGGTAAAGTAATTACCGTAGAAGACCATAGCATAATTGGTGGACTCGGAACCGCCGTATGTGAAGTATTAACAGAGGAATATCCAATTAAAGTTATAAGAATGGGAATACCAGATTGTTTTGGAAAATCTGGAAAAGCTACAGATTTAATGAAATATTTTAGAATAGATGCACAAGCAATATATGATAAGGTTGTTACAGAATTAGAGTAATGAATAAGCTTCCATATAAACTTACAATAAATGACTTACAAAAAGTTTTTGGAGTAAAAGTGGAATATTATTATACAAAAGCATGTGTAGAAATTTTGTTTTAAAAAATAGGTATTGCATTTATAAAATTTATGATATAATATAAAATATATGTTTTAAATAATGCTTTTAGTATTTGCCATAAAGCATTATTTAAAACTAAAATATAAAAATTGGGGTATCGCCAAGCGGTAAGGCATCGGACTCTGACTCCGACATTTCCTAGGTTCGAATCCTAGTACCCCAACCAGTAATTGCAAAGCTTTCAACGATTTTTGAAAGCTTTATTTTTATAAAGAAATAGCTTACTTGTCCAAAACTTGTCCATGTACTCAGTATATAATAGAAAAAAATAGGCAATTAACCTATCTCTATTAAATTTTTATATAATGGAAGATTATCACCAATTATGAGATTTTTTTATAAAAAATATTGACTTTATATTGTACTGTGATAGAATTATTAAACATAATATATATAGAAAACAAATTGAAATTTACATAATATTATGTTATAATAATTGTAAATATCGCGTATAATATAATAGGAGATGATGACAATGGCAACAAAGTCTTTTTTAAAAAACATAGTTATCAAAGATGGAAAACAAGCAGAAATATTTTTAAGGGCATTAGAAAACGCAGAAAAGAAGAAATCAAAAGAGATAACTATTAACCAAAGAGTAGAAGAAATTAAAAATCCAGAACAAATTAGGAAATTGTTTGCAAGATAGTAAATGGCATATCAAATAATAAATTTAAAAGATATTTACAATGAGCTAGGAGAAAATAATACAAAAGAATTACTAAAAGAATTTAGTTGTCCACTAAATAAAGATGTAGAATATTTTATAAAAAATAGAGCTATAGAATTTTCAAAACAAGATATTTCAAGAACATATATTGTAATGTCTTCATATAAACAAAAAAATGTAATTGCAGGCTACTTTGCAATAACAAATAAATCGACAATAATAAAAAAATTTATTCTTAGTAAAACAAAAAGAAAACGTTTATTAAGATTTGCAAATTATGATGAAGATATTAAAGGATATCATATAGCTTTACCACTAATAGGACAAATTGGAAAAAATTTTTATAATAATTATAATGAGACGATTACAGGAGATATATTACTCAAATTTGCTTGTAATAAGATAAAAGAAATTCAGAATGCAATTGGAGGAAGATATGTATTTCTAGAGTGTGAAGACAGCCCTAAATTAGTAGAATTTTATGAGAGCAATGGATTTGTATGTTTTGGAAAACGAAATCTTGAAAAAGACGAAAGAGAAACTAATAAAGGAGATTATTTACTTCAAATGTTAAAGGATTTAAGTGAATATAATATTTGATAAACGTTGAAGAATCAACGTTTTTTCTATGTTAAAAATACCTCTGGTTAAACCAGAGGTATTTTTTAATGTAAATATTTATGAATATTATAGTAATTTTAAATTTATTTATTATTATTTATTACTGTGTTTCTTTAATCTAATTGATATTATTGCTAAAACTATAGCTGTACCAGCGATTACAATTAATGCAATAAAACTATTATTTCCTGTTTGAGGAATAGGGTCTTTTGCTATTGTGTTATCTTCTTTTTGAGGAGGAATTTCTTCTTTTACTCTAACTGTAGGAGAGTCTTCAGAATTAACATGTCCATCCTCATTATAAGTAATATCAACTTTTTCATTTGTAGGTAATATTTCGTCTAAAATTTCTTTATTAAAGTTATCTTTCAAAGTAAGTTTATAACTTAATGTAGCAACTTCATCTTCTTTTAATACTTCTATTTTCCAAGTAATACTATTATCAGACTTATCTATTTGAGTACTTACATTTCCAATGTTAGGTGATGCAACATATTCAAAGTTAAAATTATCTATAATTGTTTGAGGAAAATAGTCTTTGATAATTATATTGTTTAGTTTTGTTACAGGTGTTGGCACAAGGATATTAGATATTGTTTCATTAAGTGTTTTGTCTATTTCTTTGTCTTGTACATAATAGAATTTTCCTACTGTAGGTTTATCTGGTGTTCCAAATATTTCTTCTGCAAGATCTTGATATGTTCTATTTGTAAGTGGTTCTATTTCTTCTCCATTTAAACCAATCATTGCACCAATTATATTAATTCCTTTTGCATCGATTGATTGTAGTTTGGCTTTTGTATTAGCTGCAACTTTTCCCGAATAAGAAGAAAAATTACCATGTGTATCGTTATTAGGAACTCCATCGCTTAATAATACTAAAACTTTTGTATTATCTTCGTCTGTATAATTTTGTTCTGCTATTGTAAGACCAGCTTCAATATTAGTTCTTGCACCTTCGCTTGTTTCTATATTAGCAAGTGCATTTTTTACTTCAGTAACATCACTTGTTAAAGTTTGCTCTAATTTTGCATCTGCTAAAGTTCCTTCTGCGCCATCTTTACTAGAAAAGCTTACAATACCAATTTTTAAATCTGGATAAGCTTTAAGTAATTTATCTGTTAAACTACTAGCAGATTCGATGACTGCTTCTTTTCTTGTTATTCCAGATTCTACTGAGTTTTCTACCATGCTGTTAGAATTATCTATTACTAAAAACAGTTCAGAAGGTTTTGTTACATTAGCTGGTGAAGAGGTATTTACCAAACTTAATTGTAGTGTAATGCTTTTTTCTTTTGCATTGAAATCTGCAACTTTCTTTTCAAATCTTCCATTATTACCTAAGTTTAAGTTGCAAGATTTATCACTAACTAATTCAAATATTGTAACTTTTGAATTTCCGCCAGTTGTTTGTGTAGTATTAGAAACAGTGTTATTTGTTGTATTTGTAGTTGTTCTA
>FR901482.1:12347-18544 GCA_000438355.1 Clostridium sp. CAG:273
TGTAGTTGTTCTATTGTTGTTTCCATTATTATCTGCGGCAAATACGTAAGTAGATAAAGTTACTAGTAAAATTGCTAAAACAATTGTAAATAAGAATTTTTTTACATTATTCATTTTAATCTCTCCTTGTATAATATATTTAGGTTTTTAAAGTTACCCAAAACTATATATTTTTTAATTGTGATATAATGATTATATTCTTTAAAATAAATGAGCAACTAAATTTTATATTTATTTTAATAGTTTAACCATTTTATATCCATATAATTCTAACATGTAAAAAAACTTTTTTCAATAATTTAACAAAAATGTAATAAATTTGTGATATAATTAACAAAAATTAAAAAGGTGGTTTTAAATGTATCACATATTAAATCAAGTAGATAATATAGAAGACCTAAAAAAATTGAATATTTTAGAAAAGCAAGAACTTGCTAAAGACTTGAGAGAGCTTGTAATAGATACTGTTTCTAAAACAGGTGGGCATTTAGCTTCAAATTTAGGAGTAGTAGAGATTACTATAGCTTTGCATAGTGTATTTAATACTCCTAAAGATAAAATAGTATGGGATGTTGGACATCAAACTTATATACATAAAATTCTAACAGGAAGGAAAAACAAAATAAGTACACTAAGAAGTTTAAATGGTTTGGCAGGTTTTCCTAAAGCAGTAGAGTCCGAATATGATGCTTTTGACACAGGACATAGTAGTACATCTATTTCTGCGGCACTTGGAATGGCAAGAGCAAGAGATATAAAAGGAGAAAAAAATAGTGTTATAGCAGTTATAGGTGATGGAGCTTTAACAGGAGGAATGGCTTTTGAAGCACTTAATGATGCTGGTTCTAGTAATACAAATCTAATTGTTATATTAAATGATAATGAAATGAGCATATCTAAAAATGTTGGAGGACTTTCTACATTTTTAACAAGAATAAGGACAAGAAAATCTTATAATAAATCAAATAACTATATAAAAAGAATTACGTTGAGAATACCATTTATAGGTAAAAAAATAGTAAGGTTAGTAAGAAAAATAAAATATTCTATAAAGCAATTGTTTTTGCCTAACATGTTTTTTGAGGATATTGGTTTTAAATATTTAGGACCTGTTGATGGTCATAATATAGAAAAACTAGAAGAAATATTAGAAAAAGCCAAAAGTTTATCTGGTCCAATATTAATACATGTTATAACAAAGAAAGGCAAAGGTTATGAACCAGCAGAAAAAAATCCAGATAAATTCCATGCAACAAGTGCATTTAATAAAGAAAATGGTAAAAGTTTAAAACAGAAAAAAGATGATTATTCAAAAATTTTTGGAGATGAACTTGTAAAAATTGCAAAGAAAAATGACAAGATAGTGGCAATAACAGCAGCAATGAGAGATGGAACAGGGTTAACAAATTTTGCAAAGGAATTTCCAAATAGATTTTTTGATGTAGCAATAGCGGAACAGCATGCTTTAACAATGGCAGCTGGTATGGCAAAAGAAGGGTTAATTCCAGTAGTTTCAATATATTCATCTTTTTATCAAAGAGCATATGACCAAATAATTCATGATATATGTACACAAAAACTTCATGTTGTAATGTGTATAGACAGGGCAGGAGTAGTAGGAAATGATGGGGAGACACATCAAGGTATGTTTGATTTAGCATTTTTAAATATAATTCCTAATATTACAATAATGGCACCGAAAGATTTTATAGAATTAAGGCAAATGCTTGAATTTGCAGTGAATTACAATGGACCAATTGCAATACGTTATCCAAGAGGTGGAGAAGAAAAAACAAAGTTTTTAACTCATAAAAGCATAGAAAAAGGCAAAGCAGAAATTCTAAAAGAAGGAGCAGATGTTTCTATAATTGCAATTGGAAAAATGGTAGCAAAAGCTCAAAATATTGCAGAAATTTTAGAAAGTAAAGGAATAGATGCAGAAGTAATAAATGCAAGATTTATAAAGCCTCTAGACAAGGAGACAATAATAAAATCTATAGAAAAAACAGAAAATGTAATAACAATAGAAGATGGAACAATAGAAGGGGGACTTGGAACAGTTATAGAAGAACTTATACTAGAAGAGAACTTAAAAAATGTTAAGTTTAAAAAATTCGGTTATCCAGATAGATTTATAAAACACGGAAAAACAGAAGAAATAGAAGATATATTTGGACTAACAGAAAAAAATATAGTAGAATATGTCGAAAAATGTAATGAAAAAGTTGTTGACAGAGTAAATGCATTAGTCATACAATAGAAAGGTAGGGAAAATATGGCAATAATAATTGATGGTAAGGAACTAGCAAAGAAAATTAGACAAGATTTAAAAGTAGAAGTAGATAAATTAAGAGAGAAAAAAGTTTATCCAAAACTTGCAGTAATAATGGTAGGAGAAGATAAAGCATCACAAGTTTATGTTAGGAATAAAAGTAAAGCATGTAACGAAATTGGTATAGACTTTGAAGAATTCTTGCTTCCAAGTAATATTACAATGGAAAAACTTTTGGAGTTAATAGAAGAACTAAACAATAGAAAAGATATATCTGGAATATTATTACAAAGTCCTATTCCAAAACCATTAAATATTAGAGAGGCGTTTAACAAAATAGATTATAGAAAAGATGTAGATGGATTTAATCCAATAAATGTTGGAAAACTTGCTATAGGAGAAAAATCTTTTATTTCATGTACTCCATATGGTGTTGTAAAAATGCTTGAAGAATATAATATAAATCCAGAAGGAAAAAATGTAGTAATAATTGGTAGAAGTAATATTGTAGGAAAACCATTATTACAATGTTTACTTAATAAAAATGCTACAATAACAATTTGCCATTCAAAAACAAAAGATATAAAAGCAATTACTAAAAATGCAGATATATTAATTGCAGCTGTAGGAAGACCACATTTTGTTACAGAAGATATGGTAAAAGATGGAGCTGTTGTTATAGATGTTGGAATAAATAGAAACGAAGAGGGAAAACTAATAGGAGATGTCGACTTTGAAAATGTAGAAAAAAAGGCATCTTACATTACTCCAGTACCAGGTGGAGTTGGACCTATGACAATTGCAATGCTAATGAATAATGTTGTAGAAGCTGCGAAAATGCAAAATGGAATATAATACAAAATGCAAAAAAATAGAAATAAAAAAGAAAATTAACTTATGTATAAAAGTATTAAAATATTAAAAAATATTAAAGTAAAAATAAAAAAAGAAACAAATAAAAGTAAAATAAATATAATTAAATAGAATAGGGGGCTTACTTAAGTGAGCTCTTTTTTTGTTTAAACTGAAAAATAAAAAGACTAAAACAAAAAAGCTAAAAAGCTAAAAAGATAGAAATCTAAATTTATTAAAATATTTTAAAGTTATATTTATAAAATATGTGATAAAAATTATTTAGGAGGAATTGTATTGGAAATAATAAAAGAAAATGATAAAACTTATCCAGAAAAATTAAGGCAAATATATGATAGACCAGCTAAATTGTATTTGGAAGGAAACATAGATATATTAAATAATAAAAGTATAGCAATAATTGGTTCTAGAAATTGCTCAAAATATGGTATGGAAGTTGCTTATAAATTCGGCTATGGACTAGCTAAAAAAGGTATAACAATAATTAGTGGATTAGCAAGAGGAATAGATGCATACTCACATTGGGGTACTGTAAAAGCAAATGGTAAGGCTATTGCTGTTTTAGGAAGCGGATTTAATAATATTTATCCAAAAGAAAATATTGGACTTTATAAAGAGATAATAAAAAATGGTGGAGCTATAATAACAGAATATGAGCTAAATGCAAAACCAGATAGAATACATTTTCCTGCTAGAAATAGAATAATAAGTGCATTATCAGATGGAATTTTAGTTGTAGAAGCAAGAAGAAAAAGTGGAACTCTAATTACAGTAGATTTTGGACTAGAACATGGTAAAGATATATTTTGTATACCAGGTAATATAACTAGTGATAACTCATATAGTACAAATGAGCTTATTAAACAAGGCGCTATACCAGTAACTTGTGTAGAAGACATATTAGAAAATATTTTTGACACTTTATGTAAATAGTGATATAATACTATCGTATCAATAATTTTATGTAAATTAAGTAAAACAAACTAAGACACATCATGGATAGAGAGGAGTTTTTAGTTATGGCAGGAAAGGATGTATCTTACAAGAAGGTGCGGAGAAAGAGAAACAAACTCTTAAAACTAGGCTTAGTGCTAATCTTAGTGATTGGCGTAGCACTAGTAGGAGTTTACGAATTTTCTCGCACACATTTCGGAAAAGCAACTATTCAAGGAATAGATTGCTCATGGCTTTCAGTAGAAGAGGTAAAGGAGAAAATAGAAAACAGCATAGAAAACACAGAAATTTGCTTTACAATAAACAGTAAAAGCTATACAGCAACTTATGGAGAATTGGGGGCAGAAGTAAGTAGAAATAGTTTAGAGCAGTTACTTGAGAGTCAAAATTTTTTTAACCGAAATGACTTAACATTGAAAGATGGTATAAGCATAAGTAAAGAAAAAGTTATAAAGTTTTTAATGGGGGCTTTAGAGAATCAAGAAGAAAACTATGTACAACCAAAAAATGCATATATCCGATTTGACGGTAGTAACTTTTTTATTGAAAAAGAAGTTATAGGGAACCAAATTGATTACAACATAGCATATGAAATTATAAGGCAAAAGTTAACTAGGATAGAAGAAAATCAAGTTATTGATTTAACTTCTGCAATGCAACTTCCTCAGGTAATGTCTAATGACAAAAACTTAGTAGAAAAATGTGTGAAGTTAAATAATATGTTAAATACAGTTATAATTATTAAACTTATAGATGGAAGCACATATACTATAGATAAGGAAGTAATTGTTAACTGGATAACATATGACGAAAGTAACTTTTCCTTTAATATTCGGAAAAATGTTGAAAAATTCGTATATGAAATTAACGAAGCTGCGAAAAAGGTAACAACAGTACAAATTGAAGGAACTGGTGTAGGGTATGTAAACATGCCAACATTTGAAGAAAAAATTCCAAGTATAATGAAAGAAGAAACAATTTCTTTTATTATGGATAAACTTAAGAAAGGCGAAACATATGTTGGAAAGCCAGTTTATGAAAAAGACCCTATAACAGAAAATTTAAACAGTTATGTTGAAATTGACATTATAAGGCAAATGGTTTTTATGTATCTTAATGGAGAACGCATTTTAGAAACACCAACTGTAACAGGAAATATTGGTGCAGGATACTATACTCCTACAGGAGTGTTTTATCTAAACAACAAGGTTTATGATACTGTTTTAAGAGGCTCAAATCGTGATGGCAGCAAATATGCTTCTCCAGTATTGTATTGGATGCCATTTTACAGAGGTTTTGGCATGCATGATGCTAATTGGAGGAACAAGTTCGGAGGAGAAATTTACAAAAACAATGGTTCACATGGCTGTGTAAATCTTCCAACTAATGCGGCAAAAACAATATACGAAAATATTACTTATGATATGCCAATTTTTATTTACAAATCTTAAAGTAAATAAAAAAAGTAACTTAATTTATAGGCAGGTTCTTATGAGCCTGCCTATTTTTATACAAATAAATAATGAAAACATAAAATTATAATTATTTATTACGTCTATAACTTTGAAACAATGCAATTGTAATCAAATTGTAACACAAATGCAACAAAAAGACAACTAAAATGTAATACAAAAGAAACACACAATCTCATAATGAGATGATATAATTGTTCTGCACAAGAAAATATAAAACAACAAATTGTTCCACATTTATTTATTAATCATACAGAACAAATTAATAAAATAAAACAGTAAAATATAAAAAGAAACAGTAAATAAAACAATAAAATCAGTAAACAAAGTAACAAAAAAATAAAATTAAACAATGCAATAAAAATATGATTAATAAATAAATTTTGTGGAATAATAACAAAAGAAATAATGGGAGGAAGAACATGGGAGCAGAAATAAAAAAGAAAAAACAAACAATGATGTGTGCAGAAGAGTTAAAATTTAATAATGTAAGAAATAAGAAATTAAATAGCCAAGCAACAAGAAAAACAAGAGGAATAACGTTAATAGCGTTAGTTGTAACAATTGTTGTATTGTTAATTTTAGCAGGAATAACCATAAGCCTAGTGTTTAGTGAAAATGGAATA
>FR901483.1:0-6965 GCA_000438355.1 Clostridium sp. CAG:273
CAACTTTCATTTTAGAAATTGTACAACATCCTATATCATTTTTTTTCATAACTTCTAATATTTTCATAAAATCACTTAGTATAGCATCTTCTGGTAAATTAATCTCTGTAATATGTCCTCCATTTGTAAGCTTATGATATGGAGCCTCTATTTCTATTTTTTTCTCTGCTGAAATTTTATAACCTTTCGGTAATTGAAAAGAATCTGTGTAAATTTCTTTGTCTGTTATATTTTTTATTTTTCCATATATAGCTTGATCCATCTGTATTAAATCTGTTGATAAATTGCCTGAAGGTGTCGCAGTTAGGCTAAAGTTTAAATTATATTTCTCTGAATATTTATCACACTTTTCTCTCATAAAAGAAATAATTTTCAACCCCAACTCTTGTGCTTCTTTTGATTCTCCATGATGTTTTCCAGTTAATGCCTTTAAGCATTCTGCTAATCCTGTAAATCCAATAGACATCGTTCCTTGTTTTAAAACTTTTTTTAAGTTGTCTGTTTCTTTTAATTTTTCGCTATCTATCCAAAGTGCTTGTCCTAATAAAAATGGAAAATTATAAACCTTTTTGCTACATTGCATTTCAAATCTTTCTAGTAGTTGGTCTTTAACTAAATCTAGCTTTTCTTCTAATTCTTGAAAAAATCCATTTAAATTTGCCTTTCCATTTAAACTAGTTCCATTTTTTATTCCTATTCTAGGTAAATTTATAGAAGTTACAGACAAAATTCCTCTCCCTGGAGTTATTTCTTTACTAGTATCTACCATATTTTCCATAACTCTAGTTCTATACCCCATATATGCAACTTCTGTATCATAGTTATTTTTAGAATAAAACTTTTTATTAAATGAACTATCTAAAAACTCAAATGTTATAATTCCTCTATCTAAAGAAACTTCACATGCACGCTTAAATATATCATAATTTGCATCTTGTGGTAAATAATTTACACCTTCTTTTATTTTAAATATTGAAATTGGAAATTTAGCAGTTTCATGGTTTCCTATTCCAGCCTCCATTGCCTCTAAAAAATTTATACAAACCATTCTTCCTTCAGGCGAAGTATCTGTTCCAAAGCATATTGAAGAAAGTGGTGCTTGCCCACCAATTCTTGAATTAACTGTATTTAAATTATGTATAAAAGCTTCCATAGATTGATATGTAATTTTATTTGTTTTTTCCAAAGCTTTTTTATAAGATATATTAAACATCCTTTTCAATTCTTGAGATTCTCTACAATATTTATAAAATATTGATACATCAAAATCTATGGTACTTATTTTTTCTATTTCTCTTTCAATTCCATTAATTGCTATAAATTTATCAAAATCTGTTAATTCTAAATAATCATAAACAATTTGTTTAAACTGCTTTTTAAAAGTCTTTAATATACCTGGTGCCATGTAAAAATCAAATGCAGGTATAGATTGAACTCCGATGTTGGTCATTTTGATTAACTTGAATAACTCTTGCCGTTAAAGCAGTATAAGAAGAAATATCATTTGGTTCTCTTATAAATCCATTGCCTGTAGAAAATCCATCTTTAAATAATTTATTTAAATCTATTTGGCAACATGTTGTTGTACCCATTGGAAAAAAATTTAAATTATGTATATAAATATCCCCGTTTTCATGTGCCTCTTCGAACTTTTTTTTCATTAAATATGCTTTTGCAAACTCTCCAGATATTGTTCCACCATACTGAAGAAGCATTTTCATTGCTGTAGTATTTTTTTGTATTTTTACATTTTCTTCCTCTTTAGAGGTTTTTAAACCTAAATTCTCTAATGCTTTTAGAAACTTATGCTGTCTTTTTTCGTCAAAAAACAATTTTCTAGATTGAGCCCTCTTTTCACGATAACTAGAAAAAGATTCATAAACATCATAATAATTTTGTCTTTTAAGTTCATCTTCTATCATATCTTGAATTTCTTCTATTTTAATTTTTTCTGTTTGTAATTTACTAATATTCTCTAAAATACTCTCATATATCTTATTTACATCTTCTTGACTATACTTTGTGTTTACTCCATCTATTGTTACACTATCAAATCCTTTTTTAATTGCTAAAGCAATTTTAGTTCCATCAAAATCTACTCTTTTTCCATTTCTTTTTATAACTTTATTTATCATCATTTTATTATTTATGTTTGCCATTTTTACCTCCTTTAAGAGAAAAAACAATCCACTTTATTATCTTCGAATTATATCGTTAATTTCTTAATAAGTCAATTGAAAATTAGGGACATACATTTTTCAATTTTTTTCTACTTTTTCTATTCCATTTTAATAATTTTTATAGTATAATATTGTTAGTTGTAAAAAATCTTCGAGCTTAGGAGGTGTGTAGTATGTGGCCCATATGGCTTGTATTAGCAGGAATATTTTTTATAGTTGAAATTGCAACCACTGGTTTTCTAGTATTTTGGTTAGGTATTGGTTCTTTATTTGCAATGATTACAAGTTTTTTTACAGAAAACTTAATTATTCAAATGGTGGTATTTATTACAACTTCAACTTTATTAATTATATTTACTAAACCTGTTGTTAAAAAATTTCTTATAAAAGACGAAGACACTGTTGTAACAAATGTTTATTCTATAATTGGTAAAAAAGCAATTGTAACAAAAGACATAAATCCTACACTTGGAGTTGGACAAATAAAAGTTGAAGGACAAGATTGGTCAGCAAAATGTGACAGTGATGCTATTATAGTGACAGTGATGCTATTATAGAAAAAGGAACTGAAGTAGAAATATTAGATATAAATGGAGTTAAAGCTGTAGTTACTCCAATTGTAGATAAAGTTATCAAATAAAAAATAATTTTTCAAATGAAATTAAAAAATTAAAAATAATTAAATTTAATATAATTATTTTTAAATAACAATAATTATTAAACAATTATATAATACATATATAATTATTAAAATAATAAAAATAACTAAAAGTAATTTTGTTATATTTTTAGTGTTTTATAAATAAATATAATATTAGGAGGAAAATTTTATGTGGTTTTTAATCGTACTACTTGTAATTATCTTAATTATTGCATTCAATACTATTAAAATTGTAAAGCAATCAGAGGTTTATATTATTGAAAGACTTGGTAAATTTCATAAAATAGCAGATGCAGGTCTTACAATAATTGTTCCATTTATAGACCATGTTCGTAGCGTGGTTAGTTTAAAGCAACAAACAATGGATATTCCACCACAAGGTGTTATTACACACGATAATGTTACAATTACAATTGATACAGTTGTATTCTACCGTATAACAGACCCTGCTAAAGCAGTATACGAAATTCAAAACTTAAAGAAAGGTATTGAGTACTTAGCAATTACAACTATACGTGATATCGTTGGTAAAATGGATTTAGATTCAACTTTTAGTTCTCGTGATGCAATAAACGATAAATTAAGAGTTATTCTTGATGAAGCTACTGACCAATGGGGTTGTAAAGTAGATAGAGTTGAAATTAAAGATATTACACCACCTGCAGACATACGTGATGCAATGGAAAAACAAATGAATGCAGAAAGAAATAAAAGAGCATTAATTTTACAAGCAGAAGGTGAAAGACAATCTGCAATTACACTTGCTGAAGGTAAAAAAGAAGCTGCTATATTAGAGGCAGAAGCTGACAAAGAAGCTCAAATAAGAAGAGCTGCCGGTGAAGCAGAAGCTATAAGACAAGTAGCAGAAGCTAAGGCTGCAGAAGTTCATTTAGTATATGAAGCTATGATGAAAGCAAATCCAGATGAAAAACTTGTTCAATTAAAATCTTTAGAAGCATTAAAAGAAGTTGCTGACGGAAAAGCAAATAAAATATTTATTCCATTTGAGGCAACAAATGCATTAAGTGGTTTAGGTGCTGCAGCAGAAATGTTTAAAGAAGATAATAAAAAAGCAGAAAAATAAAATTAATAATTATAAGTATCAATAAAAGAAAGAGGTTACCAAATTATACCTAAAAAGTAAAATTAAGTAACCTCTTTTTTATTTTATTTTTCCCATTTCTCTAAACCAATCTATTGTATCTCTTATTGTTTCATCAATTGGTCTTATTGTGTATCCTAACTCTTTTTTTGCTTTTTCATTACTAAAATTACAATTTGTTCCTAATGTGTATACAGCATATGATGTAAATAAAGGTTTTTGTTTTATTATTTTATAATAAATTTCTGATAAAAAACCTGTTGCATATGCAAACCATCTTGCTATTTTAAAAGCTGGCATTTTTACTTTTGTATACTTTTCTATTTCTAACATTAGTTCTTTTACACTAACTTTATCCTGCTAAGATATAACATTCTCCATTTTTTCCTTTTTCTGCTGCTAGAACTATACCATTTGCTACATCTCTAACATCTACAAAATTATATCCACCTTCTAAGTATGCTCCTATTTTTTTATTTCTTATTAACCGTACCTATATCTATTATTCCTGCTAAATGAAAAACAATGTCTGCTCCTCTAAAAGCATTTTTTAAACTTTCTAAATCTCGCACATCTCCATAACAAATTTCCACATTTAACTTTTTTAAATAATCAACATTTTCGTTTTTTAATACAAATGCCTTTACTTCATATTTTTTATTTATTAAATTTCTTATTAATACATTTCCAATGTGACCACTAGCACCAGTTACAACACATTTCATAATGTATCACTTCCTTTTAATTCATTTGTTATATTATACCACATGAATTTGTCCTTTTTGTGACCATTAATTTACTTTTCTTATTATTTTATCTCACTATCTATTCATATTTTATAATTTAGTAAAGTTAGTTGGTATTTAATCTTTTATTCATATATTTCTAATATTATTAGTAAATAATTAATCTACTGTATCATCTTTTATATAATACTTAGTTCCTAACATTTTGTCTGGCAAATATTGCTGCTCTACCCAATGACCTGGATAGTCATGTGGATATTTATAGCCTACCCCATATCCTTCTTTTGCCATACCTTCTGCTGGTGCATTTCTTATATGCATTGGAATTGTTCCTGTATCTTTTGTTGCTACATCTTCCATAGCTTTATTTATTGCCATATATGAGGCATTAGATTTTTTAGATGTTGCTACATAAACTGCTGCCTCTGACAAAATTATTCTAGCTTCTGGCATCCCTACCATATTAACTGCTTGCATTGCTGCTGTAGCTACAACAAGCGCATTTGGATTTGCCATACCAACATCCTCTGCAGCTGCTATTGTAATTCTTCTAGCTATAAAAACCGGATCTTCTCCTGCATTTAAAGCACGTGCTAAATAAAATACTGCTGCATCTGGGTCACTTCCACGCATAGATTTTATAAAGGCACTAATATTATCATAATGGCTATCTCCATTTTTATCAAAAATTGCCTTTCTCTCTTGCACACATTCTTTTGCTATTTCATCTGTTATTGTTATATAACCATCTTTATCCATTTGTGTTGTAAGAACTGCTACTTCTAGTCCATTTAAAGCTGTCCTTACATCTCCATTTGATGTTTCTGCTATTTTTTCTAAAGTACTATCCTCTATTTTTATATTATAATTTGCCAATCCCCTTTCTGCTGTTAAAGATTTTTTTAATACTAAGAAAATATCTTTAGTTGTAAGTGGATTTAGCCTAAACACCATAGATCTCGAAATTAAAGCTTTATTAACTTCAAAATATGGATTTTCTGTTGTTGCTCCAATTAATATAACAGTACCGTTTTCTACATATGGAAGTAATGCATCTTGTTGAAGTTTATTAAATCTATGAATTTCATCTATAAATAAGATACATTTTCCTGATGGATTTAAAAATGCATTTTGTGCATCTTCTACTGCTTTTTTTATATCTGAAACTCCTGATGTAACTGCATTTAGTTTAGTAAACTTATATTTTGTTGTATGGCTAATAACTCTGGCAAGTGACGTCTTTCCACATCCAGGAGGTCCCCAAAGTATTATACTAGATAATCTATCTGCTTTTATTGTTCTATACAAAATTTTATCTTTACCTAAAATATGTTCTTGTCCAACATAGTCTTCTAATGTTTGTGGACTCATTCTATATGCTAATGGTTGACTTAAATCCATATCTTGCGCCTTTCTTTTTATGAATAATTTTATTGATTATATATAAATAATATATTTTTCTTACTTTATATTTGCATTTTTAGTTATATTTATGTGTGTATTTGTAATTGTAATTTATATTTCATTTATATTTCATATTTTATCTATATTTAATTTATATTTGTAATTTGATATTTTCTAATATTTTATTGTCTTGCTAAATTGTTTAATCCTTTTTTTATTATTTCTTCTACTGTTAAAGTTTTGTCCATTTTATTTAATGCTTTTTCTATTTCTTTTCTTGTATATCCCAAAACTTGAAGTGCAGCAGTTGCTTCTGTAAATTTGCTATCCTCTTCTACTATTTTTTCTAAATTATTACTTTCTTCTGTTTTCTCTGAAATAGCAGATGTTGTTTTTAATTTATCTTTTAATTCTAAAATTATTCTTTGTGCAGTTTTAACACCTATTCCTGGCAAGCTTTTTATTTTAGCCACATCATCTGTTATAACTGCTAATGCAAAAGATGATGGTGTTATATTAGACAAAATGGAAACTGCTCCTTTTGCCCCTATTCCACTAACTCCAAGTAAAAGCTCAAACATACGAAGTTCTTCTTCTGTAATAAATCCATATATACTTACATCGTCTTCTCTAACACGCATATATGTATATATTTTTTTCTTTGTACCTAACTCTTCTAATTTTTCTATAGCAGTTTGTGACATAAAAATTTTATACCCTATTCCACCTGTTTCTAATATTATATAATTTTGTGTTTTTGCTTCTATTGTACCTTTTATATATGAAAACATGTTTATCTCCTTTTGTTTTTATTTTATACCTTTTTCTTACTTTTGTAGTATAATTATTATTTTTAAATTATATTCTATTTT
>FR901483.1:6970-9491 GCA_000438355.1 Clostridium sp. CAG:273
TTAAATTATATTCTATTTTATATATTCTTTCAATCTTTTTATACATCTTTTAATTTTATTACATCTTCTGAATGAAGTTTTCCTGCTCTTGTAATACTATTATATCCATATTTTTGTTTTAATTGGTCAACTACACTATCTAACTTTTCCTGCTTTTTTTCATTTTCTGTATTTCCAAATAAAGAAATTTGAACTTCATCTTTTTCAACTAAATTGTCTACTCTAACACCTACTAATCTAATTGGTGTGCCATTTTTGTACATTTCGTTTAATAGTTCTTTTGCAGTATTGTAAATATCCTTTGTATTTGCAGTAGATGAACTTAACTTTTTTTGATGTGAAAAGTCTTTAAATTCACTCGTTCTTAATTGTACATTTACTACATTTGCATACATATTATATTTACGTAATCTATAAGCCACTTGCTCTACTAATGTTAAAATTACTTTTTCAAGTGCTGCTTTTTCTCTTACATCTATAGGAAGTGTTACAGAATTACCTATTCCTTTTGGCTTTTCTTGTATATATTTCACCTCAGAATTATCTATTCCATTAGAATACTCCCACATAAGTAAACCATGTTTACCAAATATTTTAATCATATACTCTTTATCTTGCTTAGCTAAATCTCCAATTGTTTTTATTCCCATTGCATATAATTTAGGAATAGTTTTCTTTCCAAGCATAAATAATTCTGACACAGGTAATGCCCACATTTTACTTGGAATTTCTTCTTCGTATAGAGTATGTACTTTATCTGGCTTTGAAAAATCTGATGCCATTTTAGCAAGTAGCTTATTATGAGCAACTCCAACATTTACAGTAAAACCTAATTCATTTTTTACCCTTTTGTTTATTTCATATGCTTTATTTATTAATGTATCTCCTATTAAATAACCAGTCATATCTAAGAAACATTCGTCTATACTAAATCGTTCTATCTTGTCGGTATATTCAAGAAGTATTTTATACAAGTCATTTGAATGTTTTAGATAACTTTTATATTCTCCCTTAAATACTTGTAAATTTGGACATTTTAATCTAGCTTGGTATAACGTTTCCCCTGTTGTAACTCCTTTCTTTTTGGCTTTCATACTTTTTGCTAAAACTATACCAGACCTTTTGCTTTCGTCTCCACCTATTACAGCTTCAATATTTCTTATATCTAGTGTTTCTCCTGCTTCTAATCTATCTATTGCAGTCCAACTTAAAAAAGCATTATTTACATCTACATGTAATATTTGTCTTTGCCTTTTCTCCATATTACCACCACTTTTATTATAAAACATTAGTTCGCATATGTCAAGTAAAAAAACAGTACTAAAATATAGTACTATTTTGGGTTAAATGTATTTTTTATGCTACTTACTGCACTTACTTTATTATTCCATTATCATTAAATATGTTTTTTTATTATTCTTTCTATTACATTTATTTCTCTAATATTTCAAAATTACTTGCATTAGATAAATCTGCTGTCGCACTACACCTTAATGTTTTTATTTCTCCTTGTTTTATATTTGGTATTAATGCTTCTATTGTTGTTATTTCTTCTCCTGTCTGTCCTTTTATTTTTAACTCTACTATTTCTTGTGCTTGTTCTTCTGTTCCTTCATTTTTTAAATCTGCTGTTATTGTAGTCATTTTATTTCCTGGGTTAT
Organism: Clostridium sp. CAG:273; assembly: GCA_000438355.1. GTDB lineage: Bacteria > Bacillota > Clostridia > TANB77 > CAG-508 > CAG-273. Next base: position 8,632 of record FR901483.1, read on the forward strand.
ATACAAAATTTATATTTGTTATTTTTATTTCTTTAAATTTCTTTTCTTCTTTTATTTCTGGGCTATTGTTTTCTATTTGTCCATCTTCTTGCTTTTCTGTATATGGATTTACTATGTTTTCGATATTTTGTTCATATTCTGTATTTATGTTATTTAAATTATTTGTACTGTTTTCAGTATTTTTTCCATCCTCGTCATTTCCTTTAATTGTATTATTTACCAATAAAACTATTGCTCCAATTACTAATGCGATTGCTATTATAAAAATTATTACATTATATCTTCTTCTCACTATAAGTACTTCCTTTCTGTATCTCTTCACACTTTATGAGTCATAGTATATCATTTTGTTATATTATAATCAATATAATTTGTATTACATTTTTGTTACATCGTCTAATAAAATGACTTAATTTAAAATTGATATTTAGTTTTTACTTCATTACTTTTAATTTTTCAATTGGCTTAAATTTACTTTTATATCTAGAGTTATTAACCGTTATTAAAAAATCCTTTGTAAGGTATTGCACTTTTTTTATTTTTATGGTATAGTATTATATAGTCGATTTTAGTAATACCGTATAGGAGGTGCAATTTAAATGGCAAAATGTACAATTTGTGAAAAAGAATTATCACACGGAAATAAAATTAGTATAGCTCGTTCACATGTAAGTAGAAGAGCAAATAGAACTTTCCAACCAAATTTAAGAAGAGTTAAAGCTATAGTAGATGGACAAACAAAAACAATTTCAGTATGTGCAAAATGTTTACGTTCTGGAAAAGTTACAAGAGCTTAAAATAATTAAAGCTCTTATTATATGTTTTAATTGTTTTATATAATTTGGTAAATTATATACATT
>FR901483.1:9522-10381 GCA_000438355.1 Clostridium sp. CAG:273
TATAAAATATAAAAAAGGTAGATAAAATAAACTATTTTGTTAAACAAAGTAAATTTATTTTATCTACTTATTTTTGTTACACCGTTATTTCTGTATCATTTTTATATTTTCTTATGTATTATTAATTCTTATCTTTTATTCCAAATATAAGTTTTACTATTCCCCTTAAAAACTTTGGAACTTTCTTTACGACTATAGTCATATGTTTCACATCCCTTCTAAGCTAACATGTTATCCACATAATTCCAACGGCAATAATAACTATTCCTATTGTAAATAGCCAACCTGATATTGGAAGCAATAGAACTAATAATATTCCTAAACCAAGCCCAATTAAACAAACAGCTATAGTCTTTTTTAGTGCATTTATCATAATCTATTACCTCCTCTGTTATTTATATTATATTATTTTTTATTGCAATTCGTGAATATTTGAATTACAATTAATATGTAAAATTAAATATGTAAGGAATGAATTATTTTATGAACAAACAAGGTGCAGAAAAAATTATAAAAACATTAATTGATTTTTATCCAGATGCTAAATGTAGTTTGGATTTTGAAACTCCATTTCAAATTTTAGTTGCAGTTGTTCTATCTGCACAGTGTACAGATGAGAGAGTAAATAAAACAACTCCTGCTATATTTTCAAAATATCCTGATGCAATAGATTTTGTAAATATGCCAATTGAAACTTTACAAGAATTAATACATCCATGTGGATTTTATAAAACTAAATCAAAAAATTTAAAACTTGCAGCAGAAAAAATTGTAAATAATTTTGGAGGTAAAGTTCCTGAGACTATGGAAGAGCTTATGTCTATTCCTGGTGTTGGAAGAAAAAGTGCTAATGTAATTA
>FR901484.1:0-2109 GCA_000438355.1 Clostridium sp. CAG:273
TTGTAAATCGGCAGAAAACATAAAGTGCCACCCAATGCAGATTACGGGCAGTAAAAAGGAATTTTATTATAAGAATTACTTGCAATTTAAAGAGTTATGTGATAAAATATTTCTGTTGAAAAATAGAAATATTTTTTCCTTACTTACACAAAATGTGTAGGTTATTAAGCCATAAGGAGGTGAAAATAATGAATAAATACGAGAGTGTTATCATTATTAATCCATCTGTAGATGAAGAAAAAGTTAAATCTTTATCAAATACATTTGCAGATTTGATTAATAAACATGGTAAAGTAGAAAAAATTGAAGACCTTGGAAAGAAAAAGTTAGCTTATGAAGTTAAGAAAAATTCTGAAGGTTACTATGTTGTAACAACATTTGAAGTTGAACCAACTCTAATTACAGAATTAGAAAGAAATTACAGAATTACAGATGACGTAATCAAATTTATGGTAATTAGACAAGACGAAAATTAATTAAAAATTTAGTAAACAGCACTTATATAGTGCGAGAAAGGGTATCTACATGAATAAAGTAATTTTAATGGGAAGATTAACAAGAGACCCAGAAGTAAGGTACACACAAACAAACAACACTTTAGTTGCATCTTTCTCTCTAGCTGTAAACAGAAGATTTGTAAGACAAGGAGAAGAAAGACAAGCAGATTTTATAAATATTGTTGCATGGAGTAAATTAGGAGAATTTTGCAGCAAATATTTTAAAAAAGGTCAACAAGTAGCCGTAACTGGAAGATTACAAACAAGAACATGGGATGATGACCAAGGTCAAAAGCATTACATAACAGAAGTTGTTGCAGAAGAAGCTTATTTTGCAGATAGCAAAAGAGATGGAGCTGTAGACAATACTTTTGGTTCTATACCAATGCCAACCCCAGATTCTGACTTCGAAGTTTCGTCAGGCGATGACCTACCATTTTAATAAAAAGGAGGTTACAAAATGGCAGATAATAAAAGAAATAACAAAAAGAATGACAGAAAAAATGATGAAGATTACAATCCAAGATTTAGAAAAATGAGAAAAAAGGTATGTCCTTTATGTGCAGATAAAAACTTAGTATTAGATTATAAAAATGCAGATCAACTAAGAAAATTTGTTAATGATAAAGGAAAAATATTACCAAGAAGAGCAACAGGAGCTTGTTCAATTCATCAAAGAGATATAACAATAGCTGTAAAGAGGGCTAGACAAATTGCTGTATTACCATATACAGCAGAATAATAAAAAAATAGGGTGTTTTCACATTTGTAGAAAATACTCTATTTTTTTATATAATAGAAAAGTTTTCACAATATTCCTATTATATAAAAATAGTTATTGTTATATCAAACCAAGCTATTATTAAGTAACTGTATTGTTAGCATTTATTTTAGAACCTTATTTTATACTTGCAACAAAGGTGAAAAAATGATATTATTATAAACAGAGGTTTTAGAGTTTGAAGACAAGATTCAAACTAATTTTTAATTTTCAGCATAGTAAGTTAAATACTACAAACGTAAGCACTTTTTTAATAAGTATAGCTACTTTCGTAGATATAAATTTAACTAAAGGAAGGAATGGTATTATTTATGAAAAAGAAAATTATTGTTACAGGAATTATTCTTTTTTGTTTAGTTTCTTTAATTGTGTTTTTATGTGTAAAGAATATTAATAAAAGTAATGAGCAATCATCAAATAGCAATAACTTTAAAATTGTAACATCATTTTATCCAATGTATATAATAGCAGAAAATTTGACCCAAAATGCACAAAATATAGAGCTAAGTAATATGGCAGAGGTAAATGGGGGATGTTTACATGATTATACATTGTCAACAAATGATGTGAAAAAGTTTGAAAATGCAGATGTGTTTATAGAAAATGGAGTGGGTATAGAGAATTTTACAGAAAAATTGTTGCAGGTATATTCAAATTTGAAAGTAATTGACTCAAGTACAGGTATAACAGATATTATAAATGATGAAGAAGAAGAAAATGGTCATATCTGGACAAGTATGGAAAATTATAAAAAACAGGTAAAAAACATAGCAAATAATCTTGCAAAATATAATACAGAAAATGCAGAAATTTATAATAGAAATGCAGATG
>FR901484.1:2146-7574 GCA_000438355.1 Clostridium sp. CAG:273
AGAAAAAATAGAAGAGTTAAATAGAAATTATAAAGAAGAATTAAGTAATTTAAGCGGAAAAAAGGCAATTTGCTTAAATGAAGCATTTTCGTATTTAGCAAGAGACTTAAATTTAGATATAATTATGGTAGAAACTGACCATGAAGAAAGTACATTATCAGCAGATAAATTGAAAGAATTAATAAAGCAAGTTAAAGAAAGTAATATACAAGTAATTATAATTGGAGAAAATGATAATACACAAAATGCGGAAACAATAGCAAAAGAGACAAATGCAAAAATATATAAACTAAAAACAGGAATGGGTGGAGATTATAGCCAAGATTCTTATTTAAAAGACATGGAATATAACTTAAATGTTTTAAAAAAGATTGGTAAGTAATAAGTATGAGAAGGTGTAATAAATGAAAGAAGCTAATGCATGTGGTTTACATTGTACAAAAATAAACAATATTAGTGTAAATATAAGTGGACAAGAAATATTAAAAAATGTTAGTATTCACGTCCATTGTGGACAATTAACTGTAATTATTGGTAGAAATGGAGCAGGTAAAAGTACACTTTTAAAAGCAATTTTAGGAGAAGTAGAACATAGTGGAAACATAGTATTTACAGATATGAAAGACAACAGAACTAAAAAAATTAAAATAGGTTATGTTCCACAAAAAATTAATGTAGAAAGACACATGCCTACTACTGTATATGATTTATTTGCTTCTTGTATTTCAGATATACCAGTATTTCTAAAAAAAGATAAAAAATTATATAAAGAAATAAAAGAGCAGTTAAATATATTTGGAGCAGACGAATTAATAGATAAAAGTATAGGAGAGTTATCTGGAGGAGAGTTACAAAGAGTTTTAATTGCAATTGCTACAAAACCTATACCAAATTTATTAATATTAGATGAACCTGTTTCTGGTATAGACGAGAATGGAACAAGAAGTTTTTACAAAATTCTTCAAGAATTAAAAAATAAATATGATATGTCAATTATACTTGTGTCGCATGATTTTGAATTAACAAAGCAATATGCAGATAAAGTAATTTTATTGGATAAAGAAGTAATAAAAGAGGGAACACCAGAACAAGTTTTTGAAAGTTTAGAATTTAAATGTAAATTTGGACAAATATAGGAGGAAAAATGGACGTAATATATACAGTATTAGAGTTTTTATTACCATTTGAATTTATGGATTATACATTTATGAAAAACGCATTATTGGCAATACTATTAATAACACCTATTTTTGCAATATTAGGTACGATGATAGTAAATAACAAAATGGCATTTTTCTCAGATGCATTGGGACATTCTGCTTTAACAGGTATTGCTATAGGAATGTTGCTTGGTATATCAAATATTAACATATCGATGATATTATTTGCAGTAATATTTGCTTTATTATTAAATTTTATAAAAAATAAAACAACATATGGTGCAGATACAATAATAAGTGTATTTTCCTCAATTGCAATAGCTTTAGGACTAGCAATACTGGCTCAAACAGGTAACTTTAATAAATACTCAAGTTATTTAGTAGGAGATATACTAAGTATAACTCCAGCAGAAATATTATATTTGTTTATTACATTTATTGCTATAATGTTATTTTGGTATTTTATGTTTAATAAATTAAATGTAATAAGTATAAATAAAACTTTAGCAAAGAGTAGAGGAATAAATACAAAATTAATAGACAATATATTTGTAATATTAATAGCAGTAATAGTTATGATATCAATTAGATGGATAGGAATATTGCTAATAAATTCATTATTAATTTTGCCTGCTGCTGCAAGCAGAAATATAGCAAAAAATATGAGAAGTTATCATTTATTATCAGTAATATTTTCAATGTTTTCAGGTATTGTAGGACTAATATTATCATATTATTGGAATATTCCAACAGGGCCAATGATTGTAATAATATCTGGAATTATATATTTTGTAACATTTGCAAAAAAACTATTGCAAAAATAAGCTGGAATTGTAAAGAACACATAATAATAAATTAAAATAAAGAAATAATAAATAGTAGTAAAATAAAGAAAAAGTATATAATAATAAATTGAAATGAAAAAATACATGGTAGTAAATTAAAATCAAGAAATAATATATAAAATAAATTAAAATAGAAAAAATAAATAGTAATAATTTAAACTAAAAAATAGAAAGCAGGAAGATTATGAACAATTTAGAAGTAACAGGAAGAATACATTCATTTGAAAGCTTTGGGGCAGTAGATGGCCCAGGAATTAGATTTATTATATTTACACAGGGGTGTAATTTAAAGTGTAAGTATTGCCAAAATCGTGATACATGGAATATTAAATCCGGAAAAGAATATACAGTAAAAGAATTAATAGATCAAATTGTAAAATTTAAAGAATATATGCAAGTATCTGGTGGAGGAGTTACAGTAAGTGGGGGAGAACCATTACTTCAACCAGATTTCTTAATTGCGCTTTTTACAGAACTTAATAAAATAGGTATTTCAACTTGTTTAGACACATCTGGTATGGTAGCATTAACAGACAAAATAAAGAAAGTAATAAATTTAACAGACATATTTTTATTAGACATCAAATCTATTAATGATGAAACTTGCAAGTGGCTTACAGGAATGTCTAATAAACTTGAATTAGAATTTGCGAAATATATAAACGAAAGAGGAAAACGAATTTGGATTAGGCAAGTTTTAGTGCCTGGAATTACAGACAAAGAAGAAGATTTGATAAAATTAAAGGAGTTTTTAGATAGATTAAATATAGAAAAAATTGATATTTTGCCATATCATACTTTGGGAAAAAGCAAGTGGGAGAAGCTTGGAATACAATATGAATTAGATGGAACAAGACCAGCTGACTCAGAAGATGTAGCAAAAGCAAAAAAAATATTAGGAATATAAAAATAACATTAATTAATTTATAAAAAATAATCTTACTTAATTTTAATTTAAGTAAGATTATTTTTGTATGTTTGGAAATAGGGAAGTACACCTAATTTCCAAAATATAAATTCCAAAAATATAATTTTTTTAAACTATATTTTTTCTTGTATTGTTCTTGATATAACTTCTTCTTGTTGTTCTCTTGTAAGTTTAATAAAGTTTACTGCATATCCAGATACACGAATTGTTAATTGTGGGTAGTTTTCTGGATGATTCATAGCATCTATTAATAAGTCTCTGTCAAATACATTTACGTTAATATGGTGTGCATCTTTTGCAAAATAGCCATCTAACATACTTACTAATGTTTTTTCGCGTGTTTCTAAGTCAGAACCTAATGTTGATGGAGTAATAGAAAATGTATTTGAAATTCCATCTTCACAGAAGTCATATGGTAATTTTGCTACAGAGTTTAATGAAGCTAATGCACCATTTTCATCTCTTCCATGTAGTGGGTTTGCACCAGGGGCAAATGGTACACCAGCAGGTCTTCCATCTGGAGTAGCACCTGTATTTTTACCGTAAACAACATTAGATGTGATAGTAAGAATTGATAATGTTTGTTTTGAGTTTCTATAGCAATAGTGTTTTTGTAATTTTTGCATAAATTTCTTAACAAGGTTAACACCAATTTGGTCAACTCTATCATCATCATTTCCGTATTTTGGATAATCTCCTTCAACTTTATAGTCAACAGCTAAACCAGTTTCATCACGAATTACTTTTACTTTAGCATATTTTATTGCAGAAAGTGAATCTACAACAACAGAGAAACCAGCAATACCACAAGCCATTGTTCTTAAAATATTTTCTTCTCTATCATGTAAAGCCATTTCTAATGCTTCATAAGAATATTTATCATGCATGTAGTGAATAGCATTTAATGCTTTAATATAAATTCTTGCTACATATTCCATCATGTTATCATATTTATCCATAACTTCATCATAGTCTAAGTATTCAGATGTTATTGGTGCAAATTTAGGAGTAATTTGTTTTCCACTAACTTCATCTCTACCACCATTAATTGTATAAAGTAAAGCTTTAGCTAAGTTTGCTCTAGCACCAAAGAATTGCATTTGTTTACCAATTCTCATAGCAGAAACACAGCATGCAATACCATAGTCATCTCCTAAAGTTACTCTCATTAAATCATCGTTTTCATATTGAATAGCAGATGTTTTAATAGAGATTTTAGAACAATAGTCTTTAAACCCTTGAGGTAATCTTGTTGACCATAAAACTGTTAAGTTTGGTTCTGGAGCAGGTCCAATGTTTTCTAATGTATGAAGCATTCTAAATGAATTTTTAGTAACTAAAGTTCTACCATCAATTCCCATACCACCAATGCTTTCTGTTACCCATACTGGGTCACCACTGAATAAAGCGTTATATTCAGGTGCTCTTAAAAATCTAACCATTCTTAATTTAATAACAAATTGGTCTATTAACTCTTGAGCAAATTCTTCTGTAATTGTTCCATTTTTTAAATCTCTTTCAATGTATATATCTAAGAAAGTAGAAGTTCTACCTAAGCTCATTGCAGCACCGTTTTGGTCTTTTACAGCTCCTAAATAAGCAAAATATGTCCATTGAATAGCTTCGTGAGCATCTTTTGCAGGAACAGAAATATCAAAACCATATTGTGCAGCCATTGCCTTTAAGTCATTTAATGCCTTAATTTGGTCTCCAATTTCTTCTCTTTGACGAATAACATTTTCAGTAAATTCATTTACATCAAGTGTTTCTAAGTCATTTTTCTTATCAGCTATAAGAGCATCAACACCATAAAGTGCAACTCTTCTGTAATCTCCTATAATTCTTCCACGACCATATCCATCTGGAAGTCCAGTAATTAAGTGAGAACTTCTAGCAGCTCTAATGTCTGGTGTGTAAACCTCAAAAACACCATCATTATGAGTTTTTCTTAATGTATGATAAATATATTCTGTTTCAGGATCTACTTTATATCCATAACTCTCACAAGATTTTTCTACAATTCTAATACCACCATTTGGCATAATAGCTCTTTTTAAAGGAGCATCTGTTTGAAGACCAACTATAGTCTCTAATTCTTTTTCTATATATCCTGGGGCATATGCATTTACTGCAGATGGAGTTTTTACATCTACATCTAATACGCCACCATTTTCTCTTTCTTTTTCATAAAGTTCTAAAACTTTATTCCATAATTTTGTTGTTTTTTCTGTAGGACCAACTAGGAAACTACTATCTTTTTCATAAGGTGTATAGTTTTTTTGAATAAAATTTCTAACATTAATTTCATCTATCCACTTTCCAGATTTGTCAAAGCCTTCCCATTGTTTAAAATCCATAAAAATACCTCCTAAAAATATATTTTTTGACCATAATTAATCATAACATAAATAGACAAAATAAGCAATTAATTTTAAGCATAAATGCAATGAAATTTTTAGAAAAATACAAGTAAAGATAAAAGAAAGACAGGTCAT
>FR901484.1:7643-10162 GCA_000438355.1 Clostridium sp. CAG:273
ATCTTCATTTACAATTATTTCAGCAATTTTATAAATAAGTTTTTGCTTGTCTGGTGAAGCTTTTTCTAATATTTCTTTAAAATCTGCATTTAAGTAATCGCTTGAATCTTCAGAAGCACCATTTAAAATTAGTCCTTCAGAAATGCCAAGGATGTTACAAATTTGTGTTAATCTTTTTAGATTTATATGAGAACTTCCGCGTTCAACTCTACTTAAAAATGCAATTGAAACATCAATTTGTTCTGCTAATTGTTCTTGTGTTAAATTTTTTTCTAATCTAGCCTTTTTCAATCTTTCCCCAATAATAGTATAATCTAATGCCATAATATACCTCCCAATTTTTTCTTGCAATATAGCATGTATAGGTGTAATTTTACAGAAACTAAAAGGTTAATATTTAACCCATATATTACATGTAAACTAATTTCTTATACTATTATGATTTCACGAAATACTTAAATTATACGGTAATTATAGAAAAATAATTGGAAAAATTTAGAATGAAATAAAATTTAACTAAAACGTAAAAACTAAAAAATATATAATCGATATAGATATATAAATAGTGATAATATAGCTAGTACTTGTAAAATCTGCAAATTTTTGTTATTATTAATATAAGTTTAATTATAAGAAAAGATTTAATTTACAGTTATGGAAAGTAAAAATAAAAGTGAAAGGAGGAAATGATATATTTAAAATATAAATGTATCATATAAAAAATATGAAACTAGATAAAGAAAATACAAAACAAATTATAAAAATTGTTGTAATTGCAATAGTTTTGTTAGTAGCACTTTTAAATATAGAGCCTGTATGGAATGTTTGTAAAACTTTCTTAAGTATATTATCTCCATTTATTTGTGGATTAGCAATAGCTTTTATATTAAACATTTTTATGAGGTTTTATGAAGAAAAATTGTTTAAAACAAAGAAAAAACGTAAAAATAACAGTAAAGAAATTACACAAAGTGAAAAAAACAATCAAAGTAATAACATAATTACTAAAGCAAGTAATAATGTTATAAATAAAACAAATCTGGAAAAAGAAAATAAACAAAACAAAGGCAATAAAAACGGAAAAAGAGTTGTTTCAATAGCGTTATCGATAATAACAATTGTAGCAGTTGTAACAATAATAATGTTATTAATAATTCCACAATTTGTAGAGATTATTAAAAACTTAATTATTAATATGCCAACATATTTAGAGAGCCTAAAAGATTGGGCAATAGACTTAACACAACGTGTGCCAGAAATTAATAATTTCATACAAAATATACAAATAGATACAGAGGCATTAAAAAATGGATTAATGAACATATCTAAAGGTGTATTAGATGTAACTATAAACCAAGTTTCTGGATTAGTAAGTGGAATTGTAAACTTCTTTATAGCAATAGTATTTGCAGTATATATTTTAGCAAATAAAGAAGGTTTAAAAGTTCAAGCCAAAGAATTTATATATGCACGTATACCAGAAGAAAGAGCAGATTATATTTTAAAAGTAAGCAGATTAGCGAGAGACTCTTTTAGAAGCTTTTTAACAGGTCAAGCTAAAGAAGCTGTTATATTAGGAGTTCTTTGTACATTAGGAATGTTAATATTAGGAATTCCATATGCAGGACCAGTTGGAGCTTTAACAGCATTAACAGCCTTTATACCAATAGTAGGAGCTTTTATAGGAGGTTTTGTAGGAGCAGTACTAATAGTTGCAATTGACCCTATTAAGGCATTAATATTTATTATATTTATCATAGTATTACAACAAATAGAAGGAAATTTAATATATCCACATGTAGTAGGTAAAAACATAGGACTTCCAAGTATTTGGGTATTAGTTGCAATTACAATAGGAGGAAGCTTATTTGGAATAATGGGAATGGTAATAGGACTTCCAATTCTTTCTATAATATATGCAATTGTTACAGAAAATACAAATAAAAAATTACAAGAAAAGGGATTAAAGGAAGAGGCAATAGAAAATAAGTAATAATACAAACCCTGCTTGAATACAATGTACCAAACATCGTATTTAAGGGGGTTTTTCATTTGGAAAAAATGTATATAGAAGAAAGAGCAGTAAAGCTAGCACAATATATAATAGATAGTAAAGATACAGTAAGAGGAGCTGCTAAAAAGTTTGGAGTTAGCAAAAGTACAGTACATAAAGATGTTAGTGAAAGACTACTTAAGATAAACCCTATATTAGCACATGAAGTAAGAAACATATTAGATGAAAATAAAGCAGAAAGACATATAAGGGGAGGTATGGCTACAAAAATAAAGTATAGCCATAATGAAGATAAATGTGGATAAAAAAACACTGTTGATGAAATAGAATTTTATCAACAGTGTTTTTTTAATAAGTTATGATAAAACAGAAATAAAATATATAGGGGAGAAAATATGAGTGAAAATATAATAAAAGATAAATTGGCAGAATTCCGAAGAAAAGAAATTGGAATTATATATCAATTATGTGAAAAGAAATAAGATAAATTATGGTAAAGTGTTAT
>FR901484.1:10218-13387 GCA_000438355.1 Clostridium sp. CAG:273
AAAACGTCTAGTAGTTGGGATGAGTTTGAAAAAATCCAAAAGTATTTTGTAAAAATATATGGAGGAAACTGAATTGAACCAGATTCTAGTTACTGAAAAAATCTATGTGACACCTGAATTAAAAAAGAAAAAGAAAATATATAAGATAGAATTTTTTTTATCTATAATCCTAATTTGTTTGTTTTCTTCTTACTATATACATGCAGCATACGATAGAGATAAGAGCGAGGAAGTATCACAAATGATTTTGACAGAGATTAAAGATAATAATATAAAAGAATATTGTGATAATGATCCAATTATTATAATATTGGATGATAATTTATCAAACAATAAACAAAAGGAAGAAAAGTTAGAGAAGGAGATATACATAGATAATGTTATATATCCAATAGAGTCAATTATAAAAATTCCCAAAATAGGTATTAATTATCCTGTTATTTCAAAAACATCTGAAGAACTTTTAAAAATATCAGTAAATAAATTCCATGGACCAAACCCAAATGAAGTAGGAAACTATTGTATAGTAGGACATAATTATTTAAATGATAAGATGTTTAGTAGACTAGACGAACTAAAAAATGGTGACATAGTAGAATTAAAAGATTTGTCAGGGAAGATTATTCAATATAGAGTATATGATAAATATATAGTGAATCCTACAGATACTAGTTGTACTAGTCAAAGAACTAAAGATGGAAAGAAATTAGGTTTTAGAGAGATAACATTAATTACATGTGCAAATTATGGAACACAAAGATTAATTGTAAAATGTAGAGAAATTAAATAATATTTTATATAATACTGTAAATAAAATGAAATAAATAAGGAGCAAAAATGGAAGAACTAATACAAAAAGCGAAGAATGGAGATAAAGAAGCTTTTACAACTATTATGCTATCATTAGAAAAAGACTTATATAAAATAGCAAAAACAAGACTAAAAAATGATGACGATATATATGATGCAATACAAGAAACAATTATTGAAGCTTTTAAGTCAATAAAAAAATTAAAAAATACAGAGGCATTTAAAACATGGATTATTAGAATTTTAATAAATAAAACTAATGATATATTTAGACGAAAAAAACATAAAAAAGAGATATTGCTTGAAGATATAAAAAATACAGAAATATTAAACTCATATGAAGAAAAGGATATTGATAATTTATTAGATTTTAATTTTATGAGAAAACAATTAAAATACGAAGATAGTGTTATTATAACCTTATACTATATGGAAGGATTTAGTGATAAGGAAATTGGTAATATATTAAAATTAAAAGAAAATACAGTGAAAACTAAAAGAACGAGAGCAAAACAAAAGATTAGAGAAATTTTAGATATAGGAGGAAAAAGCAATGGATGAGCTTGATAAAAAGCTATATCATGATATGCGTTTAGATGTTCCAATACCAGATAAGTGTAGAACTATTATTAGAGAAAGCTTGTATGATGAAAGAAAAATAAAAGGTGTATATTACCACTCATTAGCTAAAGTTGTATTAACAACGTTTATAGTTTTATTAATAACAACTGGAATTGTATATGCAGGAACAAAAGTATATGAAAAAATATTTAAAAATCCAGAGAAGGTAATTGGATTTTATTTTGATAATAACTATAAAAAGTATTTAAATGAAGAAAATGATACTGCTGTATCAAAAGAAAATGCAATAGATATAGCTAACAATTTGTTAAAAAAATTTAGCCATGAAAACGAGAAAATAGAAAAAATAGAACTTTTAAATAATTCTGAAAATTATCAGTTAATATGGTGTGCTAAAACAAATAAAAATAATTCAATTGAAATAAGTGCAGACAATGCATCTACTTATAATATTATCTTTAATAATATTATAGAAGGAAATATAACAAAATCTAATAAAACAATAGAAAAAGTTGAAGCAATAAATATAGCGAAAGAATTATGTAGTAGTTATGGATATGATACAAATGATTATACATATATAAGAGCTTATACAAATAGTAGCTCTAATTTAGCTATATGGTATATTGACTTTTTTAAGGAGTATGAAGGCATTGTAAATCCTTTTCAAAAAATTAATATAGGATTTATACCTGAAATAAATGAAGTATATGTATATAAATGAAGTATATGTATTTGGAATTCATGATGCTAAATTTGATAATAATTCAGTAGATATAAATTCCCAACAAGCAAAAGAAATAGCTTTAGACAAAGAGAAAAAGATAAATATAAATTATGAAATAGAAAATATAAGTTCAGAACTTTGTATTGTTTCTACAAATGATAATGCATATTTGAGAGCAAGTGATTATGAGCAATACTATAAGCAAGGAAATACAAATTATCCAATTGAAAAAATGATAGAATACCGTGTTAGTAGACATATAAGAAGAGCATGGGTTGTAACAATAAATTATATGAATACTGAAAGTGATTCAATAGATTTAAAAAATAATTGTTTTTCTTATTTCATAGATGCTACTACAGGAGAAATAATAGGTGGGGACGATAATTACAATATTACTAGAAAACTTATATTAGAATAATAATATAATAAGAGGTACCTCAGAAGAGGTACCCTTTTTCAAGATAGGTCAAAGTCATGACTGTCTTGTTGGAAACTGGAGAAACAAATTTTAAATTCCTACAAAAAATGTTAAAATGTGCTTAGAATCTCTGCACATACTGGTAGGAGTAAGTAATTTTACAAGGAAGATTATCATTGTATCTGCCATTAGCATCAGTTACCCTAAAGAAAATCTGAATCTTATCACCTTTATTGACATAAGCCAATCCAGTCAAGTAATTGCCAGACTTAGCAGCAGAACCACTTCCGCCATTCGAAAGGACGGTGGAAGAATATGCTTTTCGAATTTCAGTAGTTACCTTAACTGACTGACTAGCAGAAAATTGGGTATAGATTCCGATGTTGTAACCACTTACGCCAATAGTCTTCACAGGTGTAAGGTTGTTTCCTTCCATAGTGAAAGAACCAACAGATACTCGCCCTCCGACGGTACTCCAAGTTTCAGTACCTCCACCAAGAGGAACAATACTAGAATCATCAACAGAAGATACAGGGATTTCAACCGTGCCTTCCCCTTTTTCGTTAAGGGTAACAACCCCACCTTGCTCGAAAAATGCTAAACCCTCATCAGGTTCAGCGGCAAAAGCC
>FR901485.1:0-907 GCA_000438355.1 Clostridium sp. CAG:273
AAACTATCTATTCTGTCTAACATTCCACCATGTCCTGGAATTAAATGGCTAAAATCTTTAATTCCTACATATCTTTTTATACTTGATGCAGCTAAGTCTCCTACTTGACCTACAATACTTAATAATACTCCTATTCCTGCTATTAACAAATAATTTATATTCATTCCAAATACATTATTACAAATTGCTGCATATCCAACTATTAAGGCAGTAGCTCCAATAGTTCCTCCCACACAACCTTCAATCGTTTTATTTGGACTAATTTCTGTAAATTTATGAGTTCCAAAATATTTTCCTACAAAATACGCAAATACATCTGTTCCCCATCCTGCAAGAAGTGCAAACCAAAGTATTATTTTACCATTTGGTAAGTTTTCTCTTATTATTGGAATAAACATTAGAAAAATTGCTATATAACATATTCCGAAAAATGTAATTGCTATATCCATTACATTTATTTTTAAATTGCTAGTTATTACAATTAAAAATAATGCTAATATAGAAACTGAAAGCAGTACTCCAATTATTTTAAGCATCCATTCAATTGGTATAATGTGAATAAATGCTATGGAAGAAGCTGCTATATATCCAATACTTTTAATAGGATTTGCTTTTCCCTTAAATGCGTTGTAAAACTCATGTAAACTTAAAATTGCAATTAAACTTATTACAACATCTACTAAATATTTATTTCCCCATATTAAAATTATCGCCACTAGGGGAAATAAAATTAACCCTGACACAATTCTTGTTACATTAATTTTTTTCTTTGCTTTTTCCATAGTTTTTAATTTCCTTTCAATTCTTGTTGTTTTTTATACAGTTTTAATTTTATTTGAATTCTACTTAATCTTTATCTTACTCTATTATTACTTTTATTATATTTCAATTATAAAAATAATAAATA
>FR901485.1:924-1143 GCA_000438355.1 Clostridium sp. CAG:273
TAATAAATATATATGTATTCATTTTATAATTCAATTTCTATATTATTTAGCACCAAACTTTCTATTTCTTCTTTCATATTCTAATATTGCCTCATCTAAATCATCTCTATTAAAGTCTGGCCAATATTTGTCTGTAAATATAAATTCTGTATAAGATAATTGCCATGGCAAAAAATTGCTTATTCTCTTTTCTCCACCTGGTCTTATCAATAAGTCAGG
>FR901485.1:1159-2472 GCA_000438355.1 Clostridium sp. CAG:273
AGGATCAGGCATTCCAGCTGTATATATATTATTTGAAATTAAATCTTCATTAATATCTTCAACAGATATTTCATTATTTTTAACAGATGTTGCTATACTTTTAACTGCTCTTGTAATTTCATCTCTTCCACCATAATTAAAAGCAATATTAAGTTTTAAGCCAGTATAATCTTTTGTTTTATCTTCTAATTTTAATATCAATTTTTGTATACCTGGATCTAATCTTGTTATGTCTCCAAGAACATTTATTTTTACATTATCTAAGTCAGAACTATTTAATAAATCATCTAAATACCACTTTAATAGAAACATTAAAGCCCCAACTTCTTCTTCAGTCCTTTTCCAGTTTTCAGTTGAGAAGGCATAAACTGTTAAATATTTTATGCCTATTTCATTTGCATATTTAGCAATTCTTTTTAGATTTTCTGCCCCTTCTTTATGTCCTTGCTTAGTTTCTAAACTTTTTTCTTTTGCCCATCTCCTATTGCCATCCATTATTATAGCTATATGTATAGGTAAATTTTCTTTATTAAGTTCCATATTATTATCCTCTTTCATTATTCTTTTTAAATACTATAAATATTATATTTTGGAACTGCATTATATAGCCATTACTTCTTTTTCTTTACCTTCTAATATTTTATCTATTTCTTCAACTTTACTATCTGTCAATTTTTGAACATTATTTTCTGCTAATTTTAAATCATCTTCTGTAATAATAGAGTTCTTTTCTTCTTCTCTTGCATCATCTATAGCTTCTCTTCTTATTGACCTAATAGCAACTTTTGCTTCTTCTGCCATTTTTCTTATCTCTTTTACTATTTCTTTTCTTCTCTCTTCATTTAATTCAGGAAAAGCTAGTCTTATTACTTTTCCATCATTATTAGGGTTAATTCCTATATCTGCTTTTAAAATTTCCTTTTCAATTTCTTTTAATAAATTCAAATCCCATGGTTGTATTACAATTAATCTTGCTTCTGGAACAGATATTCCAGCAACTTGATTTATTGGTGTTGGCACTCCATAATAGTCCACCATTATTTTATTTAATATTGCAGGATTAGCTCTTCCTGCTCTTATTTCTGATAAATTTTCCTTAAATACACTTATTGTTTTTTCCATTTTTTCTTCATAAACTTTTATATCCATAAAATCCTCCTAAATTTATTTATATTATAAAATAATATTAATTTACAATTTAAACTTACTGTTTTTTTATTAAAATTGTTTATATATAGAATAGCACTATAACTTTATAGTATTACTCAACTACAAAAATCATTTATAATTATTATATTATTATCTTTTTTATC
>FR901485.1:2499-7414 GCA_000438355.1 Clostridium sp. CAG:273
ATTATAGTACCAATTGTTTCGCCCTTTACTATTCTAATTATATTCTCTGGTTCTGCTATGGCAAATACTACTAAAGGTATATTATTATCTTTACATAGTGATGTAGCAGTAGAATCCATTACTTTTAAGTCTTTATTTAAGATATCCATATAAGTAATTTCATCATATTTAATTGCATCTGGGTTTGTTTTTGGATCATCCGAATATACTGCATCTGCTGTTTTACCAACTAGTATTACATCTGCATCTATTTCTGCTGCTCTTAAAGCTGCTGCTGTATCTGTAGTAAAATATGGGTTTCCTGTTCCACAACCAAATATAACAACTCTTCCTTTTTCTAAATGTTTTAAAGCTTTTCTTTTTATATATGGTTCTGCTATTTCTCTCATCTCTATAGCTGTTTCAAGTCTTGTATATATTCCTTTTGATTCTAAAGTATCTTGAAGTGCTAATCCATTCATTGCAGTTGCTAACATTCCCATATAATCTGAAGTTGTCCTTTCCATTTTTCTGCCATATTTGCCTCTCCAGAAGTTACCTCCTCCAACAACAATTCCAACTTGGACTCCAAGTTCTACTAATTTTTTAATTTGATTACAAATATTATCTAACACATTAACATCAAGTCCTGATTTTGCTTCTCCAGCTAATGCTTCACCACTTAATTTTAGTAATACTCTTTTGTATTTTAAATCTGCCAAGTTAAACACTCTCCTTAATAAAAAATTTCTTTTCTTATTCTATCATATATTTTTAATAATTTGTATTTTTTTTAGAAATTTTTTAAAATTTATTTCTATATTTGAAATTTTATTTTAATTTACTTGTTATTATTAAACAAAACTAATGAAAATTATAGTAAAACTAAAAAATTAAACTAATTCTTATTTTAATATTTTTTAAATTTCTGTAAATACTAAAATAAGAATATATGAAAGGATTATATTATGAATCAAATATTAAATAATTTTAATAGTAAAAAAAATATTAAAAGTGCAATAGGTATTATACCAGTCACTTCAAATATTAAAAATAATCCTCAAAATTACAACAATAATAATATGAAAAACTCAGATAACACATTCACACTAAATTGCCATAAAATAAGTAGATATAAAATTCAGCTTTTAATTTCTATTATAGTTCTTTTTATTGCAATTTCATTATTAATTAGTAATATATATTCTTATATTCAAAAAGAAAATGTATCTAAAAATTTATTAAATGCCATAAGTATTACTAGATTATATTCGAATAATAACGATTATACAACACTTGATATGAAAGAAAGTCAAAATAGTAATGCCTTAAATTCAAATAATACTACCAAAACCAATATAAATAATACAGGAGACCCTTTTGTTATTGGAATTATACAAATTGACAAAATAAATGTAAATTACCCTATCCTTTCTAAAACTACTAGAGAGCTTCTAAAAGTTTCTCTTTGTAGATATGCTGGTCCTATGCCAAATCAAGTAGGTAATTTATGTATTGCTGGACATAATTTAGTTGATTATAAACTTTTTAGTAGATTAAATGAAATTAAATTAAAAGATATTATAAAAATTTATGATTTAAATGGTAATATGAAAGAATATGAAGTATTTAAAAAATATGAAGTAATTCCAACTGATTTGTCTTGTTTAAGTCAAAATACTAATGGAGAAAAAGTTATTACACTTTTGACTTGTAATAATGTAAATGGTAAACGTTTAATTGTTGCAGCAAAAGAAAATAAAAAATAAATGCTTTACTGAATTTTCACTCCAACTATTGATAAATAACCTACATTATTTTTATGCTAAACTATTGACAGAGAAGCAAAAAAATGAAGAATTATGTTTTTTATTTTTTAGTATTAAAACATAATTCTTCATTTATTTTTACGATTTCATTTAATAATTATTATGTTATATTTATTTGTTTCTTAATTTTATATTTTTTGCGCTTTTATTTTTATAATACATTTTACTTATTTTAATTTTATCTATTATTTTTCGTTATATTTTCTAATTTTTACATATGCAAATACTGCTGAAGCTACACATAAAACTATAAAAAACATTATTGTAATGTCTTCTGTTAAACCTGTTTGTGGTAATTTTTCTGTATTATTTACAACATTATTTGTACCATTTGTATTATTTGTAGTATTATTAGTAGTTGTTGTTCCTTGTTGATTATTTGAAGTTAGTGTTGGAAGCTCTGTTGTCCCATTAGTTGTATTGCTTCCGCTAGTATTATTAAACGCCGTTGTAATGTTTAATGGTGTTGCGCTTACTATACTTTGTAAAACAAATAATGCAAGTACTGCAATTAACATAATTAACATAACTTTTTTCATTTTCTTCATAATTACCTTCTCCTTTTTTCTTTCGATATTTCTTTACCTATATTATTGTTTATTTTCTTAAATTTATGCATAACAGCATTAATTTAATTACCTTACTCTTAATATTGTATAATTAAATCCTTATATAGTCAAGTATTTTTTGTTAATTTTTAGTTTTTTTATGTCAAATTTTTAACTTTTTTAAATTATTTTTTTATTTTTTAAACATTAAATCTAAATAAAACAATATCTCCATCTTGCATTATATAATCTTTTCCTTCCATTCTAACTAACCCTTTTTCTTTTGCTGCATTCATAGAACCACATTCCATTAAATCTTTATAAGAAACTACCTCTGCTTTTATAAATCCTCTTTCTATATCTGAGTGTATTTTTCCTGCAGCCTGTGGAGCTTTTGTACCTTTTTTTATTGTCCAAGCCCTAACCTCAGGTTCTCCAGCTGTAAGAAAAGACATTAGCCCCAATAAATCGTAACTCTTTTTTATTACTTTATTTAATCCAGATTCTTCTAGTCCAAGGGCTTCTAGCATTTCCTTTTCATCATCTTCATCTAAAACAGAAAGTTCTTCTTCTATTTTTACACATAATGGAACTACTTCTGCATTTTCCTTTTTAGCATAATCTATAACTTGTTTTACATACTTGTCATTTTTAAAATCTGTAAGTTGAGCTTCTGAAACATTAGCTATATAAAGAATTGGTTTAATTGTTAATAAAAATGCATCTTTAACTATTTCTTTTTCCTCATCATTTAAGGTTAATGTTCTAGCAGATAAACCATTTTCTAAAGTTTCTTTTACTTTTTCAAAAACATCAAGTTCTTCTTGATATTTTTTATCCGCCTTAATTTTCTTTTTTACATTATCTATTCTTTTATTTACTGTTTCTAAATCTGCAAGTATAAGTTCTAAGTTTATTGTATCTATGTCTCTAATTGGATCAATATTTCCATCAACATGTATAACATTACTATCTTCAAAGCATCTTACGACTTCTACAATACTATCTACTTCCCTTATATGAGACAAAAACTTATTTCCTAATCCTTCTCCCTTGCTTGCTCCCTTTACTAAGCCTGCAATATCTACAAATTCGATAACAGCATGTGTTACTTTTTGTGGATTATACATTTGAGTTAATTTATCTAATCTTTCATCTGGTACTGGAACTACCCCAACATTTGGTTCTATAGTACAAAATGGATAATTTGCACATTCTGCACCTGCTTTTGTAATTGCATTGAATAATGTACTCTTTCCTACGTTAGGAAGTCCTACTATTCCCATTTTCATATTACATACCTCATTTCAATTTTATGGAGCTATATTCTCACGAGTTATGAGCTCTCTTGTTTTTTCTGAAAATATTATATATGATTTATTGTTAAATTTCAATATAGTATAGCGATTTTTGATGTTTTATAGTGTAATGCATAGAATATGCATTACAGATTAATAATTCTTTCTATAATCTCTTTATCTTCTATTTTGTTAATTCCAAAACATTTTTTTCCTAAATCTTTGATAGATGCTCCCAAGTGATACATTTCCCTACTATCTATTACTATAAATCTATCATGAAACTTATTTGTTTTAGCAATTTTTAATATAGGATATTCTTTATTAAATTTTTGAATATCTATATTTTGAATATTACTTTTGTTAGATGTTAAAATAACAACTTCTACACTACTTTTCTTTTTAGTTAACATTTTTAATATGCTATCATCCACATAATTGTCGATAATTAGGATACTCTTGTTTGCTTTTTTTATAATATCAATAATAACACTATATGCATCATATATTTGACCTTCGAAAAATACTCTCTGTTTGATATTTTCTTCAAGTTGTAATTGATCAAATATTATATTAAACTTTTTATCATTTTCAATAAATTTCTTATCCATCTTATTTTCAATATTAATTACTTTTTCAAACAAACTATTATTTATACTTATAAATTTTCTCATTTCTACAAAAGCATCCATAATTTTAATACTAATTTGTACAGCAATTTCACTTTTCAGTATTCCTGAAAGCATCGCTATTCCTTGTTCTGTAAATACATATGGTAAATATTTTTTGCTTCTGTATTTATTATCTTCTAATTTTGATGTGGTCACAATTTGTGACCACATAATTTCTAATTCTTTTTCTGTTAACTGAAAGCAAAATCTTTCTGGAAATCTATCTATATTTCTTTTTACTGCTTGATTAACTTTTTTAGTTTCATAATTATATAACATTGCTACATCACTATCAAGCATTACTTGTTTGCCTCTTATGGTATATATTAAATTTTTAATTTCTTCATTTGATATTTCATTTTGAATTAATAATTTATTTTCTTCCATAAATTCACATCCTTTTTTGACTTATACATAAGTATAAAACATTTGTTTGTAGCTGTCAAGTTTTTTTAACATTTATATGTCTTTTTATTTTATAATTTATACTATTTATTATAATATTTAAAATTCTATCAATAAATATCATCCTTTCTGGAAAGAGAACAGTTTAGTCTGACATGCAAAAAAACAACCTACAAACATTATAG
>FR901486.1 GCA_000438355.1 Clostridium sp. CAG:273
TTAATATTTTAAAATATTAATCATTAAATCTTGGAAGTTTATTGCATTACTCAATTCTCATTTATTGCCTTAGTTGCTTTTTTTCACTTAATTTATGACTATTGTCATTAGTTTATACCCTTATGAGTAAATTTCTTAATTTTATATATTACTACTTTTGTAATATTTTAATACATTAAGACATATTGTAAATATTTTTTATGCACTCTTTAATTCAAGTCTCAATTTATCCGCAATCATTGCTATAAATTCTGAATTTGTTGGTTTTCCTTTTGCTGCTGATACTGTATATCCAAATATATTTTCCACAACCTCTTGTTGACCCCTTCCCCATGCTACTTCTATTGCGTGACGAATTGCACGTTCCACTCTACTTGGTGTTGTATGATACTTCTTAGAAATATCTGGGTATAATTGTTTTGTTATTTGATTAATTACATCTATGTCTTCAATTGCCATTATTATTGCTTCTCTTAAATATTGATATCCTTTAATATGAGCAGGTACACCTACCTCATGTATGATATTTGTTACTAAAGCTTCTACATTCTCCTCATTATTCCTTTTATTTGGATCTATTTCTATATATTGCGATTTAATTTCTTTGCCAATGAAATTATTTTTTTGTTTTTCAGGTTGATAATTTTTTATTTCTCTTATTCTCTTTATTAGTAACTTAATTTCAAAAGGTTTAACAACATAATATTGAGCTCCTAAATTTATAGCTCTTTGAGTTATTTTATCTTGTCCAACTGCAGATAAAATAATACATATTGGCATTTTGTCTATTTGATTTTCATTAAGTTTTTCTAATACACCTAATCCATCCAAATGAGGCATAATAATATCCAACAATACAACATCTGGCTTTAATTCTTTAATTAATTCGTAAGCTTCCTCTCCATCTTTAACCATTCCTACGATATCCATATCGTTTTCTTTCCTTAAATAACTTGCCAAAGTCATTGCAAACTCAGGATTATCATCTGCAATTAAGACTGTAATTTTCTCGTTCAAGTTCTTTTTCCCCCTTACAATTGTTTTGTAAATATTTTACAGTTTTGATTATATTCTCTTTTCCAAAAAATTGCAATACTTTTTGGAAATTTTTTCTATTTTTATTGTTTTATCTTTATATTTCAATGTTTTTTCTTATTTTTTTATTTTGCAAAATCGTAAAATTTACAATTTTAATTTCATTTTTATCTACATATCTAATTAATTCTTCTTTTTCCTCATTTGTTGCTTCAATTTTACATCTAATATTATTAAGATATTCTGTGTCTATTATTTTTACATTACTCTTTCTGCAACAATATTTAAAATTCTCAAAATCATTATAATTTAAATTTATCTCTGCTAAAATGCCATTTTCCTCAACAGCAAATTTTGCATTTTCTATAGCCATTTTTGTTGCTTGTGAATATGCTTTAACTAATCCTCCTGTACCCAAAAGAATTCCTCCAAAATATCTTGTAACAATTACTAGTACATTCATTAGTTCCATTTTATTTAATATGTTTAGAATAGGTGCACCTGCTGTTCCACTAGGCTCACCATCATCGCTAGCTCTTTCTATAATGGTATCCTCATCTTCAATTCTATATGCATAACAATTATGTCTAGAATCAAAATATTTCTTTTTTATAGCTTTTAATTTTTCTTCAACCTCTTCTAAAGATTTTACATAATATATATTTGCAATAAATTTTGACCTTCTTTCTACTATTTCTGCTTCTGCATTATTTATTATTGTTTTAAATTTTTCCATCCTAACTCTTTTCCTCAAAATTTACTTTAATTTAATTTTCTTACCATAAATTATATAACTATAACTTCAAATTTAAAGTTATAGTTATATACCTAAATTACATTATCTTCCCTGCAGTATATCCAGTAGAATAAGCTATTTGCAAATTAAATCCTCCTGTATATGCATCTACATCTATAATCTCTCCTGCAAAATATAATCCTTTTACTAATTTTGACTCCATCGTTTTTGGGTTAATTTCTTTTATATTTATACCACCAGCTGTTACAATAGCTTCTTCTATTGGTCTAAAACCCTTTATTGTTATCTCAAATTTTTTTAGTATATTTACTAAATCTTCTCTTTCTTTCTTTGTTATTTCATTAACTTGTTTATTAGGGTTTATATTAGATATTTCTATTACAGTATCAATCATTTTCTTTGGTAGTAGTGCATCCAAACTATTTTTAAACAATTTGTTTTTCTCACTTAAAAAATCTCTTAGAATTCTTTCATCTAGCTTTTCATTAGAAAGTGCTGGCTTTAAATCTATAAGAATTTTAATTTTATTATTTTGAAGCAATTCTTCTAAATTTTTGTACCTTAATAAATGTGCAGAACCACTAAGTATAGTAGGACCAGAAAGTCCAAAATGTGTAAATATCATTTCTCCAAAATCTTTATAGATTTCTTTATTTTTTTCTATATCTACAAACTTAACACTTACATTTTTTAGGCTTAGTCCTTGCAACTGTTTACAGATTCTTATAGAATCACCTTTTGCCTCTAATGGTACTAATGATGGAACAATTTTAGTAACAGTATGTCCTAATTTTTTTGCTATTTCATATCCATCTCCTGTTGAACCTGTTTTTGGATAACTTTTTCCTCCTGTTGCTAATATAACTTTTTCGCAATCTAAAACTTCTTTTTTCCCATTTATTAAATATTCGACTTTGCTAACATTAATTGTATTTTCATTATTATTTTTCTTTGTTATAATTTTTTGTACCTTGGCATTTACTATAATCTTTACACCCAATTTTTTTACTTTTTTTACTATGGCATCCCTTACATCAATAGACCTATCTGTTACTGGAAATATTCTTTGTCCTCTCTCTACTTTTACATTTACACCTTGTTCTTTTAATAAGCTTATAATATCTTCATTTGTAAAATTATTAAAAGCACCATAAAGAAACTTCCCATTTCCTGGAATATTTCTTATAAATTCTTCCATAGGTATATTACTTGTTATATTACATCTACCTTTACCTGTAATTAACAACTTTCTACCTACTTCATTCATTTTTTCTAATACAATAACTTCATTATTTTCTTGTGCAGCAGATATTGCTGCTATAAGCCCTGCTGGACCTCCTCCTATTACTACAACTTTCATCATTTATCCTTTAAATTATATTTTGTATAGCCTTTAATACACCTATTTTTCCATATTGATATGTTAATCCACCTTGCATAAAAGCAGTATATGGTGTTCTTATTGGTCCATCACATGATAATTCTATTGAAGAGCCTTGTGTAAATGCACCTGCTGCCATTATAACTTTGTCTGTATATCCTGGCATATCCCATGGTTCTGGTATAGAGTTAGAGTCTATAGGCGACCCAGCTTGTATTCCTTGACAATATTTTATTAACTTTTCTGGATTATTAAAGTTAATAGTTTGAACAATATCTGCCCTTTTTTCATTAAATTCTGGCTCAACATCATATCCTAATTTTTTTAAACAATAGCTTGCAAATACTGCTGTCTTTAAGCTTGCAGCTACTACAGTTGGCGCCATAAATAATCCTTGTAATATAGATTTAGTAATTCCTAAAGTTGGACCTACTTCTTTGCCTTCTCCTGGAACAGTTAATCTTTCTGAAACAAGCTTTATTAATTCTCTCTTTCCAGCAACATATGCACCATTAGGTGCTATTCCTCCACCTAAATTTTTTATTAAAGATCCTACTATTATGTCTGCACCTACTTCTATTGGCTCTTTTGTATCAACAAATTCACAATAACAATTGTCAATCATTATAATAATATCTTTATTTATTTTCTTTATAAAACTTATAACTTCTTCTAGTTTATCTATAGTAATACTCTTTCTTGTGCTATATCCCTTTGATCTTTGTATTTCAATTACCTTTATATTACTATTTTTTATTTTTCTCTCTATTGCTTCAAAGTCAAAACTACTATCTGCTTTTAAATCAATTTGCTCAAAATTAACATTATATGATTTTAAAGAACTTGGATTGTCTACAATTCCTATAACTTCATCTAGAGTGTCATAAGGTTTGCCTGTAATGCTAAGTAAAGTGTCTCCTGGCCTTAATAAAGCAAATAATGTTACTGTTAAGGCATGCGTTCCAGATATAAATTGACCTCTTACAATACTATCTTCTGCTTTAAATATATCTGCAAAAACTTTTTCTGTTGTGTCTCTTCCTATATCTCCATATCCATAACCAGTGGTACTATTAAAATGTATTTCTGATATTTCATTTTTCTGAAATGCATTTAAAACCTTTATACTATTGTATTCTTCTATTTTTTCTATATTTTCAAATATATCTTTTATATTTTCTTCCGCTTCATTTGCTAAATTTATTACTTTTTCACTAATTCCTAATGCTGAATACATTTCATTACCTCTATTCTAATCTTCTATTTCTTTATTATTTTCTATATTTGTCTCTTCGTTTTGATTACTTACTTCATTATTTGCTTCTTGTTGAACTTGGTTATCACTATAACAACTCTCACCTGTCCATGATTCTATTTTATAAAGCTTACCAATAAATGTTGGTTCAATATCTTCTAATTCATATATAGGTTCTTGTACAACTTGTCCATTAGCATCTATGCTTCCCCATTTTCCATCTTTCTTTATTCCTGCATAACCATATTCATTTATTTCTGTTACCATGTCATAAATGCACTCCACTACTATCTGACCAGATTTATTAACAAATCCCCATTTTCCATTTTGTTTATATGCAAATAAATTATTATTTATATATATATCTTTTCCAGTAAGTTTATTTCCATTAAAGTCATAATACTCAAAATCATCTTCTGTATACATTAAAACATAGCTATCTTTTACTTCTATATCAGAAGCTTTCATTTTATTTATCTCTTCGAAACTTTTATTAAATAATATTGTTTCGTCATTTTCTAAATCATATGCTTGTATTAAATCTGCGTCATGTACACTTATAACGCTATTATATTTTATTTCTAATAAAACATTATTCTCGCTATCTATAATTCCACTTTTTTTGCCTTGTGAAACTATAAAATGCTCATCTCCTAAATATTCTATATAATCATATTTATTACTTAACAAATTATTTTTATTCTCATCTAGTACTGTATATAAATTATCTTTATCTATTGCAATATAATAGTTTTCGTCTTTAGTTTTTGTTAAACTAACTATATCACTATTTTCAATTTCATTTCCTTTTAAATCTAAAATAGTTAATTCATTATTTTTAGTTGCATTAATATATTCTCCTCCAAAAGACAATTCATCATATTCTGTATTTACTATTATATCGCCATTTGTATCTATAACACCTTTTTTTGAATTTCTTTGTGCTATAAACAAATTATTTGAAAGATTATATTCTATACTCTCAAATTCATAATTTGTTAAACATTTATTATTTCTCATAAGTCCTGCTTGTCCATTTTTATATGCTATAAAATAAATGTCATCTCCTTGTATTTCATTAATCCTCTCTATTTTTGTAAATTCAGGTTTTAAAATTCTTTTTCCATTATAGTTTATATATCCATAACGATATCCTTCTTCTGTTTTCTCACTTACTATAAATCCTGCTTTTTTACTTTTAGTTTGTGTATCATAATAATTATCTGCAGAGATAGAGTCATATTTTACTTCAATCATTTCTGCACCATTAATATTAACTATTCCATATTTTTCATCTTTACTTACTAATAATGTTCCTTCTTTATAGTCAAGTCCTATAATATTGTCATATATAGGTTTTGTTAATTCTTTTCCATTAAAGTCTATTAACCCATATTTTCCGTCTTTTTTATATTTTAGTACACTTTTTTCATATGGTACATTTGTATCTGTAGATTCTACAGATATAGCACTTACTTTATCATATGTTGTTAAAATCTGCTCTTTGTTTTCATTTAATACTTTATTTTCATATTCTCCTAGTTCTTGATTATATTCACTCATGCAAATAAATAAAGGTTTGGATGGATTAGGAATTTGAACATTTATATATGTTGGTTCTACAACAATTTCTCCTTTTTTGTTTATAACACCATATTTTTCATCTCTATAAAAAATGCTATAATTATATTCTTCTACATTTGATATTTCATAATTAAATTTACTCTTTTTTATAAAATATACTGCTGTAATTGTTGCAGCTGTAATTATTGCTAATACTATTACAATAATAATTACTATTTTTATTATATTCTTATTTTTCATCTACCTCACAAACCTTTCTTTAAACGATTATTCTTCGTTGTTTTTCTCTTGTTCTTCATAATCTTCATTATCTTCTGTTACTTCTTGATTTTTACATACTTTTACCCATTTTATTCTTTTATCCTCAAGCTCTTCTATTTTATAAGTTAATTTTTTATCTTCTATAGTTGGTTTCTCATTTTCGTCTGGTATTCTTCCTAATTTTTCTATTAAATATCCAGACAAAGTATCATAATCTCCTTCTGGAATTTCTACAGATAGTATTCTTTTTAGTTCATATAAAGGTATACTACCTTCTACCATATAAGTATTTTCGTCTATTTTATTAAATTCTACTTCTACATCATCATATTCGTCAAATATATTTCCTACTAGCTCTTCTAATATGTCTTCCATCGTAAGAAGTCCTGATGTGCCACCATATTCATCAACTACTATTGCCATTTGCATTTTATTTTTTTGTAATTCTTTAAACACTTCGTCTATTGGTTTTGTCTCTGGTACATAATAGGCTTCTCTCATAATATCTTTTATTTTTATTTTCTTTCCATTACTTAAAGCTTTTAGGATATCTTTTAAGAAAAGTATTCCTTTTATATCATCAATAGTTTCTTCATATACTGGAATTCTACTATATTTATAATCATCAATTTCATCTAAAAGTTCATATATGTTGTCATTTATTTCTATTGCAAATATATCTGTTCTGTGTGTCATAATTTCTGCTGCATCTATATCATTTAATTGAAAAACATTATTAATTAAATCTTTTTCGTTTTTCTTTATAACACCTTTTTCTTGCCCTTGATCAACCATCATTTTTATTTCTTCTTCTGTTACCACTTCTTCTTCATATTCACTTACTCCAAATATTTTAGAAACTAAGTTTGTTGTTGCTGTAAGAAGTTTTACAAAAGGTGATGTTATCACAGATATAAAACTAATTATTCCAATTGTTGAGAAAGCTATCTTTTCAGAATATTTCATTGCTAGTCTTTTTGGCACTAATTCTCCAAATATTAATGTAAAAAATGACAAAATTATAGTAATAACTATAATAGATAATGCTTGCCAAAATCCAATTCCTGGACCTGGCATCCATTCATTTAAAATTGGTGACAACTCACTTGCAAATGTATCTGCTGCAAATGCACTTGATAAAAATCCTGCAAGTGTTATTCCTATCTGTATAGTTGCTAAAAACTTACTAGGATTTTTTAACATTTTCTTTATTTTCTTTGCCTTTTTGTTTCCTTCTTTTGCTTCTTTTTCTATTTTTGCATCATTTAGCGAAATATATGCCATTTCACTTGCTGCAAAATATGCATTTAGCAAAATTAGGATAATTAAAAATATAATTTGAAAAAGCATAAAATCTTCCTTCCTATTATTACAAATATTTATATTATTATATATTCTGTGTAATTTTCTGTCAATAACCAAGTTATGTAATTTAAGCTATTTAGACATAATTTATTATAAGGAAGTTAAAATTTATATTTAATATAT
>FR901487.1:0-2020 GCA_000438355.1 Clostridium sp. CAG:273
TTAATTTATTTATTTCAAATTTTATTTACATTTATTAATTTTAGATAATAAATTTATATTATTTTCCTTCTGTAAATAATATTGTAATATCTGGATCTTGTTTAAGTTCTTCTGAAGCTATATATTCAAGAGCTCTCTTATCTTGTTTTACAGCAGCTAATGCTATTTCTTTATCTTTTCTTAATTCGTAACTTGCATATTTTAATATTAACCCTTTTTTCTTAACTGCTTCTAAAACTATTTCTTTGTCATTTCTTATGGATTTAGAACCATAATATAATGCTTGTCCATCAACTTTTACAGCGGCTAACATTACTTCTCTATCATCTTGAAGTTTTTCATTTGTCTTTAAGCTTTCTAATATATATTCGTTATCTGTTGAACTTTTTATTTTCTCTTTTATTTCATCTAAAGTCTCCACTTATATCACCTAATTTTCATTATATTAAATAATCTTCACATTATTCTTATAAAATTTTTAACTTTTATCTTCTCTATGGTTTTCTATTTTTTCTTCTTTTAACTCTTTTTCAAATTCATGTACATTTTTTCTAATTTCAAAAATGTCTTTATATCCTATTGCTAATATTGCAATTACCAATATTGCAAAAGATAATGCTTTCCAAACTCCACTATCTAATAAAACAACTGCAAACATTCCAAACGTAGCAGTTATTCCATATAAAATAAATACTGCTTGTTTTTGAGTATATCCTTTTTGCATTAATCTATGATGTAAATGTCCTTTATCTGCTTTAAATACTGCTTTTAAAGATTTTCCATTTTTAATTCTTCTAAATATTGCAAACAAAGTATCAAAAAGGGGTAATGCAAGAACAATTATAGGCGCTATTAAAACTAATGCTGTATATGTTTTTGCAACTCCCAATATTGAAATTACTGCAAGAGAGAATCCTAAAAAGTTAGACCCAGTATCTCCTATAAACGTCTTTGCAGGGTTAAAGTTATATGGTAAAAATCCCGAAATTGCTCCACCTAAAGCTGTAATTAATACTATAGCAATTAATGGTGAACCATTTAATGTAAATATAATTAATAATGATATACATGAAATTAAACTTATTCCTGAAGATAACCCATCTAATCCATCTATTAAATTAATTGCGTTTGTAACTCCTACAATCCAACAAACTGTAATAATATATGATAAAACTATATTTAATTCAGCTTGTCCATTTAAAAAAGGTATTTCAAAATTTTCTATTCTAATTCCACAAGCAACAACAATAAGTGCTGCAACTATTTGTACAATTAATTTTGTTAAACTGTGAATTCCTTTTGTATCATCTATAAAACATGTTATTCCTAAAATTATAATTCCTACAAAAAAGCCTACTAGTTTAAGCCACAACATATCTTCTTCAAACAATACTAATTTGCCTTCTATACTCATACTAATTAATAGGTAAATTGTTGAAACAAAAAATCCTGCTATAACAGCAATACCACCAAGCCTTGGCATTGGTTTTTTATTTACTCTTCTGTCATTTGGAACATCTATAGCTCCATATTTTTTGGCTATTCTCATACTAAATGGTGTAACAACAAACGCTGTAACTAACCCCAATAAAAATGCAATTGCAATATCTCCCCACATAGTATTTCCTCCTCGCAACTGATTATAACATTATATTTACTAAGAGTAAACTTTTTTTACAAGATTTTCACAATTGTTACTATTTACTTTTTCAAAATTGTATTTAACTTTTCAATTTACCATTGTTACTATAAAAAAATACTTTTTCATAACAATTTCATTTTTTGTATAATTTTTCCATCTTTTCATATAAGAATTATACTTTTTCTCTGCATTACATATATTATCTTTTTATCACATTGTGAGATATAAAACAATAATTTATATATATTATTCTATAATTATTTTTAGGTGATTATATGAGATTAAGAATGTTAAGAGAGGAGCACGATTTAAAACAAACTGATTTAGCTCGTATTTTAAATTGCAAACAAAATACCTACTATCAATATGAAGCTGAAA
>FR901487.1:2107-2419 GCA_000438355.1 Clostridium sp. CAG:273
ATTATTTGGTGGAATTTACAGATGAAATAGCACCATATACAAGAAAAAAATGAAAAGAATTAATAATTTAAGTATTATTTGTTCTTTTCATTTTTATTTGTTTATGATAAAATTCTTAAAAGTTATATAAACATTTTTAATTTAAATAAATTTTTACTTAAATTAAAGTTCTTAGTATAATATAAATTAACTATTAATATTTTAATTAAGAAAGGAGTCGTATGGTTATTTAAGTTATTAAATATATCATACAAGTTGTAAAATGCAAATAAGTAACAAAAAAAATATATTAATTACACAAATACACATGGC
>FR901487.1:2438-7162 GCA_000438355.1 Clostridium sp. CAG:273
CACATGGCTGTTGGTGGTATTGAAACAGTTTTGCTTAATTTATTAAATAGCATTGACAAAGAAAAATACAATATAGATTTAGTTCTTTATTATCCTCGTGGAGAATTTATAGATAAAATTCCTTCTTGGGTAAATGTAATGCCTGTATGGTATAATACTAAACATACAGCTTTCTGGAAAAATATAATAATGTCAAGAAATATCTTTAAAAGAATATTAAAAAATGTTTTGGTAAATAATTTAACTGTTAAACATTTTGTATCTAAAAAAGAATATGATGTCTCTATATCTTTTTGTGGATATCATATATTTTCAAATGCATTTGCTGCACATTCAAATGCCAAAAAGAAATTAATATGGGTCCATGCAGATTATGCAAAACAGTTTGATCTACGAGATGATTTTAGAAAACAATTTAAGAAAATATATAAACAATATAAGTATTTTAATAAAATTATATGTGTTAGTGAATCTGTTTGTGAGCAATATAAAAAATTTAAGCCAGAACTTGCTAGTAAATTAGATTATTGCTGGAACATAATTAAGGAAAGAAAATATCCAAATTCTGGTGAAAATATAAAGCTTCAAGATGGATTTAATTGTTTAACTATATCTAGATTAGTAAAAACAAAAGGAATAGAAAAACTTATAGATATTGCAAAAATGTTAAAGAAAGATAATTTAAACTGCCATTTATATGTTGCAGGAGACGGATCACTTCGTCAAACTTTACAAGAACAAATTAAAGAAAACAACTTGGAAAATAACATTACTTTACTTGGGAATGTAATCAACTTAGTTCCTGTATTTAAGCAAAGTAACTTATACCTATCACCTTCTGACTTAGAAGGCCTGCCTACAGTTATAGTAGAAAGCTTATTAGAAGGAGTTCCTGTTATAGCAACACCTATAGCAGGTTCTATAGATATATATAAATATATGGCACCATCAAATTCAATGATACTTTCTAAAGATTCCTCTGCAGAAAGTTTATATGAATGTTTAAAAATTGCACTTAACAACTTTAATTGTCTAAATAACAATAACTGTTCAACTACTGCTAATAACTTAGTTGACACAAATAATTCTAATAAAGAAAATATTAATCTTTTTAAACCTTTTAATTTTGATATAGATAAAATAAATAATGAGACTTTAAATAGATTTGAAAGTTTAATAGGAAATTAGGTTTTTACCCTAATTTCCTATTCTTTCTTTTAACTTCTCTATAAAATTTTCTGTATTACTATGATATTCGTTTNNATTACTATGATATTCGTTTGGTGTAAATTCTTTTGCTTTTTCTATTATTTCTTCTATATTATCTCCATCTTTAAATTCCAATATGTATCCTTTTGCAACAAAAGCATTTATTAATTCTTCTTGATGGTCATCTACATGTTCATCATATTTTTGTAGTCTAGCACAGCCTATTATCTTTTTACCCTTTTTTAATGGTTCTACTATTGAGCCTGTTCCACCATGCGTAATAATTAAGTCTGCTTTATTTACTAAATCCTCCATTTCTTGGTATGACATGAATTTCATTATTTTCATTTTATTACTTGTATATGGAGTATTTCCAGCTTGTACTATTATTTCATCTTTTATATTTGACTTTTCTATTGCATCAAGTAGCCTTGTAAATGGCTCTGCTTGTGTTCCTAATGTTACTAAAATCAATAAATCCACCCCCAATATTCTGCTTTTGGATAAAATTGTAACATACTTTCCCATTGAACAACAAAAGTTGTTGCTATAGGATATACCATTTTTCCTGCCATCGTAGGACTATTTTGTTTAGCAAAGCTTTCTATAAATATTACTTTTCTTCTAAATAGTCTTGCTATATAACACATTGGTACTGCTGTATGAGTCCCTGTTGTTACAATTACTTCTGGCCTATATTTAATAAATAAATACAAAGATTTAAATATGTTAAACAAAAATTTAAATATGTAAGGAAATAAATATTTTCTTGTTCCATATACTAGGTATTCTGTTTTATACTTTTCTTTCATGTTTGTAGTAACACCTGTTTTTTCTGTTACTAATACATAGTTATAATCATTAAAAATTTTCTTTAGTTGTAACAATTGTGTTAAGTGTCCACCTACACTTGAAATAAACATTACTCGTTTTCTTGTATCTTTTTCTTTTTTTCCCATATTTATCTCTTTACATCTCCCATCTATATAAATGAATAGATTATCTCTTAATATCTTCATTTATCTTAATTTTTTACTTTTATTTCCACTATTTATTGTCTTGTACACAGTAATCTATTGCCTTTTTTAAATTTTTATCAACATTTTTGTTAAATTCTTTATAATCAAATTTCTGAGCTATTTTATAATTTCTATTTAAGAAATCTTTCATAGCATCATATATTCCCTCTTCAGAATTTTCACATACAATGCCATATCCTTCACTTAAAATACGCCTTGCATCTGCTATATCTGTTGCTATTATTGGCTTTTCTAACACCCTTGCTTCATCTATAACAATTCCATAGCCTTCAAACTGTGATGACATTATTAAACAGTCACTTTTTGCCAAATATTTATATGGATTTACTTGGTTACCTTTTAATATAACAATATTCTCTAAATGCTTTTCATTTATTAAATTTCTATACATTGCATGGTCTTCTCCATCTCCTAAAAGCCATACCTTAAAATTTTTATAACCTTCTTTATCTAATTTTTCTGCTGAATTTATAATTCTAGTTATCTTTTTATGTGATTCTAAATGTCTAGAAATATTTATAAATACTTTTTTGTCATCTTCTTTATCTTCAATTTCTTTATTAGACATTTCTTTAATTTTATTTCCATCTATGTAATTATAAACTGTAAATATTTTTCCTTTATAATTTGGCAATAATTTTTCTACTTCAGCTTTTGAGCTGTCTGATACGCATACAATTGCTTTAAACTTTTCAAATTTCAAACCATTTATTAATGCATTTCTCTGTTCTTCTGTTCTAGAACTAATTAAATTAGTATGCACAAAAAGTAAAGTATGTTTGCTTGAATTTCTTGTTAATGTAGCAAGTACTTTATGTTGATATGCATAACAAATTGCAACATCATATTTATTAAACCAACTATTAAAATATTCTGCTAAATATTTTATAGCTGTTGTAACTTTTGAAAAATTGTTCCATTTTCCTTTACAAATTAATTTTACATATACTTCTTTAGGAAGCCTTGTTAATAATTCTTTGTTTGTACAATATCCAATATTTACTGTAATATCATATTCTTTTTTTAGATAGCTTAAATTCAAGAAATTTATTAATGCAAGTTCCATTCCACCTAAAGATAGTTTTGGCATATATATAATCATTGATTTCTTAGTACTTTCATCATCTATTTCATGTTCTTTATTTTGCCTATCATTAAATTTAATAAATACAGCGCCTAAAAACATAGCTACTGTTGGAGCTAATAAAACATGTCCTACAATGTAAGCAATTCCAATTCCTAATAATCCACTTAATCCAACACAAAAATTTCTAACTGTAAACTCTTCTTTAAAGTTTTTAAATAGTCTAATAAAAAATGATATTGCAATTATAAATATAGGAACTAAATAAATTCCTAATCCTATGATTCCATAACCAAATTTTACATCATGAAAGTCTCTTTCCACAACTGTATAATTTCCAGTATCATCTATAACTCTATGCTCATCTTTTAATCCTATTAAAAGTTCTAATGGAGATGCATTTCCTGCAAGTTGTTTTTGCTCATATACATATTTTTCTCTTCCATTAAATATTAAATTTTCAACACTAGATTGATTATTTTCCTCTCCATCTGGATTTTTACTTTGATTTATTATTTTATTTATTTTTCCTTCTATATATTTATATGATGGTGAATATGGCATTGCAATAGCTACAGCTACAGTTAAAATTAGTGTAATTATAAGAGTACTTTTAGCAATTTTCTTTCTCTTCCATGCATATGCAATTATAGAAAATATTAAAATTCCTAAAATGGCTCCAATTAATCCAATCAATGCTGTTTTTGTTCCTATAACTAATAGCCCATATGTCATAACAGCTAAAATAAACATAAAAGATAATGACTTATATTTAGCTGCATAATAAATAACTATAGGATAGAATAATGACATCATAGCACTTAATTCATTACCAGAGTATATCCAACCAGAAATTCCTCTTTCTGGTGCTGTATCATATGTTGGAAGAGCTGTTCCTGTAATTGCAGATATTAATATTGCAGTTGCATAAATACCTGCACTATACACTAATGTTTTTAAACTAAACTCATTTCCATTTTTTAAATATCTATATAAGAAAAATAATGTAACTGGTAAACACATATATTTTGTCATAGATACAGCTTTATTCATAAGTGCAGACATAGAAAAACTTGATAATGTAAAAACAATATTTGCAATTATTGTTACTGCAAAAAGTCCTAACAAAATAAAATTCCACTTTCTATTTTCTTTATCTACAAATATTAAATATCCTAAACCATATATTAGGAATAATGTTTTATAAATTACTCCTAATGTAATTGGAAAATCTACATTTAACACCATATAAGATGTAATAAATTCCACAAATGGCAATATAATAAAAATAGCTTGTACTACTTTTGAACTGTAAATCTTTTGTAATTTTTCTTTCATTATAAAACTCCCATCTTTTAACATATAAAAAATTAAATATTAATATTTAATTT
>FR901488.1 GCA_000438355.1 Clostridium sp. CAG:273
AAATAGGAGGAAAACAAATGGATGTTAAGAAAAGACAAAAGGGTATTACGCTAATATCGTTAGTAGTAACAATTGTAGTATTGCTTATTTTAGCAGGAATTACAATAAGTACAGTATTTAGCGATAATGGCATAATAAAAAAAGCACAAGAGGCAAGAAACAAAACTTTGGAGGCAGTGGCACAGGAACACAAGGACTTAAATCAACTTTATAATGATTTAGAAGCGGCACTTAATAGTATACCAGAAGAGCCAGTAATTCCAAAACCACCAGAGGGAGCAGTACAAATCTCAGAGCCAAGTTGGAGCAATGGAACAGCGAGTGTAACTATAACAACAAGTGAAACAGGATTTACATTGCAATATCAAATAGGTGGAGTAGACGAATCTAAATGGACAAATATAACAAGTGGAAAGTCTATAAGTGGTTTAACATTGGGACAAACAATATATGCAAGGTTATATAACGGAAAAGAAGGAAGCAAAACAGCAGATATGACAATAGCAGATTTAAATAAACCACAAGACGCAGGAATAAGTTTGAGTG
>FR901489.1:0-7868 GCA_000438355.1 Clostridium sp. CAG:273
AATCAAAATTTGGATTAACCTTTGAAGTAGTTTTCTTTAAAGCTATTTCGATAATATCTAAAGAATAACTAAAATCTAAAACCCACTTTTCTACATAAGCTCTTTCATATTGTGAAAGTTGTCTGTTTAAAGATAATTTTTTAGTAATAGATTTAATTATTACATTTATCTTTTCTTGTCTTTCATAGTAGTTGTCTAAATCAGAAAATGTTTTAATTTTATTACTTGCCCAAGCTTCTGCAACCGTTTGAATATAAGACCTATTTAAAGCTGCTTTATTAAAACAGTAATTAAATAAGGCAATCATAACTTCTTCATCAAATCCGTATTTACTAAACCATAATTCTATATCCGGATACCAAGAAAGAGGCATTAAACCAGAAAAATATTTGTTATTTATGTATTCTATAGATTGAGCACGTTTCTGGTCTTCTACAGATTTTTGAAGTTGCTCAGCAGATAAAGAAGTTTTTGGTTTATAAAGTTTGTGAAGTTCAATTTCTTGAAGATCATTTATAATATAACCTGTTGTCTTTTTTGTTAAAACACCAGCGTCTTCCCAATATTTTATACCATCTTGAATAACTTTAAGAGGCAAAACTAATTTTTTTGATAAATCATTTAACTTTATATCTTTATCATATTTAGATAAAAATAAAATATATAGATATATTTTAATGTAATCTCCATTTGCAGAAGATAAATATTCTGAAAAAAATATATCTGGTATTTGTGTATTAGAAAATAATGGTGCTTGAGCATTTTGTTCTAATTTCATATAATCTGCCTCCTAGTAACTTATATATAGAAATTATGGTATATAAATACTATATACAGTTTACAACAGATTATATCATTTTCCGACTTTTTTTACAATACAAATATGATTTTGGTTTGAAAATAAATTTTGATATATAAATAACAATAGATATAATATTTTCGTGATTAAAACTGAAAATACTTAACAATAAAACAGGTAAACAAAATGTAACAAATATAAAAATTTTAAGATTAAGATTGGTAAATATTAAATTTATTAAACAAAAAACAAAAGCACACCAAATTATATTTAAAATTAAGACATTATATTCTATAATACCAAGAAACTTGCTTTTAAAACTATAATTTTGTGGAAAAATAAATTTCATTAATAAAAACCTCCTTATGAATTATAGAGTTTATATATGGTATAAAGAAATAAATTTATATTTTATTTCATAATTAAACCTTTGGAAAAACTTAAATTATTACTAATATCTGTGCTAATTCCACCTATTAATTCTTTCATGTAAGAATTTGCTTTAATTAATGCATATATTCCACCGGATGTACATTAATTGTGAAAATATATCAGTGGTTTCAAAGTTGAATGTGAATATAACAATTAAAATAATTGCAACTAATGACTGCAATAAAAATAATGAAATTATTGTGCGTAAATACATTTTAAAAAACCAAGAAGTAGAGCTATTAATAAGTGTCAAAATTGCAAAAGGAGTTATTAATATAAAAACTTTTAACATAATATAACGCAAAGCATATGAAAATATTAAATTAAGCAAGCTAATAGAAGCAAAAGATTTTATAATTCCGTTAAAAGAAAATATATTAAAATTGTTATCTTCTGGAGAAATAGAAGCATTTAATTTATTTATTAATTGAGAAAAAGATATATTACAATTAAATATATTTTCTCCAATTTCACGAATAGAAGAAGATAAAAACGAATTTATACTAATAAATTGTTCTAAAATAAAATAAGAGAAATTTATGCAAATACCAAAAATAATAATTTTAGAAATAAATTGATAAGGTCTTTCTATTTGTAATCCAATATAATGAGAATATAGTAACCTAATTCCATAGTATAGTAAAAATCCTACTAAAAGGGAATTTACAATTAATAATATTCCATTAGAAGAATTTGTACCAAAAACTTTTTGCATAAATGAATCACTTAATATATTACTATCTACAAAAACAATATCATCTAAAAAAGAATAAATACTATTATCTATAGAAGAAAATAAAGTTTGAAAAATACTATTAATTGTTTTTATAATAACATCTGTTAAATTCATAGATTCCAAAATATCACCTCATTTTATCCTACAAGACTTTTAATTGCAGATAAAATTAATTGAATAGCTAAAATAAAAGCATAAGAAAATAAACTTCCTCTAATTAATTTTTTTGCAGTACGGATTCTTTCCTCATCACCAAAACTAAATTTCTTCATAAAAACACCTATGCCGACGGCAACTGCAGCAGCTGGTGTTGCAAGTTTTATAAGCCAATCTGTAATATTATTAAAAGCATCGTTTAATTTGTTAACCAGTTTAGGAGTCGCAGCAAAAGTAAAGCTTGGAAATACAAAAGATAAGATAAAATAAAAGATTAAAATAAATATTAATAATTTAAAGTAAATGTTATTTCTTGATAGAATTTTTTTATTAAATTTAAACATAAAATCACCTTTTTATAAAAATTTAGGATTTAAATGGTACCCATAAACCAGATATTTAGAACTTTTTAAAATAAGGAAATAATTTAATTTTTTGAGGTGTTAAAATTTTATTACCATCTGATAAAAAAGAAAGACAAGTAAAGTTTTCTAGTTTTTGTGTAAAAAAGTTTGTATCATAAATAAAATCATATTGAAGGTATGTATTTAAACTCTCAGAAATATTAGAATCTTTAGAATTTAACGAATTAGAAAAATAGCTATAATTTGTAGTTTTGGCATTTTCAGATATACTTTTTGATATTTTTTCTTTATCTTCTTTTCCAATTTGCTTTTGAGCACTTTCTATAGTAAATATGTCGTCAGTTCTAAACCATAATTTATTAACCAGGTTTT
Organism: Clostridium sp. CAG:273; assembly: GCA_000438355.1. Taxonomy (GTDB): domain Bacteria; phylum Bacillota; class Clostridia; order TANB77; family CAG-508; genus CAG-273. The sequence continues at coordinate 2,861 of FR901489.1, forward strand.
GAATAATAACTTTTACAGCAGATTCATTATTTATGGTATTTAACAAAGAAGAGTAACTTTGTGTAGCAACAATGTTTATACATTTGGATTCTCTACTTTGCGCAAAAAAGTTAGCGTCAGATATAGTACAATATTCATGATATTCATCGGAAATAAATGCAATAGACCTCTCATTTTCCATATTACATTTAGATAAACGCATTAAAGCTTCTGTTTGAAAGTCCAATTTTAAATATGTTGCTATTATCTTTGATAAATCTGTATATTCACTTATATTCATATTTAAAACTACAATTTTTCCGCTATTTACAACATCTTCAAAACCAAAGAAATTTAATTCATTTTCATTGGGACAAAATGTGCTGTGTACTTTATAGTCAGAAACAAATGTATTTGTTATTCTGGTAATTTCAGATTTTAAAATGGATTTAGTACGTGAATCTAAGTTATTGTATTCTTTTTCGAAAAAATTAAGAGCAGTAAGCAAATTGTAAATATCTTCTCTATTTAATTTATTTAAGATAAAAAGTTCTCGTAAATATTTGACTTTTTCTAAATAATAATTGTCTATCGTAACTAATTTATGGATTTCTTCAAATGTAACATAATTATTGTTATATAATCTGCATAATTTAATGCACTCTGTTAAAACTTGTTCACATTTATCTATCCAAAAACTTTCAGAATTATTAGGCGAAAATAATAATAAAATTGTTTTTAATCTATTTGCTAGTACAGATGCTTTTAAATTTGGCTTATGTAAAGGATTATATTTATAATATCCGCCTAGTTCTAATACAATTAAATCTTGTTCCCTATTTTCATTTTCTACAAATTCTTTTACTTTTTTATAATAATTACCTTTTACGTCCAAAATTAACATGCCCATCTTTGTTTCTGAATCTTTAGAATTATAAGAGATAAGTTGCTTAGTAAAAGGATACATTGCGCTACTAGTTTTTCCAGTGCCAATAGTACCTGTGATTAAAATATTTTGATACAACGACTTTTCATCAATAATAATATTTTGGGACTTTTCATTTTCACCAATTAATAAGAAAAGACCAGATTTTTTATTTTCTATTAAGCATGGAAAAGAAAAATGCTTTACAATAATATGTTTATTTTTATGTTTTTCTTTTGGATTTTTCATAAATGCTTTCGAGAATATATTTAATATGATAGTATAAAGAAAATTAAATATAAATAAAGATGAACCTACAAAAGATATTATAAAAACTATTTTTATGTAGTGCCATAATACAGGTTGCTCTTTACAAATATCGAAATTTCTTAAACCGTAATCTATAATAATAGAATTACTTTGAAAAATAGGGGAGAAAATATACCAACCAAGTAAGCAAAAAACAAATGAAAAAATAAGAATAAAAACAATACGTTTAATAAAAAGACCTCCTAGATATTTTATTATGTTTATTAATTAAAATGGGCTATTTTTTATTGAAAAAATCATTCTTTTTTAAATTTAGTTTATAACCTTGTTGATTTCTAAAAACTTTATTATCAAAAAACAAATAAATTGAATAGAAAAAGATAAATGAATTAATAATAAGTACAATAAAGAAAAAATCAATTAAATTTATAACAAAACCTCCTTTTACAATTTTTACCATAATATAATAAAAAAATGATTTTGTCTATACTTTTTTTAAAAAATATGATAAAATAATAAAAATTTTTCATAAAGGAAAATTAATTGCAAAAAAGTTTTATAACTTTATAAATAAAAAAACATAGAAAGGAATGAAAATTATTATGAAAATAGAAAAAACAACTACAATTGGTGAAATATTAGAAAAGGCACCAGAAAAAGCAGACTTATTATTGGAAGCAGGAATGCACTGCCTAGGATGTCCAGCATCTCAAATGGAAACTTTAGAAGAAGCTTGTGAAGTACATGGAATAGATGCAGACGAGCTAGTAGAAAAATTAAATAAATAATAAAATTATTATAGTTTTTCACAGTAAAAATGATAAATTTGAGAATTTAATAAAAATATTTTATTAAATTCTCAAATAATTGTTGACAAATAAAGAAAAATAGGTTAAAATAAATTCTGCATTTGTTACTAAGGTGTAACAAATATCTGGGTCATTAGCTCAGGTGGTAGAGCACTTGACTTTTAATCAAGTTGTCCGCGGTTCGAGTCCGCGATGGCTCACCAGATTTTAGGGTTTAATTAATATATACTAGTTAAATCCTAAACTTTATTTAAGGCCCCGTGGTCAAGCGGTTAAGACATCGCCCTTTCACGGCGGAGACATGGGTTCGATTCCCGTCGGGGTCACCAAATGCCACTTTAGCTCAGCTGGTAGAGCAACTGACTTGTAATCAGTAGGTCGTCCGTTCGAATCGGACAAGTGGCTCCAATAATTACGAAGAACTGGAATTTCTAGTTCTTCTTTTTTTTCAACATATAAGGGGGCGAATTTAAATAATGGAAGAAAATCCAGAAAAAAATATAGTAAATAAAGTTGTTGTAGTAACAGGAAGTTCTAGAGGAATTGGAGCAAATATTGTAAAAACTTTAGCTAAGAAAGGTTATAGAGTTATCCTTAATTACAATAAATCCGAAAATTATGCACAAAATGTGCAAAAAGAGTTAATTAATGTTGATATTTTTAAAGCAGATGTTTCTAAAAAAGAAGAGGCTGTTAGTTTAATAAATTTTGCAATTGAGAAATATGGAAAAATAGATGTACTTATTAATAATGCAGGAATTTCCCAAAGTAAATTGTTTACAGATTTAACAGATGAAGATTGGAATAATATTATTAATTCTAATCTAAATTCGGCATTTTTTTGTAGTAGAGAAGCTGCAAAAAATATGATACATAATAAAAGTGGACTAATAATAAATATTTCTTCTATATGGGGAATAACAGGAGCATCTTGTGAAGTAGCATACTCTACAAGTAAAGCAGCATTAAATGGATTTACAAAGGCTTTAGCAAAGGAATTGGGACCATCTAATATCCGTGTAAATGCGATTGCACCGGGTATTATAAATACAGATATGAATAATTATTTAAGTAATGAAGAATTAGAAAGTATAAAAGAAGAAATCCCACTAGAAAGAATAGGGGAAACAATAGATATTTCCAAATGTGTAGAGTGGTTAATAAAGGATAATTATACTACAGGACAGATTATTTCTATAAATGGTGGATGGGTTTGCTAATTTAATAATAATTAACAATAAACTATAGACAATAGACTATAAATTATAGAAAGAATAAATTATAAATTATAAAAATATATAGAAAATAATACAAAATATGAAGTTATATTTTTGTTACTATTTAAATAAAGTCAAAAAAATCCCTCAGCTATATTGAGGGATTTTTTGTTTATTCTTCATTAACTTTTCTTCTATAATTTCCAGAGATAATTCTTGGAATGTAAGTTATTATTTTATAAACAGCAATACGAATTTTTTTGCTCCAAATATAAGACTTTCTTAATTTTCTAGGAGCAGCAATTGACATTTCTTCAGTAGGAACTAAAGATAATTCTACTTTTTCTATTGGAAATACATAGTTTGCTCCATTATTATTGTCCCAATTATTATTGTTATTTCTAAAACAGAAATTAAATGTATCATATGATTTTAAGTTTAATTCTGCTTGAAAACCAAGCTCTGTTTTTTCCATTTTAATTTCGTTTAAATCATCCCAATTTAACCCAAAACCATAATGTATAAATACTTCTTCTGAATTATTTTGAAATAAATCTCCTGTATAAGAAATTTTTACATTACTGTTTTCAACCAATTTATCTGTATTAAAAAATATATTCTTTACTAATTCCATTTAATTTTCTCCTTATTCTTCTCTTGTTAACATACAAATTATAATATTAAAAATATGTTTATGCAAGTCTTTTTTACAAAAATTATCAATTATACTAATTAATCTACATTTGTTCCTAATATTTTGCCAATAATATAAAAGTCGTCATCTTTTGTTATACAAATATCATCAATTTCCTTTTTTTCTGCCCTTAGAGCAATATCATCTTTTCTAAGAATAAATCTTCTTATTAATAATTGACCTTTATAAGAGAATAGTCCTATATCTTTATTTTCTAAAGGCATATTTAATGCTAAATATGCATAAGAATCTTTTTTTAATTTTGGTTCCATAGAGTCATCGTTAATTTTTATTGCCATTGAAGCACTTGCCATACTAGCTGGACATGAAATAAAGTTTTCTATATTTACAGCTGGAACTTCCTGATATGAAATGTGATTTACTAATTTATATTCTTTGTGTACTTCATCCATGTTTTTATCTATAGTAAATAATGTTGGTTGGTATGGAACATCTAATGCTTTGCATATTGCTTTTAGGGCTTTATAACTAGGACTTCTTTCGCCTTTTTCAATATGAGTAAGATGACCGATATTTATATTAGTCTTTTCTGCAAGCTCTGTTTTTGACATATTTTTATCCTTACGTATTCTTGCTATCATATCACCAATCATAACAAAATCTCCTTATAAAATATATATAGTATTATATATAAAGAAATGCAAAATGTCCATAATTGTAACAATAATGTAACAAAAATATCAAAATTTGACAAAATATGTATTATTATTTGTTGTAAAAAATATATCATTGTGGTAATATTATTGCATAAAAGCATATATGATATAGTGGGGGAAGGACAATGAGCAAGCAGAAAAAAAATAATAAGAAAAAAGATATACAAAAGAATAAAAAAACACAAGAAATAAAGCAAGAGAAGCTTAATTTAGAAGAAAAAGAATTGAAACAAGATAATACCAAATTAGAAAAAGAGCCAGAAAGTGAAAAACAAGAAGAGAAAAAGGAAACAGACAATAGAGAAAATACAATAGAAAAAGAAATAATAGAAGAAAATATAACTAAAAATAATGATGAAACAGAAGAAGTTACAAATACAAAAAAAGTAGAACAGATTGCAGAAGATATAGATAATACTGAAAATAGAATGGATAGT
>FR901489.1:7893-10856 GCA_000438355.1 Clostridium sp. CAG:273
TACGGAAAATAAAGATAATAAAATAGAAGTAAATGAAATAAAAACAGATAACAATGTAAAAACAGACTTGGCAATTAATAAAGAAAAATCTGTTACAAAGATTAAAGAAGAAAATAAAAAGCAAAAAAACAAAAAGAAAAGAAAAATTATTTATATAATTTTAGGAATAATAATATTTATTTTAGCAATAATGTCTGTAATTTTTTCATTAATAAATATAAATAATAATGATATAATGTCTGGAGTAAGTATAAAAGGTATTAATGTTTCTGGAATGTCTAAAGAGGAAGCAAAACAAAACATAGAAAAGGTAACTAAAGAAAAGCTTTTAAAAACAATAAAACTTATAGACGGAGATTATAAGGTAGACCTTAATCCAAAAGATATAGAAGCTTCATTTAATGTAGATAAAGCTGTAGAAGAAGCTTATAACATAGGTAGAGACGGAAATATTATAGTAAATAATTATAAAATTCTTATGGCACAATTATTTAAAAAAGATGTAAATTTAGACTTTACATTAAATGAAGAAAGACTATTGGAAATAATAACTGATACATCATTAAAATTACCAGGAACAGTAGTACAAAGCAGTTATTACATAGAAGATGATGAATTAATAATTACAAAAGGAACTGCTGGAGAAAAAATAAAGGCAGATGAACTAAAAAGAGAAATATATAACAATATAGAAGACCTAAATGTAGGAGATAAAAATTTAAATATACCAACAGAAATAGTTGAGCCAGATCCAATTAATTTAGAGAAAATAAGAGCAGAAATTTATAAAGAACCAAAAGATGCATATGTAACTAAAAATCCTACAAAGGTTCATACACATGTAAATGGTGTAGATTTTGCAATAAGCATGGATGAAGCTAAAAAAATAATAAAAGAAGAAAAAGACGAATATGTAATTCCACTAAAAATAACACTTGCAAAGAAAACTATAGCAGATTTAGGAGAAGAAGCATTTCCAGATAAGCTTTCAACTTTTACAACAAGGTATGATGCAAGCAATTATAATAGAAGTACAAATATAGAATTAGCAACAAAATCAATAAATGGAACTGTTATAATGCCAGGAGAAATTTTTTCTTATAATAAAACAATAGGTAGAACAACTTTAGAAAAAGGATATAAAGAAGGTACAGCATATGTAGGCGGAAAAGTAGTACCAGATGTAGGAGGAGGAATTTGCCAAGTATCTTCAACACTATATAATACTGCATTATTAGCAAATTTAGAAATTACAGAAAGAAGTAACCATTTATTTGAAACATCATATGTATCACCAAGTAGAGATGCCACAGTATATTGGGGGTCAATTGATTTTAAATTTAAAAATACAAGAACATATCCAATAAAAATTGTAGGAACAGCGAAAAATGGAGTAGTAAAAATTGATTTATATGGAATAAAAGAAAAAGAGGAATATGAAGTTGTAATTGACTCAGATGTTATATCTTATATTCCAAATGAAACAGAATATAAAAAAGATCCTACTTTAGAAAATGGAAAAAAGGTAGTAGAACAAGTTGGATTTAATGGTTGTAAAAGTAAAGGATATAGAATATTAAAGAAAAATGGAACTGTTATTTCTAAAACACTATTATCTACAGATACTTATAGTCCAAAAAACAAAATAGTAAGAGTAGGAACAAAAAAAGTAACAAATAATAAAACAACTACAACACAAAACAAAGACACAAAAATAGAAAATAAAACTGAACAGTAAAAAATAAAAATATATAACTATTAAATTAAAAACTTTTCAAAGATATTAAGAACTTTTTAAAGAAGTATTGACAAATACTTAAAATACAGCGTATAATATACGTTGTACGCGCCATTAGCTCAGTTGGTAGAGCAGCAGACTCTTAATCTGATGGTCGGAGGTTCGACTCCTCTATGGCGCACCAAAATGATTGAGAGAGTAAGAACATACAATTCTTACTCTCTTTTAATTAATAGTATATTACTTTGTACAAACAATAATAGAAAGGAGCTTAAAAGATGGCTACATTTGAAGTTAATTTTCCGCCAAGGCAAATAGCAGATTTTATGTCAGAAGTATTAGTATTAGGAACATATAGTAAAGATGGTGTAGTACTAATAACTCCAGAAAGAAAAGTGGAAAATGGAGATAAACTAGGATAAAGTTTAGTTAAAAATGTATAAAAATCTATGTTAATTGGAAAGAATAAAAATAAATTTAGAAAGGAGAGTATGGTCTATTTAAATTATTAAATAAATCATACAAGAATAAATGAAAGCTTTAGTTACAGGTGCATCTTCTGGAATTGGAAGAGATATGGCAAAGGAACTTGCAAAAAGAGGTTATAACTTAATTTTAGTAGCAAGAGATGAACAAAAATTAAAAGAAGTTTCAGAAGAAATAAAAAATATTTACAAAGTAGAAGCGAAAGTTATACAAAAAGACTTATCTATAAAGCAAAATTGTATAGACTTATATAACGAAGTAAAAAGCGAAGATATAGATATTCTTATTAATAATGCTGGTTTTGGAGTACATGGGAATTTTGTTGAAACAAATTTTGAAAAAGAAATTAAAATGTTAGAAACAAACGTAATGGCAGTGCATATTTTAATGAAATTATTCTTGCAAGATATGGTAAAAAGGAATAGTGGACAAATTTTAAATGTATCTTCAATGGCAGCATTTAGTCCAGGACCACTAATGGCAGGATATTACTCTTCAAAAGCATATGTGTATAGGTTATCAGAATGTGTAAAAACAGAACTAAAAATGGCAAAATCAAAAGTTAAAATATCCGTATTATGTCCAGGACCTGTTAGAACAAATTTTAATAAAGCAGCAGATGTAAATTTTGCAGCACCATCATTAAGTAGTGACATAGTTGCAAAATATGCAATTAATAAGATGTTAAAGGGAAAATTTACAATTGTACCAGGAAACTTAATGAAAATAACAAGATTTT
>FR901490.1:0-9058 GCA_000438355.1 Clostridium sp. CAG:273
ACAATATGATTACACTCCAAAACCTGCATATTATACTATGAAAAACTACTATGAAAATACCAATGGTGCAGAATATATAGGTACAGTAAACTTAGCAGATGGATTAGAAACACACGTATATGACAAAGATGGAAAAACTAAAATTATAACTTGGTCAACTAATACAAATAATACAATATCTATACCTTATGAAAATTTCACAGCAAGCGATATGTATGGTAATGCAATAGAAAATACAGATGGAACATTGAAAATTACATCTTCACCAGTTTACTTAGATAATGTTTCAACAAAATACTTCTATGAAGCTATTTCAAATACTGCTTTACAAAAGTATGCAGAATTTGAAGAAAAATTTAGCGCAGAATTGAAAAGTGTAGATGGATTGCAAGAGCAATTAGATAAATTAAAGAATTATATGTCATCTATTGCAAATAATAAGGCAGAAACTCAAGAAAAATCTATAGAAATGATGCATGAACATTTTTATTTAGGAACAATGATTTTAGATTCATTTAACAAAGACAAGTTAAATGTAGAATATGTAAAAGTAAGTTCAATGTTAGATATGCTAAATGACATAGGAAATTCATATGAAGATTTACTTACAGTAAGTGCTACTTCAAGAGAAGCTTACTATAAAGAAACAGAAAAATTGCTAAATAAAGCAGAAACTACAATTAATAATAATTCAGATTTAAATATATTATATCCAAGCAAAATTTTGGATTTTGCAAAAGAACTACATGATAAGTCAAAATACATAATTGGATTAGAAGAAGAAAACGATATAAAAACAGGGCTAATTGTAAGTAACAGTTTACATGCATACTATTTAGCAGATTGGGCAAATGACTTTGCAAATATATATGTAAATAAATACATTAAAGAAAATCCAGTAACGGTAAGTTATTCAAATACAGATGAATTTACAAACAAAGATGTAACTGTAACTTTAAATATTGGTTCAGATTCAAAAGTAATTAATAATGAAGGAAAAAATACATATACATTTAATAAAAATGGTACATTTACTTTTGAATATGAAAGAAGAGGACAAGCTTTTAAACAAGAAATAACTGTTACAAATATAGATAAAGAAGCTCCAGTAATTTCTGGAATAGTTAACGGAAAAATTTATACAAATTCAGTAAAACCAGTTATAACAGATAAAAACTTAGCAAAAGTAGAAGTATTATTTAATGGTATTAGTATCCAGTTTAATTCTGGTAATACATTGAAAGAAGAGGGAATATATAATATTACTGCAACAGATAAAGCGGGAAATAGTACATCAATAGAGATGTATATTGTAGAAAAAGGTAAAGACGGATATGTTGTAGATGGAGAACATATTTTAAATGTAAGACAAGAAACAAAGGTAGAACAATTTGTTAAAAAATTCAATTTATCAACAGAATATACTATAAAAAGAAATAATAATAACTTGTTAAAGACAGATATAATTGCTACAGGAGATATTTTGCAATTAAAAAATGGTTCTGAATATACAATAATTGTAGCAGGAGATATTAATAGAGATGGAAAAGTAACTACATATGACTTAAGTACATTTAGAAGATATATCTTAAATTTAAGAGAGTTTGACAAACTAGAAGAAATGGCAGCAGATATTAATGTAGATAAACAAGAACTTGGAGTGAAAGATTATACAAGAATGAGAATAGAGATATTAGGAGAATATTAATTTCTCCTAATATCTAACTATAACCAAATTAGAATTTTAAATCTTTTAAAATGTAATTTATAATAATTCTACTACTATAAGTGAAATATATTTGTAAATATATCGTAACACAATTGTAAAAAATAAAATCTTGTTATATAATAACATTTATAGTAGAATATCATAAGATAAAATGTAAAAAGGAGAGAAAAAAATGAAAAAATTAGTATCAATTATTTTATTATTATGCTTAGTTTGTTTAAGCTGTACAGTATATGCATCAGAACCACCAGCAACAGAAAATGCATCTGTTAATATAAAATTTGAAACAGTAAAAGATGAAAACAAAATAACAATTAAAATATCTACTGGAAAATTCGATGGAGTAAAAGAAGGCTCTGTAATGAGTGCTTCTATGTCATTAGTATATGATGACGCTAATATATCAAAAGTTTCTGGAAAAACAACAGATAACTGGAAAATAACAATTTCAGACGAAACAAAAATGGTTTTATTAGAAAATGATAAAGCAAATTCTAATACACAATTTGTAGAATTAACATTTGAACTAAGAGATGTTAAAGAAGAAAAAACAGGTACAGTTTCTATAAAAGATTTTAATATATCAGATGGAAATCTTTTAGATGAAAAATATCCTACATATTCTGTTAATTATACAATAAAACCAGAAGGAACAGATGAAAACAATAATAACAACGAAGAAAACAATATTCAAAATCAAATTACTAATGAAACACTTAATGGAGTAACAAATGAGACTACAAATAATACTAATACAGAAAATATAGTTATTAACACACAAGAATCTAATAAAGAGACAGGAAGTACTGTAAATAATAGTAAAGACAATACAATAGCTCCAGACTCTAAATTACCTCAAACAGGTGTAAATATTTTCTTTATAGTAATAATTGCTGTAGTTATTACATTTGCAGTTGTAAAATTAGTAAAATATAAAGACATAGAAATAAAATAACAAATATAAATAATTTTTTTATACATTATTTAATATATAGTCTTTATATAGAGAATATCTTAAGCTAAATAGAAGGGAATTTTACCATGGACGAATTAGATTTAAAAGATTTGTTTAACATGTTTTGGACAAGAAAATTTGAGATAATTTTAATTGTTATAATAGCAGTAGTTATAGGGTTTATTTATTCTTATGTATTAGTAAAGCCAGAATATAAATCTACAACATCCATATTATTGGCAAAATCTAATGCTGCTCAATCAGGTGATGGAACTATTACATCAACAGAAATTACGTTGAATCAAAAATTAGTTTCTACATATAGTGATTTAATAAAAACAGATAAGGTTTTAACACAAGTTATAAATAATTTGAAAATAGATAAAACAGTAGAGAATTTAAAGAAAAATATTCAAGTAACAGCAAAGGATGATACTGAAATAATAGCAATAAGCGTAACAGATGCAGATAGTGAAATGGCAAGAAAAATTGCAAATGAAGCTGCACAGGTGTTTATTACTCAAATTGCACAACAATATTATAATATGGACAATGTTTATGTAGTAGATGAAGCAAAGGCAGAAAGCAAACCATATAATATAAATCATACAAAAGATTTAATTATATTTGCTGCTGCAGGTTTCGTTATTGCATGTATTTATGTATTAATTGCCAACATGCTTGACACAACAGTTAAAAGTAAAGAAGATATAGAGAAAAAGTTGGGATTAACTGTTTTAACCTCTATACCAGTATGTGATTTTAAGAAAGCTAAAGGAGGCAAAAAATAATGAAAAAAGAATTAATTGCTGCAAGAGAGCCTAAGTCACCTATATCAGAATTATTTAGAACATTAAGAACAAATATACAATTTATGAATACAAAGACTGGATTAAAATCTTTGCTAGTTACATCAACATCTCCATCAGAGGGAAAAAGTTGGGTTTCTTCTAATTTAGCTACAACATTTGCTCAAGCAGGTAAAAGAGTTATATTAGTAGATTGTGATATGAGAAAAGGAAGGCTTTTTTCTGTTTTCTCTGTTCCGCCAGCTCCTGGACTTTCAAATTATTTATCTGGGGTTAACTCAAATGGAGAAAGCGGAGATGAAAAAATAGAGTCTTATATAAGAAAGACAGAAGTGGAAAACTTATATTTAATAACTGCAGGAAGTGTTCCGCCAAATCCTTCAGAGTTACTTGTTTCTGAAAAAATGGCAGAAACTATGAAAAAATTAGAAGATATGTGTGATATTGTAATTTATGATGGAACACCAACCAATTTAGTTACAGATGCACTTATTATTTCTAGAAATGTAGATAGTACTATTATAGTGTGTGCTTATAAATATACAAAAATTGATGACTTAGAAAGAGTAAAAAGAGACATCTTAAACGTAGGTGGCAAGATTGCTGGTGTTGTTATAAATAAAATGCCTATAGCTCAAAAAGAATATTATGCTTCTTACTATTATGGTTCTTCAACAGCTGTAACAACAACACATAAAAAAAGTACTAGAAATAAAGTTGACTTTGCAGCTAGAATAAGACCAGAAAATCAAGAAGGTAGCAGATTGTACAATATTGAAGAAAATAAAAATTCAGATGAATAAAATAACTAAAATATATAAAATTATGTAAATATTTAACCTTATAAAATTTATGCTGTAAATTTATAAGGTTAAATTCATATAAAACGAAAATAAATGAAAGAGAGAAAATAATGATTGATATACATTCACATTTAGTTTATGGAGTAGATGATGGCTCTAAAACAATAGAAGATACAATATATATGCTTAAAGAAGCAAAGAAAGTGGGATTTACAGATATAATTTGCACTCCACATTACATGGAAAGTTATTACGAGGTACCATGTAATGAAATTTTTAATAGGATTTTAAATGTTCAAAAATTAACAGAAGAAATAAATATAAAAATACATCAAGGAAATGAAATTTATGCAAATGAAAATATAATAGAATATATAAAATCTAAACAAGCTATGAGCTTAAATAATAGTAGATATGTATTAATTGAATTTCCTATGCAAAATAAACCAATGAATATAGACCAAGTTATATATTTATTATTGCAAGAAGGAAAAACTCCAATTGTAGCACATCCGGAGAGATATAGCTATGTTAGAGAAAATCCCAATATGTTATTAGAATATATAGAACAAGGAGTTTTATTTCAAACAAATTATGGGAGCATTATAGGAGTATATGGAAATGAAATTAAAGAAACTGCAAAAAAACTTCTAACACATAACATGATACACTTTTTAGGCTCAGATAATCATAGAGTAAACACAATATATAAACACATACCAGAAGCATTAAAACTATTAGAAAAATGGATAGGACAAGAGAAGACATTAGAGCTTACAACAAATAATCCAAAATATATACTAAATGATGAAAAATTAGAAATAGACGAACCCATAGAATTAAAGAAAACTCTATGGGGGTCTTGGAAATAGAATTTAATTTGATACTAAAGCAATATTATAGTTATTTTTAGTTCAACTGCGGACGCACTGCTACTTAAAATTTGTATGCACAAATTTTAAGACCTTGTTTCACTAATAATAACTATAATATTGCTTTTTATAAGATTTATGTAAATTTTTTCAATATGATTGGTATGTAAGAGATTTATAAATTCAATTGGGGTATAAAAGGTGGGAAAATTTTATAGAAACTTCGCAGTACAAATCGGAAAAATAGTATTGTAGATACAATAAAGCAGTAATGCAATTTAGTTAAATAAACTGCAACTAAATTAATTGTTTATTAAAGTAAACTAACTGTTGGTTGAATTTAGGAAATATCCGTAATAAAATAGAATTAACAATTAAAGGAGGGATTTTATATGTCAAACAAAACTTTTGGAGAAATGATTAGTTCTTTAAGAAGAGAAAAAAATATGACACAAAATGATTTAGCAGACAAAATGAATGTTACTGACAAAGCTGTGTCAAAATGGGAAAGAAATTTATCTTGCCCAGATATTAATTCTATTCCAAAATTAGCAGAGATTTTAGGTGTTTCAGTAGAGAAATTATTAAATGCACAAACTAAACAAGAAAATAGCAAAGTAGAAGATATTATAAATATTGCCTTAATTGGAGTTAGTCTTGCAATGGGTATCTGTATCGTAGTTACTTCGGTATTAAAACAAATTGATATTAATAATGCAATTATTATGTTAGGAATAGGATTGAGTTGTTTGTCTATTTATTCGTTAAAGAATAAAAGGGATAATTAAATATTTGAAATATGACACTTCATATAGAGTGTCATATTTTAAATTAAAAGTTAATAACTTTTTCATTTGATAATTTAAGTTTTTTATGATAATATGGAAAAAATATTTATAGATGTTATAGTTGGTATGATATTTATGATAAAATATAAAGATATAAAATAAAACAAAATAAAATAAAAGGAATAAAAATATGAAACGATTATTAAGAATAACTTTCAATTCAGCCATTTTTTCGTTTATTCCAATATTATCATGGTTTGCATTAGGATTAATTGTAGATAAAAATTTAATAAATGTTTTTACATTAACATATCCAATACAATTTATTTGGGCAATGATGAAATCAATATTTGGAACAGGTGCAAATATAAGCAAAGAAAAGGATAAAAATGAAAATGCAGTGTTAAGTGGGATGACATTAGGAATTATCATTGGTTTTATAGTTTTTGGATTTATAGCCTTAAATATAGAAAAATATATAAAATTTATGAATATGGATGTAGCAAAATATAAAGAATTTGCATTATCAATTAATAAAGAATTTGCATTATATTCTGTAATTCAACTTTACATCCAATTAATATTTTCTTATGTTTTAGAAAAATTATATTTTGAAAACAAAAATAAATTAGCAAATAAATACTGCATTATATTAAATATTTTAAATTTTATTATTTTAATAGTTTCAGCTTTAATTTTTGATAATAAAATGAGTATTGTAATAACTACATTATTAATAATATTTATTTATGTATTAGTAGTAACAATGAAACAATATAAAAAATTCAAATTCAGGTGTAATGTTTTAAATTTTATAAAATATGATTCAGTTGAAATATTTAATAGTTTGGCATTTTTTATTATATATTTATTTGGATTGAGTAATGCATCAGAATATGGAGAAAAATATATGATAGCATTAAACTTTGTAGCATTAATTACAGACACTCAATGGGATGCTTTTGAATCTATATCAACAGTAGCTAAAATTGATATTAGTCAAAATAATTTTAACTATAAAAAACATAGAAAAAATGCTTATATATTATTAGGAATACTTTTAACCACTATATTATTGATGTTTATTGCTTTATATGGAGCATATGAATTGAATTTATATATTACATTAATATTTTTAAGTTTTGAATTGATTAATTTTATTATATATCCAATTTACAAAATAAAAACTTGTTATTTACAATTGGAATATTCGGCAATAAAAGCAACAACAAATAAAATAGTATCAAATGGTTTAAGAATGATAATGTCATTTATAAAAACACCATTTTGCACTGGATTAGGACAAGTATGTTCTTCCATATATCAACTTATTTCAATAAATGTAATGTTTAATAGAAATTATGAAATAAAAGTAAATGGTACTATTGATAAAAAATAAATTAAATAGAGGTCGCAGTGCGGCCTCTGTTCCTTTTTATAACTCAATCTTAGGCTCATATCTCTCGAGCCATATATTAACCTGACAAAGATATGCCATAAGTTGAGGACCAGTCATTAATTGACCAAACCAAGGTCTGGTAAAAGCGCTTCCGTTTGTATTAATTATTTCCCATATATATGTTTCATTTAGAAGATTTTTTATAGGGGCATTAGGTTTTTTCATTATTTCAGTAAGCATTTCTTTTACTTTTTTTAAGTAAGTTGGATTTTGAGTTTTAGGGTATGGACTTTTCTTTCTGTCTATAATTTCTGCTGGTAATTTATCTTTCATTACATACCTAAGAAGTCCTTTTTCACGGCCATTAAGTGCTTTTAGTTCCCATGGTATATTCCAAACATATTGGACTAATCTATAATCACAAAAAGGTACTCTTAATTCAAAACCATTAAACATACCCATTCTATCCGAGCGATCTAATAATGTTTGCATAAACCAATTTTGTGTTAAATGTGTTATTTTTCTTTTTTCTCTTGTTTCTGTAGTATCTTCATCTAAAAATTCAATTTCATCTAAGCTTTCATTATATCTATAGTCTATATAAGATTTTAAATTAAATTTTAAAGATATATCTGGATTAAGTAATTTTTGCCTTTCTTCTATAGCAATAGACCAAGGAAATGTTCCACTTTTTAGGGCATCTTCTCTAAAAAACCAAGGATATCCTCCAAATATTTCATCTGCACATTCTCCTGTTAAAGCTACTACCATATCTTGTTTTACATTTTTACAGAAAAGTAATAAAGAAGAGTCAACATCTGCCATGCCTGGACAATCTCTGGCTAACATAGCACTTTCTAAATTTTCTGCAAGTTCAGGAGTGTCTATAATTATTTTATGGTGATTTGTATGAAGAAAGTTAGCCATTACATCTATATAATGGTTATCCGTATTAGGCTGGAAATCACTTTTAACAAAATTTTTATCATTATCAACATAATCTATTGAGTACGTATCTAAAGGCGGTAATCCATTATCCTTACAATAATTTGAGGCATATAAAGTTATTATGCTTGAGTCAAGACCACCTGAAAGAAAAGTACAAATAGGAACATCAGATACAAGCTGTCTTTTAATAGCATCTTCCAATAAAAAACTAATTTTATCACAAGTTTTACCTAAACTGTCTGTATGAGGCTTATTTATCAATTTCCAATACTTAGATGTATGAACACCATCATTATTATAAACTAAAAAGCTAGCAGGTTTTACCTCAAAAATGTTTTTAAAAACTGTTAATCCAGAGGTATGGGCAGGACCAATTCCAAATAATTCTCCAATTCCTTCCTTATTTATTGTTAATTCTATAGATGGATAACAAGCAATTGCTTTTATTTCTGAGCTAAATATAAAGCAATCATCTTTTATAGTATAAAACAATGGCTTTACACCAAAATGGTCTCTTGCCATAAATAATTCTTTTTTATTTTCATTCCATATTGCAAATGCAAAAACCCCATTTAAATTATTTACAACATCTTTTCCAAAATGCACAAAAGCTTTTAATAATACTTCTGTATCTGAGTGACTTTCAAAAGAAAATCCGTTTTCTTTCAAAATATTACGTAATTCATTAGCATTATAAATTTGACCATTGTATACTATAGTATAAGTATTTCCATTAAACTTAAATGTCATTGGCT
>FR901490.1:9081-11605 GCA_000438355.1 Clostridium sp. CAG:273
TCCCGCCATCAGGGTCAATAACAATTAATCTTCTATGACCTAACATGGCATTTTCAAAACAGCTATAGCCTTTTTCATCTGGACCACGTCTAGCAATAGCATTTGTCATACTTACTAGTTCATCTTTATAATTATCAATTTTTTTCTTTAGATTAATAAAACCACAAATTCCACACATATAAAACCTCTTTCAAAATACATTATATTAGAGTATATGCAAAATAGAATAATAAAGTCATAGAATTTTGTATTTAATATTTGACAATTTTAAATAAATTTTATAAGATATAATATGTTAATTTTATATTTTAAGGGAAGGCATCTGTTTGTTATATTTTGTATTAATAAACGTACAACACCTAAAGAGTGTTGTCTTTTTGTGCTTAAAAATACATTTTAAGTTAGCAAATAGCCAATAAAAGATTATATTTTAACAATTAAAAATAAAAGGAGGAATTATTTTGGAAAAAGAAGAAAACATTTTAGGTTATGAAAAAATAGGAAAATTAATTAAAAAATTTTCTATACCATGTATAATCTCTCTATTGGTTAACTCTTTATATAATATAGTTGACCAAATATTTATAGGATGGGGAGTAGGTTACATAGGTAATGGAGCTACAAATGTAGTATTCCCAATTACAATGTTATGTTTAGCTTTTGCTTTAATGTTTGGAGATGGTAGTTCTGCATATTTAAGCCTTAAACTTGGAGAGAAAAATAAAAAAGAGGCAAGTAAAGGTGTATTAAATGGAATTTTAATTTCTGTAATTGTTGCAGTTTTACTTTGTGCAATTATTATAGGCTTTTTGCCACAAATTTTAAATTTATTTGGATGTACTGAGGCATTAAGAAATGATGCTATGGGATATGGATTCTTTGTAGCACTAGGTTTACCATTTATGATGATAGGAACTACATTAAATTCTATTATTAGAGCAGATGGTAGTCCTAAATATTCTATGGCTTCAATGGTAACAGGTGCAATTTTAAATATTATATTAGACCCAATATTTATATTTGTTTTTAAGATGGGAGTGGAAGGAGCTGCTATTGCAACTACTATAAGCCAATTTGTTACATTTGCAATGAATGTTGCATATTTAAGAAGATTAAAAACAATAGAAATTACAAAGAAAGATATAAGACTAAAACCATCAGTAGTTCTTAAAGTTTCAATGCTAGGAATAAGTAGTTTTATTACTCAAATGAGTATAGTTTTGGTTATTGCTTTTGAAAATAACTTATTAGGAAAGTATGGTGCAGAGTCAGAGTTTGGTTCAGAAATACCTATTACAGTATTAGGTATAGTTATGAAAATTAGCCAAATATTAAATAGTATAATAATAGGAATAGCAGTAGGTGCACAACCAATATTAGGATATAATTATGGAGCACAAAATTATGATAGGGTTAGAAAAGCTTTAAAATATGTATTAGGTCTTAGCTTAATAGTTAGTACAATAGCATTTTTATTGTTCCAATTAATACCAGATAAACTAATTCTAATATTTGGTAGTGGAAATGAATTATATATTGAATTTGCATGTTATGCGTTTAGAACATATTTAATGTTATGCATTTGTAATGGAATTCAAATACCTGCAGGAATTTTCTTCCAAGCAATAGGAAAAGGTGTAAAAAGTGCGGTAATTTCTTTATCAAGACAGATTTTATTTTTAATACCAGCAATGGTTATATTTGGTGCTACATTTGGAATTCATGGAATATTATATGCAGGACCTTTAGCAGATGGATTAGCATTTGTTGTAGCAAGTGTACTTTTAATATTACAAGTAAGAAAGTTAAAAAATGTTGAAAATTCTAATAAACCATTGATTACAAATCCATTAGAAATAACACAGCCAAGTTCTTCAAATATAGTCATAACTTTAACGAGAGAATATGGTTCAGGTGGAAGATACATTGGTAAATTAGTTGCTCAGAAATTAGGAATAAAATTATATGATAAAGAATTTATAATAGAAGTTGCAGAAAAAACTGGGCTATCAGAACAATATATTAAGGAAAATGAGCAAAAAAGAAATGCATTGGATATATTGAATAATGGATATTATTCAGACTTAAGTAATTCAGATGAACTATTTGTAAAAGAATCACAACTAATAAAAGAGGTATCAGATAGAGAACCTTGTATAATAGTAGGAAGATGTGCAGATCAAATTTTAAAAGACAACAAAAATGTTTTAAAGGTATTTATATATAGTGATATGAAAAACAAAATAGATAGAGCTGTAAAATATTATGGAATGGATAAAAAGAAAGCAGAAAAAGAAATTATTAGAATAGACAAACTAAGAGAAAATCATTATAAATACTATACAGACAAAAAATGGAAGGACTTTTCTAATTATGATATTTGCATAAATAGTGATAAAGTCGGAGTAGAAAAGGCAGCAGATTTAATAGTTGAAATGGCAAAAGATTTGGAAAGTATTTCATCTCAAAATGTAACAGAGGCAATTACTAGATAATAACGTTAAAAGTTATTTATTAGAATTAA
>FR901490.1:11619-12263 GCA_000438355.1 Clostridium sp. CAG:273
AATTAATAAATGAGAAAATATATAAAATAGTGCTATATGAATTTTATAGAGTATTATTTTAAAAATTTGAAAAGCTTAATTTAAAAGGCAACAAAAGTATTGACAAATTATAATAAAATAGTATATAATTTTATAGTATTTACTTTTAAGAGATAATTTGTAAAATTATACTATATATATTTGCTTAAGAAAAGGGAGGGAGTTATATGGCACAACCAAAAAGAAGATGGTCAAAAGCAAGAACACATTTAAAAAGATCAACATGGAAATTAGAAAGTCAAAATTTAGTAGATTGTCCACATTGTCATGAAAAAATTAGACAACATAGAGTATGTCCAAATTGTGGATATTATGATGGAAAAGAAGTTATTGCTAAATCAGAGAATAACTAATTTTAGATTAATACTAAATAAATATCTAGATAAAAATAAAAAAGAAGCGATACATTAATGTCGTTTCTTTTTTTTCATGGTTAAAAAATTAAATATACTATTAACTTGAATATAATAAATCAATAAAATTACTATGTTATATAGATTTTTTTAATTTTATACATTATAATATTAATGCAAGTATAAAATTACATAATCTAAAAGTTATGTGGAAGGAGAATGAAATATAATGACTTATGAATTTGCAAAATA
>FR901490.1:12313-14378 GCA_000438355.1 Clostridium sp. CAG:273
TTAGAAATAGGGGGAAGAGATGACAAATAGAATAGATAAAACAAATTATTATTTAAATGTAGCAAAAACTGTAGCAGATAGAAGTACATGTTTAAGAAAAAAAGTTGGATGTATTATTGTTAATAATGATGAAATAATTGCTACAGGTTATAATGGAGCACCAAGAGGAAGAAAAAATTGTATAGATTTAGGTTTTTGTACAAAGAAAAAGTTATTTCCAGATTTAAGACATGCTGGTTATGATGCTTGTAGAAGTGTTCATGCTGAGCAAAATGCTATTATAAGTGCAAGAAGAAAAGATATGATTGGAGGAACTTTATATTTAGTAGTTTATAGAGTAGATACTGGGGAGTTTGAGCC
Source organism: Clostridium sp. CAG:273 (assembly GCA_000438355.1). Classification (GTDB taxonomy): domain Bacteria; phylum Bacillota; class Clostridia; order TANB77; family CAG-508; genus CAG-273. Next base: position 12,674 of record FR901490.1, read on the forward strand.
AGGGGCAAATTCATGTCAGATGTGTAAAAAGCTTATTATAAATGCAGGAATTTCTAAAGTAATAGTAAGAGGACAAAATGATACAGAATATGATGAAATAAATGTAGAAGATTGGATTGAACAAGATGACCTTTTAGATGGGAAGATTACATATTGATAATATTAAATTATCAGATAAAAAGGTGTATTAATTTAATAATGTAATTTTTAAGTATAAAATTTTATAGAATTGGAGTTGAATGCTTGTGAGTAAAATAAATGAAACAATGATGCAATATTTTGAATGGTATTTACCACCAGATTGTAAATTATGGGAAAAAGTAAGAACACAAGCGAGTTACTTAGAAACGATAGGTATAACTTCTATATGGCTAACACCGGCATATAAATGTATAGGTGGAAAAAATGATACAGGTTATGCTGTTTATGACTTATATGATTTAGGCGAATTTAACCAAAAGGGAAGTATAGAAACTAAATATGGTACGAAACAGGAATATATAGATGCAATAAAGACTTTAAAAGGTAATGGGCTTTCTGTTATAGCAGATATTGTGTTTAATCATAGAATGGGTGCAGATGATAAAGAAGAAGTTATGGCAACAGAAGAGATGGGAAACAATAGAAATGTAGATATATCTGAGCCAAAACTTATAGAAGCATGGACTAAATATAATTTTGATGCAAGAAATAATATGTATTCAGATTTTAAATGGAATTGGACTCATTTTCATGGTACAGATTGGGACGATAAAGAAAAAAAGCATGGTATTTTTAAATTTTATGGAAAGCATTGGGATAACGATGTAGATAAAGAAAATGGAAATTATGATTATTTAATGGGATGTGACATAGATTTTAATAATGTAGATGTATCTGACGAATTAGTAAAATGGGGAAAATGGTATTTAGAAACAACAAATATAGATGAATTTAGATTAGATGCTGTAAAACATATAAGAGCAGATTTTTTGGAAAAATGGTTAAAGACTTTAAGAAGTCAAACTGGAAAAGACCTTACAGCGGTTGGAGAATATTGGACAACAAATTTAATGTCACTTCAAAATTATATAAAAGAAACAAATGGAGTTATGAGATTATTTGATGTTCCGCTTCACTATAATTTCTTTAATGCTTCGAATAGTGGTGGAAATTTTGACATGAGAACTATATTAGACAATAGTTTAGTAAAAGCAAATCCAGATATGGCAGTAACTTTTGTAGATAATCATGATACACAGCCAGGACAATCTTTGTTTTCTTGGGTACAGGACTGGTTTAAACCTTTAGCTTATGCGATTATTTTACTAAGAAAATTTGGACTTCCTTGTATATTTTATGGAGATTATTATGGAATACCACATAATGGTATTGGAGATAAAAAAGGAATACTAGAAAAATTAATAATGGCAAGAAAGTATTTTGCATATGGAGAATTAAGAGATTACTTTGATCACCCTAATATTATAGGTTGGACTTTAACAGGAGATTATGAGCATACAGATTCTGGAATGGCTGTTATAATGTCGGACGGAGCAGGTGGCGCTAAGCAAATGAATGTTGGAATGAGACTTGCAAATTCTATTTTATATGATTGTACTGGGAATTTAAAAGAAACTGTATATGTAGATAGTGAAGGAAATGGAATATTTTATTGTAATGGAGGCAGTGTTTCTGTATGGATAAAAAAAGAAAATATATATGA
>FR901490.1:14407-16700 GCA_000438355.1 Clostridium sp. CAG:273
CCAAAGTATATAATAGCAAGAATTAACTTGCTATTTTGTATTATGTATAGTAAAATAATAAGAGCGACGTACGAACGTATTTTTTATGAAAGGAGAAGAAATATGTCAAAACCAGCAGTAGCAATAATAGGTAGACCAAATGTAGGAAAATCTACTTTTTTTAATTATATAGTTGGAAAAAGAATCTCTATAGTAGAAGATATTCCAGGTGTTACAAGAGACAGAATTACGGCAGATGCAAACTGGAGGGATAGAGACTTTACTTTAATAGATACAGGTGGAATAGAACCAGAGTCAGATGATGTTATTTTGTCTCAAATGAGAAGACAAGCAAACATTGCAATTAATCTAGCAGATGTTATTATATTTATAACAGATATAAGACAAGGGGTTACAGCAGCAGACGAAGATATTGCTTTAATGCTTAGAAAATCTAAGAAACCAGTAATTTTAGTTTGCAATAAATCTGATTCTTACGGAAAAGAACCAGCAGAACTTTACGAATTTTATAATTTAGGGTTAGGAGATCCATACCCTGTATCTGCAGCAAATGCAAAAGGTATTGGAGATGTATTAGATGCAATATACGAAGCACTTCCAACTGAGGAAGAAAAAGATGAAGACAACTTAACAATAAAAGTAGCAATTATAGGAAAACCAAATGTAGGAAAATCTTCATTAGTAAATAAAATTTTAGGTGAAAACAGAGTTATAGTAAGTAATATTGCTGGAACAACTAGAGATGCAATAGATTCTGAGTTTGAAAATGAATATGGTAAATATATTTTTATTGATACTGCAGGGATAAGAAGAAAAAGCAAGATAGAAGATAATTTAGAAAAATATAGCATAATGAGAACACTTCTTGCTGTAGAAAGAGCAGATGTATGTTTACTTATGATAGATGCAAACGAGGGAATAACTGCTCAAGATGCAACAATTGCAGGAGAAGCACATGAAGCAGGAAAGGGAATTATAATTGTAGTAAACAAGTGGGATGAATACAAAAAAGAAAATGGAACATTAGAGAAATATAAGAAAGAAGTATATAATAAACTATCATATTTGTCATATGCGCCAATTATATTTATTTCTGCAAAAACTGGTCAAAGGGTTGATAAGCTATTTAATATAATTAATAATGTTGCAAACCAAAATGCATTAAGAGTTTCTACATCTGTACTAAATCAAGTATTAAATGAGGCTATAGCAATAGTACAACCACCAACAGATAAAGGTAAAAGATTAAGAATATATTATATGACTCAAGCTTCAACAAAGCCTCCTACATTTGTAGTATTTGTAAATGATAAGAAACTATTTCACTTTTCATATGAGAGATATTTGGTTAACCAATTAAGGAAAGAATTTGGATTAGAAGGAACACCAATTAGAATGATTGTAAGGGAAAGAAATGAAAAGGATGAATAATAACAAGTAAGTATTATATATAGTTAGGCGGAAAATTTAAATATAATCTTATAAATTAGATTAAGTTGTACCATTAAATACAGTTAAAAATGTTAACCTGGTATAATGAGAAGTTGTAAAAATAAAATATAGCTTAAGAAAATAAATTGTAAAATGTTATAATAAATAAAAATAGTAAGATAGTCTTGCTATTTTTTTGTTACTGTTATAAAATAAGTTGGAAATGTAAAATATAACTTTTAGTATTTGTATAAGTTATATTTAAAAAATTATAAAGTAAGAAAGGAAGATTAATTATGGCAGCATATATTATTATTGCAATTATTGCATATTTAGTAGGAAGTATTAATTTTTCAGTTATTATTAGTAAAAGGATGGCAGGATTTGATGTAAGAGAAAAGGGAAGTGGAAATGCAGGAACTACAAATATGTTAAGAAGCATAGGAGTTAAAGCAGCAGTTATAACTCTATTATGTGATATTTTAAAAGGTGTAGTTGTTATTTTAATTGCTATATTAATAGGAAACATTGTAGATGGATTGGATGATGCTTTACTTGTACAATTAGCAGGTATATTTGTAATTATAGGGCATACATTTCCTATTTTCTTTGGATTTAAAGGTGGAAAAGGAATTGCAACATCTTTAGGAGTTTTATTAATGATTAATTGGCAAATTGGATTAATATGTTTAGTATTTGCTTTAATCTTAATGGCTATTACAAGAATGGTATCTGTAGGTTCAATTGCAGCTGCAATATTATTCCCAGTATTAGTAGTATTTATAGGACAGAATTATATTGTTCCAGTAAATAATTGGAGCTATTTAATATTTAGTATAATAATAGCTATATTAGTTTTATT
>FR901491.1 GCA_000438355.1 Clostridium sp. CAG:273
CTATTTTGCTGCAGGGCAAAATGTTAAATTAAACAAACTAGTAGATGGTAATTCATTTGCAATGGGAGACACAATTAATGTAACTGGTCAAATTAATGGAGATTTATTTGTACTTGGCAACAAAGTTATAATTGATGAAAATGCTATTATTTATAATAACTTATTTGTTTTAGCAAAAGAATTAGTTATTAATGGTACTGTTTATAATCTTTATTCTCTTTCAACAGACTTAACACTAGGACAATCTGCTATTATCTACAGAGATATGGCTTCATATTCTAATAAAATTACTTTTGAAGGTAGAGTACAAAGAGATGTTTTTGTAACAGCTAATGAACTAAACTTCCCAGATAATTCAAAAACTTTAGTTTATGGTTCTTTTAATTATACATCTGTTAATGAAGCAAATATTCCAGATGGAATAATTAAAGGAGATATTAACTTTAAAAAAATCGACACAAGTATTGATACAAGTACATTAATTTTAAATTATATAATTAGATTTGTTGCTACTGCTATATTTGTTTTAGTTGTTGTATTATTCTTAATTTTCTTTACACCAAAAGCTATAGACAGAGCAAAATATAACTTAATAGAAAGACCTTTTGCCACAACTGGTATTGGTATTTTAGGAATTGCTTTAATTCCATTTATTGTAGTACTTCTTATGACTTTATCTGTAACATTACCTTTAGCTATGACACTTGCAGTTATTTANNNNTGACACTTGCAGTTATTTATGGAATTTTAGTTTCACTTGCTTTTTCTTTCTTTGCAATTGCAATTGCAAAATATTTAGTTGATAAATTTAACTTACAAAAGAAATGGCAATTAGCTTTATTTACAATTATCTCTGCTTTAGTAATGTATGCTTTAACTATAATCCCTGCAATTGGTGGATATGCAAAACTATTCTTCATAGTAGTTGGATTTGGTATAGTTTTAGTTAGTATATTTAGCAAAAAATTTGAAAAAACAGATAAAAAAGAAACTAGTAAAAAAACTGAAAAAAACAGCAATGTTGAAACAAAAAAAGTAGAGAAATCTAACTCTACTGAAAATAAAAAAGAAAACAAAAGTGAAAAAAAATCTAAAACAAAAAAAGATAAAGAAGAAAATAAGTAAAACTAATTAAAAAATATATAAAATAAAAACTCTTTTCAATAATTGATTTGAAAAGAGTTTTTATTTTTATTGCATTGTAAAGTATATTTACTATTTAAATTACTATTTTTATAATTTCTATTATATAACATATAATTTTAAGTATTTTTTATTAACTTTTTTAATTATTTATGCATTTCATTGCTACTTTTTTTGTATTTTTAAATTTTATGTTTTCTAAACTAAATTAACAAGCACTTTTTAATTTTTTTACTGTTTCTGCATAGTTATTAGACTGCACAATTGAAGTACCTGCCACAAGTATATTTGCTCCTGCCTCTTTTGCTTTATTTGCTGTATCTAAGTTAATTCCTCCATCTGCTTCAATATCTATGTCTATTTCGTTTTCTTTTACATATTTATATAATTTATTTATTTTGTCTATTGTCTCTGGAATTAAAGCTTGTCCACCTTCTCCAGGCTCTACAGTCATTACTAAGCAATTATGTATGTATGGCAAATATCTATATATTTCTTCTATGTTAGTCTTTGGGCTAATAGATATACCAACTTTACAATTATTGTTCTTTATATATTTTATTAGTTCTTTTACTTCGTTTTCATCCTTACATGCTTCTAAATGAAATGTTATATTGTTCGGTTCAAATACTATAAATTTATTAACAAATTTTTTTATATCTTTTACCATTAAGTGAACATCTAATGGCAATAAACTTATACTATTTAAATATTCACAATATTCTACCATTCTATCTACAGTATTGTTTTTTACAAATTCGCCATCCATTACATCTATATGAAAATAATCTATTCCAGACACCTCTAAATCATATAATTGCTTTATAGCATTTGTTTCTTTTAATCCTAATACAGATGCAGATATCTCTACCATATGCATTCCTCCTCTTATCTAAGTATACATTTAGTTTATTATTTTTTTGTTTCTTTGGATAAAATAAAGCAGATAAAATAATCTGCTTTATTCTAGTTGCATTATATATTTTTTTATTAACCTTTTTTAAATGTATAAGAAGTTTGTGTATCAAAGTCAAATATTATACTTCTTGTATATATTTCATTGTCAGTACTACTACTAATTTTTAATGCTATCTCTACCTGTCCTGTTCCTTGAATATCTATTTTAAGGCTAGGAGTATCTGCACTTGTTGTAGTTGTTTGTGCTGCTCCTTCTCCTACTGTAAGTTGTACTTTAACTTCTTTTGCTGTTTCCCCCTCTGTTGTATTTGTAGTTTCAGAGCCTTGTAAACTTTTTGGAACTAAGTCTTTTACATTTACGTATATAGTTGCCGTTTGTGGTTTTTTATAATTATTTACTACTATAGTAATTGTAGTTCCTTCATCTACTTTTTCTCCTGGTGCAGGGTCTTGACTTAATACTGTGTCTGTTGGTTTGCTTGAATCTTCCTTATATCCAATATTTACTTTTAGTCCTGCTTTAGTTAATATAGAATTTGCAGCCTCTTCTGACTTTCCTATTACACTTTCTACTTCTACTTGTTTTATTCCAGTTCCACTACTTACATATAATTTAACTGTATCTCCTGCATTTACTTCTTTGTCACCAGCAGGGTCTTGGTCTATAACAATTCCTGCTTCTACAGTTTTACTAGTTTGGTCAATTCTTTCAACTTTTAAATTTGCATTATCCAATATTTGTGCCGCTTCTTCATATGTTTTACCTTTTACATTTTCTACTATTGCTTTTTCTGTTCCTTTACTTATTACTATTTTTATAGTTGAATTTTCTTTTACTGTATATCCATCTATATATGGTGGTTCTTGAGAAATAATCTTTCCAGCTTCTACATCTGCATTAAATTCTTCTGTTTTCTCAAGTTTAATATCTGTTTTTTCTATTTCTTTATTTGCTTCTTCTAATGTTTTTCCTACTAGGTTAGGAAGGTCTACATCTTTTGGAACACCCCAATCCATAATTGTTTTCATTCCAAAAAATCCTATTACAGGCAATAATATTATTCCCAAGATAATTACTGTTATTATTATTGCTTTTTTCTTTTTGCTCATTTTTTTCTTAGGTTCGTCTTGTTCCTCATCTTCATAATCTTCGTCATTATTTCTTATATATTCTTGTTCTCCCAAAGTAGGAATTCTTTGTGTATATTGATTTGTAAAGTCTTTTTGCTCTACAAAATCTCCTTCTGGATTTTTAAGAGCCATACTTAAATCTTTTAACATTTCTGTAGCACTTTGGTATCTTTCGTTTGGATCTTTTTCCATTGCTTTCATGATAATTTTATTAACTGCATATGGAATTGTCGGATTTAATTTTATTGGTTCTATTGGTTTTTCTTGCATATGCTTTAAAGCTATAGAAACAGGTGTATCTGCATCAAATGGAACTCTCCCTGTTAACATTTCATACATTACAACACCTAATGAATATAAGTCAGATTTAGCATCTGTATATCCACCTCTTGCATGCTCTGGAGAAAAGTAATGAACTGAACCAATAGTTGTTCCAAATGCTGTTATTGTTGAATTAGAAACTGCTTTTGCTATTCCAAAATCTGTAACTTTTGCTATTCCATCTTCTGTAATTATAATATTATGTGGTTTTATGTCTCTATGTACTATACTATTTCTATGAGCCATTTCTAATGCGGATGCAACTTGTATTGAAACATTAAGTGCCCATTTCCAAGGAAGTGTACCATCTTCATTAATAATATCTTTTAAAGTTTTTCCTTGTACTAATTCCATTACTATATAATAAATATTTTCTTCATGTCCTACATCATAAATTGAAACTATATTTGGATGAGTTAAACTTGCAGCTGATTGTGCCTCTGTATTAAATCTTTTTATAAATTCTTCGTCTGTTGTAAACTCATCTCTTAAAACTTTAACTGCTACGTATCTTTTTAAAATATTACATTTTGCTTTGTAAACAGTTGCCATTCCGCCTTCGCCAATTTTTTCTATAATTTCATATCTATTTCCTATTACTCTTCCAACTAAATTCATACTTTTTTCTCTCCTCACATTATTATTAAGACCGTAATATTGTCATATCCACCGTGATTGTTTGCTAGCATAGTTAATTTATTTGCTGCCTCTTTTGGATTTTCTTTAGTAATTTGATATATTTCCTCTTCTGAAACCATATTTGTTAGTCCATCTGAACACATTAATATTATATCATTTTTATTAATTACTCTTGCTCTTAAGTCTGGGTCTATGTAGGATGTACAGCCTAAAGCTTTTGTAAGCATATTCTTTTTTGGATGGTGCATAGCTTCTTCCCTAGTTATTTTTTTGTCTTCTAATAATTGTTGCACATAGCTATGGTCTTTTGTAAGTTTACGCATAACTTTATTTCTAATTCTATAAACCCTACTGTCTCCAATATGTCCAATATATATCTTATTATTATATATTAACGTTACGTCTAAAGTAGTACCCATTCCTTCTAATTCTGGATTTTTTTTTGCTTCTTCATAAACTACCAGATTTGCATATTGTATACCAGATTTAACTAACTTTAAAATTTCGTCTTTTTCTATATTTTTATTATCCTCTTTTTGCTTTCTTTCGTTAATAGTTTCTAACATTTTTTGAAAGTTAGATTTTATATAATTGCTTGCTGACTCAGCTGCCATTCTGCTTGCAATTTCTCCTCCATTATATCCACCCATTCCATCTGCTAATATATATACCTCTGGTACATCTCCTGAGTTTGAAATATAATAAAAGTCTTGATTATTATCTCTAGCTTTTCCTATGTCTGTTTTTGCAAATACCTGCATATTTCCTCCTATTCTTTGATATTTTTTCTTCTAAGTTGTCCACATGCTGCATCTATATCAGACCCTAGCTCTCTTCTTATGGTTGCAACAATGCCATGTTCATTTAAATAATCTCTAAATTTAATAATATTTTCATTAGAACTCTTTGTAAATTTTCCATTCTCTATTTTATTTATTGGTATTAGATTTACATGGCATAACATACCTTTTAATAAATTTATTAACTGTTTAGCATCATCTAAATTGTCGTTATTGTCTTTTGCCAAAGCATATTCAAACGAAATTCTTTTATTTGTTATTTCAATATAATCTCTGCATGCTTGCATTAGCTCTTTTATATTATATCTATTATTTACTGGCATCATGCTACTTCTCTTTTCATCTGTTGTTGCATGAAGCGATATTGATAATGTGCATTGAATATTTTCGTTTGCTAAATCGTATATTCTTGGCACTAAGCCACTAGTAGAAACACTAATATGCCTTGCACCTATATTTATTCCTTTAGGATTGTTTATAATTTTTATTGCTTTTATAACATTTTCGTAATTATCTAATGGTTCTCCTATTCCCATAAAAACCACATTAGAAATTCTATCTTTAATATCTTGTTCTACTGCTAAAATTTGTTCTACAATTTCTCCTGCTGTTAAATTTCTTATAAATGGTATTCCTGTTGATGCACAAAATTTGCACCCCATTTTACAGCCAATTTGCGATGAAACACATATTGTTTTCCAACTGTTATATTCCATGAGAACAGTTTCAATTGCATTTCCATCTAAAACATCAAATAAATATTTTTTTGTACCATCTGAAGATTCTTGTTTTTTAATAATTTCGAAATTACACATTGTGTAATTTTCTTCTAATTTTTTTCTAAGTTCTAAAGACAAATTTGTCATTTCTTCAAATGATTTTACTTTATCTATGTATATCCACTTAAATATTTGTTCTGCTCTATATGGTTTTTCTCCTATGGAAATCATTTCCTGTTTTAAATCTTCTAAATTATAATTTTTAATATTATTCATTTTGCCTTCCTTTTTTAGACAAATTTGGTATTATACTATGTCAACATATTTATACCACAACGCTATTAAAAAAGCAAGAATAAATTAAAATCCCCTTATTTAAAGCTGTAGCTTTTAGGGGATTTCTTATATTTTTTCTTTACAATTTTACTATAATATTTAATCATTTTTCTCTTTCATTAATTTTACTTTTTTATTTATTATACTCTATATTTTTATTTCCATATAATTATATATCTATATT